>DATDJF010000176.1:0-3134 GCA_036520715.1 Burkholderiaceae bacterium | reverse complement strand
GTGCGTGTTTCCACCGCTTGCGGCGCCAGGTGCTCGTACACGCCGCGGGCCGGCAATTCGGGACGTCCGGGCCACGCCTCGGCCAGCACGTCGGCATCGGTGCGCAGCGTGATGCCGGCCTTGTCGAGCGCCGCGCGGAGTTGCTGCGCCGAGGCCAGGCCGAGCACTTCGCCGTCGACCATCAGGCTCTGGCCCTTGGCGAGCGCGCGCACGATCCACTCGATGTGGTGGGCCGCTGCGCCGGTGGGGATCCTTTCCAGATCGATGCCGCTGCCGCCGAGCTCGGCCTCGGCCTGCACCCAATAGCGGCTGTCGGCGAACAGCGCGGCGCGGTCGAGCGTGACGACCAGCGTGCCCATCGAGCCGGTGAAACCCGACAGCCATTGCCGGCCTTGCCAGCGTGCCGGCAGGTACTCCGACAGGTGGGGGTCGGCCGAAGGCACCAGCAGCGCATGCGCGCCGTGCTGCGCCAACGCTTCGCGAACCCCTTCGATGCGCTCGCGCTGCACGCTGATCCGGCTGTCCATGCTGCACTCCCGTGGCGGCCCGCCGACGTCGCGGGCGCGATCGTCAATTCTAGGCGGCGCTCCGCGGAGCACTGCGCGGTATGGCCTTGGCCGCGCCGCAGGCCCGTGCGTTGTTGCGCATCACGTCACCGCCTGGCGCTGGCCGAAGCGCGGCTGCCGCCATTCGCCGCTGTGCATCACCTGGCGCAGATGCTCCACGGCGTCCCACACGTCGACGAAGCGCAGCGTCAGCGGCGTGAAGCCGAAGCGCAGGATGTCGGGCAGGCCCGACCCACCGGCGCGGAAGTCGCCGATCACGCCGCGACTGATCAGCGCCTGCACGATCGCATGGGCGCCGTCGTCGCGCGTGAGGCACACCTGGCTGCCGCGTTGCGCATCGACGCGCGGCGAGACCACGACGAAGCCATGGTCCGCGCAGCGCGCGTCGACCAGCTCGGTGAAGGCGCGCGTCAGCGCGAGCGACTTCTCGCGCAGCGCTGCCATGCCGCCATACGGTTCGGCGGCAAGCAGCGTATCGATACCGCACTCGAGCGCGGCCATCGACAACACCGGCGGCGTGCCGCACAACGCGCGCGTGATGCCGCTGGCGCCCCGGTACTCGGGGCCGAACTCGAACGGCGCCGCGTGGCCCATCCAGCCGGCGAGCGGTTGCTCGAAGCCGCCGGCGTGCCGCGCATGCACCCACACGAAGGCCGGTGCACCGGGGCCGCCGTTGAGGTACTTGTAGCCGCAGCCGATCGCGAAGTCGGCCTGCGCCGCATTGAGGTCCACCGGCACCGCGCCGGCCGAATGCGCGAGGTCCCACACCGTCAGCGCGCCGGCGGCGTGCGCGGCACTCGTGAGCGCAGCCATGTCGTGCATCTGTCCGGTGCGGTAGTTGACGTGCGTGAGCATCAGCACGGCCACCGTGTCGTCGAGCGCGGCGGCGAGGTGGTCCGCATCGACCAGGCGCAATTCACAGGCGTGGCTCGCAGCGATCGACTGCGCGATGTACAGGTCGGTCGGAAAGTTGCTGCGCTCGCTCACGATCACGCGGCGTTGCGGCGAGCGCTGGCGCTGCAACGCCAGCGCGGCCCACAGCACCTTGAACAGGTTGACCGAGGTCGAGTCGGCCACCGCCAGCTCGCCGGGCGCGGCGCCCACCAGGCGGGCGATCTTGTCGCCCAGGCGGCGCGGCAGATCGATCCAGCCGGCATGGTTCCAGCTCGTGATCAGCCCGCGGCCCCACTCGTCGCGCACGGTACGTTGCACGCGGTCGGCGGTGGCCTTGGGCAGCGCACCCAGCGAATTGCCGTCGAGGTAGATCACCTCTGGCGGCAGCTCGAACAACTGGCGCAATGGCGCCAGCCGGTCGGCCGCGTCGAGCGCGGCGAACTGCTCGCGGGTCGGTGCGCTGCGGGTGGAGCGTGGTGCGTTCATGTCAGGCTCCGTAGCACAGCCCGCACCGGCGAGGCGTCGGCCTGCATCAGCTTGAGCGGCAAGGCGATCAGCTCGTAGTCGCCCTCGGGCACCTCGTCGAGCACCAGGTTCTCGAGCACGCGCAGCCCCAGCCGCCGCACCACCTGGTGGCTCGGCAACGATTTGCTGTCCGCCGGATCGATGCTCGCGGTGTCGATGCCCACCAGCGTCACGCCCAGCGCGGCCAGGCGCTCGATGGTGGCGGCCGCATAACCGGTGAGCGCATCGTCGAATCGCGCGAGCGGCGCGCGTGCGTAGGTGCGCACCAGCACACGGGCCGGCAAGCCGGACAGCGCATGCTCGAGGTGCTGCCACTCGATCAACGGCCCGCAAGCGATGGCGTGGATCACGCGGCAGTGGCCGAGGTAGGGGTCCAGCGGCAGGCTGCCCACCGTGGCCCCGGCCGGGTCGTAGTGCAGCGGCGCGTCGGCATGCGCACCCACGTGCGGCGACAGCTCGATCGCGCTCACGTTGACCGGGCAATCGACTCCGATCGTGGCTTGCCAGCGCTGCCGATACGGCGTGTCGCCGGGAAACACCGGCGCCTGCTCGTGCACCGGCGGCGAGATGTCCCACAGCGAACGAGCAGCGGTCACGGCAGCGTTCAGGGTGCAGCGCCGGGGCACGGCACACGCTTCATCGGGAAGTCGACGCGACGCTCGCGCCCGTCGTGTTGCCCTTCGATGTGGCCGACCAGCGTGGCGTCGTCGGGCGATTCGTAGATCACCCGCTGCGGAAAATCCTTGTCCGGGTTTTCGAAGGTCACGCGGCGCGGTTCGACGCGGATGGCGCGAAAGCTCGCCGCCGGCTTGGCCGACGGCGCCGCGATGAACCTCATGCCGTCGGTGCCGTCGACGATTTGCATGAATTCGTGCGCCACCGTGCGGCCGCCACGCACGGTGCGCGACATGCCGAGCAAGGCCGCGCCGGCGGGCGCCATCCAGATCTCGCCGGAGCCGGCGTCGCCTCGCTCGGCGGCCCAGCAGCCGGCGAGCCACGCCAGCTCGTCGATCGGCGCGGCCGCCAGCGGGGCGCCGCAGATGAGCAGACAGCAGGCAGCGAACCTTCTCATGCACACGATGATACGAGCCACCCTGCGGCGCCACCAGCGGTAAAGTTGCCACCACAGCCACGCACCGCCATGAACCG
>DATDJF010000175.1:0-8418 GCA_036520715.1 Burkholderiaceae bacterium | reverse complement strand
TGCAAGGTCTCAACCAGGCGATCGCCAGCGAACGCGACGCGCGCGCCAAGCTGGTGGCGCAAGCGGAGCGCGCGACCCGGGTCGAGCAACTGGCGGCCGAGAATGCGCGCCTGCGCGCGCTGCTCGATTTGCGACCCGCGCTCGTCGTGCGCAGCCACACCGCCGAGGTGTTGTACGAGGCCACCGACCCGTATTCGCGCAAGGTGTTCATCGACCGCGGCTCGACCCAGGGCGTGCTGCTCGGCTCGCCGGTCATCAATGACGCCGGCGTGCTCGGCCAGGTGACACGCGTCTACCCGTTGTCCTCGGAGATCACGCTGTTGGCCGACAAGGACGCGGCGATTCCGGTGCTCAACCCGCGCACGCAGCAGCGCAGCGCCGCCTTCGGCTCCGGCGGCGACGGCAACCTGATGGAGCTGCGCTTCATGTCCGGCAATGCCGACGTGCAGCCCGGCGACCTGCTGATCACCAGCGGCGTCGACGGCGTGTACCCGCCCGGCCTCGCGGTGGCCACCGTGGTCAAGGTCGATCGCAAGGTCGACTCGGGCTTTGCGCGCATCAGCCTGCTGGCCAATGCGCGGCCCGACGGCGTGCGCCATGTGCTGGTGCTCGATCCGCTGACCACGCAGATGCCGGCACGGCCGGAGCCCGAGGTCGAGGCCGCCGCCAAGCCGGGCCGCCAGCGGGGGACCAAGCGATGATCATGCCGCGCGGGTCCGACCAGTTGCTGCTGCCGGTCAATCCGCTGTTCATCGCGGCGTCGCTGGTGTTCGCGCTCGGCTTCAACCTGATCCCGCTCGGGCGCCAGGCCGCGATGCCCGATCTGCTGGCGCTGGTGCTGGTGTTCTGGAACGTGCATCAGCCGCTGCGTGTCGGCGTCGGCATCGCGTTCGTGCTCGGTCTGCTGATGGACGTGCACCAGGGTGCGCTGTTCGGGCAGCACGCGCTGGCCTACACGCTGCTGAGTTTCCTGGCCGTCACCATGCATCGGCGGCTGTTGTGGTTCTCGGTGCTCGAGCAGGCGCTGCAGGTGTGGCCGCTGTTCGCGGCTGCGCACGGTGTCTCGCTCGCGGTGCGGCTGGTCTCCGGGGGCAGCTTTCCCGGCTGGCAGCTGCTCGGCGCGCCGACCTTGGAGGCCGCGCTGTGGCCGGTGGCGGTATGGGTGCTGCTGGCGCCGCAGCGGCGCGCGCCCGATCCCGACGAGAACCGGCCGCTGTAGGTCACACTCCGAGCCCCGCCATGATCGAGCTGCGCAACGTCGAACTGGAGCTGGACCGCTTTCGCGGCCGCTTGTTTGCGGCGGCGGCGTTCGTGCTGTTCGGCTTCGCGCTGCTCGGCGCGCGGCTGGCCTGGCTGCAGATCTGGAAGCACGAGGAGTTGCAGACGCAGGCCGAGGCCAACCGCATCGCGGTGGTGCCGATCGTGCCCAACCGCGGCCTCATCCTCGACCGCAACGGCATCGTGCTGGCCACCAACTTCTCGGCCTACACGCTGGAGATCACGCCGGCCAAGCTGAGTGCGCCGCTCGACACCGTGATCGACCAGCTGGCGCAGGTGATCGACATCCAGACGCGCGACCGCCGGCGCTACAAGCGGCTGCTCGACGACAGCAAGAACTTCGAGTCGTTGCCGATCCGCACCAAGCTCACCGATGAGGAAGTGGCGCGCTTCATGGCGCAGCGTTTTCGGTTTCCGGGTGTCGACGTGCGTGCGCGGCTGTTTCGCCACTATCCGCTGGGTGAAACCGGGGCTCACCTGATCGGCTACATCGGCCGCATCAACCAGGCCGAGAAGAAGCAGATCGAGGAGTGGGACGACGACCGCCAGGCCAACTACAAGGGCACCGAGTACATCGGCAAGCTCGGCCTGGAGCAGGCCTACGAGGACGAGCTGCACGGCGTCACCGGCTATGAAGAGGTCGAGACCAGCGCCGGTGGCCGTGCCGTGCGGCGGCTCGACAGCCACGGCGCCACGCCGGGCAACACCTTGCGGCTGTCGGTGGACATCAAGCTGCAGGCGCTGGCCGAGCAGATGTTCGGCGAGCGCCGCGGTGCGCTGGTGGCGATCGACCCGCGCAACGGCGAGGTGCTGGCGCTGGTCAGCAAGCCGAGCTTCGATCCCAACCTGTTCGTCGACGGCATCGACGTCGACAACTGGCGCGAGCTCAACGAGTCGATCGACAAGCCATTGCTCAACCGGGCGCTGCGCGGCACCTATCCACCGGGGTCGACCTTCAAGCCTTTCATGGCGATGGCGGCGCTGAACAGCGGCAAGCGTGGCCCCAATACCGTGATCCACGACGGCGGCACCTACCAGTTCGGCAACCACGTGTTCCGCAGCCACGGCGACAAGGGGCTCGGGCCGGTGGACATGACACGCTCGATCGTCAAGTCGAGCAACGTCTACTACTACTCGCTGGCCAACGAGCTCGGTGTCGACCTGATGTACGAGCAGCTGCTGCCGTTCGGCTTCGGGCGCAAGACCGGCATCGACATCGACGGCGAGCTGACCGGCCTGCTGCCGTCCACCGAGTGGAAGCGCAAGGCATACAAACGGCCGGAGATGCAGAAGTGGTACGCCGGCGAGACCATCTCGCTGGGCATCGGACAGGGCTACAACAACTTCACCGCGCTGCAGCTGGCCAGCGCCACCGCCACGCTGGTGGCGGGCGGCCAGCGCTACAAGCCGCGCCTGGTGCGCGACATCGAAGACGTGGTGACGCGTGAACGCAAGCGTGTCGCCAGCGATGCGCTGGAGCCGCTGCCGTTCAAGCGCGAGCACGTCGAGCTGATCACCCGCGCGATGTACGGCGTCACGCAGGAGGGCACATCGGTGCGCTCGTTCATCGGCGCGCCGTACAAGACCGGCGGCAAGACCGGCACTGCGCAGGCGGTGTCGATCAAGGCCAACGAGAAGTACAACGCCGCCAAGCTCGAGGAGGCACAGCGCGACCACTCGCTGTACATCGCGTTCGCGCCCCTGGAGATGCCCACCGTGGCGCTGGGCGTGATCATCGAGAACGCCGGCTTCGGCTCCGACGCCGCGGCGCCGATCGCACGGCGTGTGTTCGACTACCTGATGCTCGGCCAGGTGCCGAGCCCGGAGGACATGGCACTGGTCCAGCAAGGCAAGGCCACCACGCCGGTGGGCAAGCCGCGACCGGCCGAGGACTATCCGCTGCCCGGGCTGACCGTCGCCGGCCCTGCGCCGCTGGACGCGCAGCTCGCCAAGGAGACGCGATGAGCGCCGCGTGGCCGCTCCGAAGGCGCTCGCGCCCCCTCGGGGGGCAGGCCCGTAGGTCCAAGGGGGCGACATGAGCGCCGTCTTCGACCAGCCGACGCCATGGCAGCGGGTGCGCCCGATGTTCAGCGGCTTCGACGCCACGCTCGGCGTGGTGGCCGCGCTGCTGGCGGCGGCCGGCCTGATCACCATGTACTCGGCGGGCTTCGATCACGGCACCCGTTTCGTCGATCACGCGCGCAACATGGCGATCGCCTTCGTGATCATGTTCATCGTCGCGCAGATCCCGCCGCAGAAGCTGATGGGCCTGGCGGTGCCGCTGTATGCGCTGGGAGTGGGGTTGCTGGTGGCCACGGCCGTGTTCGGCATCACCAAGAAGGGCGCCACACGCTGGCTCAACGTCGGCGTCGTGATCCAGCCGAGCGAGATCCTGAAGATCGCGGTGCCGCTGATGCTGGCCTGGTGGTTCCAGAAGCGCGAGGGGCGCTTGCACGCAAGCGACTTCGCGATCGCCGCGGTGCTGCTGCTGGTGCCGGTGGGGCTGGTGGTCAAGCAGCCCGATCTCGGCACCGCGATCCTGATCCTGTCGGCCGGCCTGTACGTCATCTTCTTTGCCGGCCTGTCGTGGAAGCTGATCGTGCCGGTGCTGGTGATCGGCGCCGCCGGCATCATCACGTTGATCGTGAGCCAGGACCGGCTGTGCGACCCGAGCATGGTGTGGCCGGGACTGCGCGAGTACCAGAAGCATCGGGTCTGCACGCTGCTCGACCCGACGACCGACCCGCTCGGCAAGGGCTTTCACATCATCCAGGGCATGATCGCCATCGGCTCGGGGGGCGTCACCGGCAAGGGCTTCATGAACGGCACGCAGACGCACCTGGAGTTCATCCCGGAGCGCACCACCGATTTCATCTTCGCCGCGTTCGGCGAGGAGTTCGGCCTGCTCGGCGTCGGCTGCCTGCTGATCGCCTTCACGCTTCTGATCCTGCGCGGCCTGATGATCGCCGGCGAGGCGCCCACCGTGTTCGCCCGCCTGCTGGCCGGCGCCATCACGCTGAGCTTCTTCACCTACGCCTTCGTCAACATGGGCATGGTCAGCGGCGTGCTGCCGGTGGTGGGCGTGCCGCTGCCGTTCATCAGCTACGGCGGCACCGCGATGGTCACGCTGGGCCTGGGGCTCGGGCTGCTGATGTCGATTGCGCGCAGCCGGCCGCTGATGCAAAGCTGATGACCGTGCGCTCGGCTGTGGCGGCACCGATCGGGGTGGTCGGCGTCGGCAACATGGGCCAGGCGATGGCGCAGCGGCTGCTCGAGCGGGGCCGCCGCGTCATCGTGCGCGACATCCGGCCCGAGGCCGTGGCCAACGCAGTGGCCGCTGGCGCGTCCACCGCATCCGACAGCGCCGCCCTGGCCGAGCGCTGCGACCTGTTGATCGTCGCCGTGGTCGACGCCGCGCAATGCGACACCGTGCTGTTCGGCGAACGGGGTGCGCACGCCGGATTGCACCAGCACTCGACGGTGATGGTGTGCTCGACGATCGGCCCGCGCGAGATCGAGGCGATCGCGGCGCGCCTGGATCGTTTGCGCGTGCCATGCATCGACGCGCCGATGTCGGGTGGCCCGGCGCGCGCGCGAGACGGCACGATGAGCCTGATGGTGGCCTGCGCCGACGCGGTGTTCGAGCGCCATGAAGCGGTCTTGCGCGAACTGTCGTCGCGGCTGGTGCGGCTCGGCGAGCGCATCGGCGACGGCGCGCGCACCAAGCTGGTCAACAACCTGCTGGCCGCCGACAACCTGGCGGCCGCCGCCGAGGCGCTGGCGCTGGCCGAGCGCCTGGGGCTCGACGCGCGGCGTACGCTGCAGGTGTTCGAGCAGTCGAGCGCCCAGAGCTGGATCGGCTGCGATCGTTTGCCGCGGGCGCTGGCGGGCGATTTCGAGCCGCGCGCCCACACCACCCTGCTGGCCAAGGACACCTCGCTGGCCCTGGCGATGGCCGGCGACGCCGGCCTGCAGCCACCGCTCGGCGCGGTGGCGCAACAGCTCTTCGAGCGCGCCTGCGCGTCGGGCCTGGCGTCGCTCGACGACGCCAGCCTGCTCACCCTGATGCGACGCTTGATGGCACCCGAGCGCGCCTGACGGCACCACGGCCGCACGCTCGGGCGCCTCGGCCGTCAGCCAGCCGGCGCAGCGCCGGCCAACGGGAAGCGCAGCGTGAACAACGCGCCCGGCCCTTGGCTCGCCAGCGTGGCCGTCGCCCGCGGCCGGGCATCGGCCACCGCCACGGTGGTGTCGTGGCGGGACGCAATCTCCTTGACGATCGCCAGCCCGAGGCCGCTGCCGTCGGTCTGGCTGTCGAGCACGCGGTAGAAGGCCCGGAACACCAGCTCGCGTTCGGGCTCGGGAATGCCGGGCCCGGAGTCTTCGACCTGCAGCACCACCACCTGGCCGAACGGATCGGGCGTGACGCGCACGGTGACCTCGCCGCCTGCCGGCGTGTATTGCAGCGCGTTGTCGACCAGGTTGCGGATCAACTCGCGGATCAGCAGCGGCTGCCCGATCAGCCGCGTCGGCCCGTCGTCGTCGTCCGGGCCTTCGTAGCCGAGGTCGATGCGCTTGTCCATCGCGCGCGGCACGAAGTCGCGCACCACCTCGCGCGCCAGCCGCGACAGGCGCACCTCCTGCTTGCGCAGCGCCGATTCCTTGTCCTCGACGCGTGCCATGGCCAGCAACTGGTTGACCATGTGCGCCGCGCGCTGGCTCGAATGGGCGATCTGCTGCAGCGAGCGCTTCAGCGAGCGCGCATCCTGCTGCCCGGCGTCGATCTCGCGCTGCGCCAGCTCGGCCTGGGTGCGCAGGCCGGCCAGCGGGGTCTTCAACTGGTGTGCCGCATCGGCCAGAAAGTGCTTCTGGCTGCCGATCGACTGATCCAGCCGCGCCAGCAGGTCGTTGATCGCACCCACCAACGGCGCCACCTCTTCCGGGGCCTCGAACTCGTCGATCGGGCTCAGATCCTCGCTGCGCCGGCGTCGGATGCGCTGCTGCAGTTCGTTGAGCGGGCGGATGCCGCGCACCAGCGCCAGCCAGACCAGGAACACCGCCACCGGCAGGACCAGGAACTGCGGAATGATCACGCCCTTGACGATCTCGGTGGTCAGGCGCGAGCGTTTGCCCAGGGTCTCGGCCACCTGCACCAGCGACGGCGCGCCGCTGGCATCGCGGCCTTGCACCCACAGGTAGGCGATGCGCACCGGCTCGGCATGGACCTGGTCGTCGCGAAAGCGCAGCTCGTCAAGCACGGCCCGCTCGTCGGGCACCGGCAGCTCGGTGTTGCCCGCCACGTGTTCGCCGCGCGCGCCGAGCACCCGGAAGTAGACGCTGTCGGTGTCGTCGGCGCGCAGAATCTCGGCGGCGACTTCGGGCATGCGCAGCCGCACCTGCGCAGCGCCGTTGCGTGCTTCGAAAGTGACCTGTCGCGCGATGGTGCGTGCCAGGTCGCCGAGCTCGCGGTCGTACGGCTTGTTGGCGATGTCCTGCGCCACCGCGTAAGTGAGCACCAGGCTCATCGGCCACAGCAGCAACAGCGGCGCGAGCATCCAATCGAGGATCTCGCCGAACAGCGAGCGGCGCTCGGGCGGGAAGAACTGGAACATCGGGTCAGCGCGGGTGGCCGGGAGTGCGGACGCGGTCGCCCGCCGTCAGGCGGCGATCTTCTCGAGGCAGTAGCCGAGGCCGCGCACGGTGGCGATGCGGATCGGCCCTTGCTCGATCTTCTTGCGCAGGCGGTGGATGTAGACCTCGATCGCGTTGTTGCTGACCTCGTCACCCCATTCGCACAGGCGCTCCACGAGCTGATCCTTGCTGACCAGCCGCCCGGCGCGCTGCAGCAGCACCTCGAGCAACGAGAGCTCCCGGGCGGACAGTTCGACCATCTGATCGTGGATGTAGGCCACGCGCCCACTGGCGTCGAAGGTCAGCGGGCCATGTCGGATCACGCCGGATGCCGAGCCGAGCCCGCGCCGCGTCAGCGCACGCACGCGCGCCTCGAGCTCCTGCAGCGAAAACGGCTTGGCCATGTAGTCGTCGGCGCCGAGGTCGAGGCCCTTGACGCGCTGCTCGACGCTGTCGGCCGCAGTCAGGATCAGCACCGGCAGCGTCATGCCGCGCGCACGCAACTTGCGCAGCACATCGAAGCCGTGCAGCTTGGGCAGCCCGAGGTCGAGGATCAGCAGGTCGAACACCTGCGCCGCCAGCGCCGCGTCGGCCTCGCTACCGGTGCCGACCTGGTCGACCGTATAGCCAGAGGCGCGCAACGCACGCAGCAGCCCGTCGGCCAACACCGTGTCGTCCTCGGCAATCAGGATGCGCATCGGCACTCCTTGGTCTGTGCGGCGTCAGCGCCGAGCGCCAGGCGCGCGCGACGATTCTAGGCAGGCTGCGGCACCGGCCGCCGCCCGCGCCGGCTCCCGGGGAAACGGATTTTTGGCCGCAGTACTGTACAAACATCCAGCTTGGCTGCCATAATTCAGCCGCAACCCCAGGAGGACCTCGATGGACGCACCCGTCAAAGCGCTCAACACCGAAAAGGCCAAGGCCCTGCAGGCCGCGCTGGCGCAGATCGAAAAGCAGTTCGGCAAGGGCTCGATCATGCGGTTGGGCGACGGTGAAATCGTCGAGCCGATCGAGGTGGTGTCCACCGGCTCGCTGGGGTTGGACATCGCGCTGGGCGTCGGCGGCCTGCCGCGTGGCCGGGTGATCGAGATCTACGGCCCGGAGTCTTCGGGCAAGACCACGCTCACGCTGCAGGTGGTGGCGCAGATGCAGAAGGTCGGCGGCACCTGCGCCTTCATCGATGCCGAACACGCGCTCGACACCGGCTATGCGCAAAAGCTCGGGGTCAACCTGCAGGAGCTGCTGATCAGCCAGCCCGATACCGGCGAGCAGGCGCTCGAAATCGTCGATTCGCTGGTGCGCTCGGGTTCGGTCGATCTGGTCATCATCGACTCGGTGGCTGCGCTCACGCCCAAGGCCGAGCTCGAGGGCGAAATGGGCGATTCGTTGCCCGGCCTGCAGGCGCGGCTGATGAGCCAGGCGCTGCGCAAGCTCACCGCCACCGTCAAGAAGACCAACACCATGGTCGTCTTCATCAACCAGATCCGCATGAAGATCGGCGTGATGTTC
>DATDJF010000174.1:0-26224 GCA_036520715.1 Burkholderiaceae bacterium | reverse complement strand
TCCGGTCAGGTGATTCGGCACGACGTGTTTCAGCTTGTCGAACCAGAACAGCGCCATCCGCGTCAGCGTCTCGCCCTTGCCCGGGATCGGCTCGTTCATCACGACGTCGAACGCCGAGATGCGGTCGCTGGCGACCATCAGGATGCGGTCGGCGCCGACGGCGTAGTTGTCACGCACCTTGCCGCGCGCGATCAGCGGCAGGGAATGCAGGTGGGACTCGAACAGCGCGCGTGTCATGGCGTCACCCATCGCCGCGACAGCGCGACGAAAGCGGCTATTGTGCCCAGAGCCGATCGATTGGCCGCGAGGTCGTGCACCCCCTCGCAAACCCGAGGGCGACGCCGAAGAGAAAAAGCCCGCCGGCTCATGCGAACGGGCAGGCCTTGCCGGTCAAGCTCGGATGAGCGTGCGCTTCACACCACCGTTTGGGCGAGTTCCCCGCGCTTGTACTTCTGCGCCATCGCCGTCAGCGGGGTGGGCTTGATCTTGCCGGCCTGGCCTTCGCAACCGAACTGCTGGTAGCGCTCCTTGCAGATGCGATAGGCCGCTTCACGCGCAGGCTTGAGCCATTCGCGCGCATCGAATTTCTCCGGGTTCTCGGCCAGGAACTTGCGCACGGCGCCGGTCATGGCCAGCCGGATATCGGTGTCGATGTTGATCTTGCGCACGCCGTGCTTGATGGCTTCCTGGATCTCTTCCACCGGCACGCCGTAGGTCTCTTTCATCCTGCCGCCGTACTGCCGGATCTGCTCGAGCAGATCCTGCGGCACGCTGGAACTGCCATGCATCACCAGGTGGGTGTTGGGGATGCGGCGGTTGATTTCCTTGATGCGCCCGATCGCCAGGATGTCGCCCGTGGGCTTGCGGGTGAACTTGTAGGCGCCGTGGCTGGTGCCGATGGCGATCGCCAGCGCATCGAGCTGCGTGCGCTTGACGAAGTCGGCAGCCTGCTCAGGGTCGGTGAGCAGTTGCTCGCGCGTCATCGTACCTTCGGCGCCGTGGCCGTCTTCCTTGTCACCCTTCATCGTTTCCAGCGATCCGAGGCACCCGAGTTCGCCTTCCACTGTGATGCCGAGTTCGTGTGCCATCGACACGACCTTGTGCGTGACGTCGACGTTGTAGTCGTAGCTGGCGATGCTCTTGCCGTCGGCTTGCAGCGAGCCGTCCATCATCACCGAGCTGAAGCCGAGGTCGATGGCGCCGCGGCAAACGTCGGGGCTCTGGCCGTGATCCTGGTGCATCACCAGGGGCACCTGCGGGTAGGCCTCGATGGCTGCCTGGATCATGTGCTTGATGAACGCCTCGCCGGCGTACTTGCGCGCGCCGGCGCTGGCCTGCAGGATGACCGGCGCGCCCACTTCGGCGGCGGCGCTCATGACGGCCTGCACCTGCTCGAGGTTGTTCACGTTGAAGGCTGGAATGCCGTAGTCGTTTTCGGCGGCATGGTCCAGCAGTTGGCGCATCGAGACGAGTGGCATGGTGTACCCCGCGGTGAATTGCTGCTGCTCTTTTCGCCGGCGGTGCGCCGCCGGACCAGGGATGGAAATTCTAGCGACACTCCGTCCGAGGGCCTGCGGAATTTGGTCGGCAGCGCCCCCCGAGACGAGGCCTGGTGCAGACCACCCGCGCGCCGACCAGCAACGTTCGGCGCCACGTAGGCACACGCCTACCGCGGCGATCGGCGATCGGCAGCGGCCAGCAGCGCGCGGTTGACCGGGTTGCGCGTCAGGAAACTGTCGCGGAACTCCTCGGGCACGTTGGGCAGCGCCACGCGGCGTACCCACTGCGCGCCGCGCGCCAGTGCGAGCAACGCGTGGTCGCTGTCGCCGTTGGCGTCGAATACCTGCGCGGCGATCCACCACGCCTCACCGAAGTACGTGTCCGCCGGCGGCACCCGCTCGAGCTGATTGACCAGCTCGCGCATTGCCCGCGCCGCATCGTGCGTCTGGCCGGCGCGCGACAGCGCGTGCGTGCGGCGCAGTCGCGCCTTCATCGCGACCCCGGCAAACTCGAGCTGATGGGCCATGCGCAACGCCTCGTCGCAGCGCTGCAGAGCGGTCTGCGGGTCCGGGTGTTCGGCGACGTCGATCATCAGTTGCATGCGCACGTGCGGGTCGTCGCCGCCGGTCAGCGTACCCAGGGCCGCCTGCAGCTGCTCGTGCGCCGCATGGCCGAGCGCGCGGTCGATACGCGCCGCAACGTTGGCACCGCGTGCCTGCACCGAACGCACCGGCGGCTGCTCGTACGACAGCGTCTGGCGTGCACGCGCGAACTGCCCGAGGTCGATCAGGAACTGAGCCTTGTGGTTCGACGCCAGCGCGATCCACAGTACCTGCCTGTCGCGCGCGAAGCGCTCGAGCGCCGCATCGAGGTGTTCCAGCGCTTCGCGATAGCGCCCACTCATCCCGCAGTACAGGCCGACATAGGCATGCACGACACCGCCTTCGGGCCCGTCGGTGGCGCCGAGTTCGGTCTGGATGGCCAGCGCACGCTGCGCCAGTTCGAGCGCCTCGTCGATGCGGCCGAGGTTGCCCTTCACGGTGGCCAGGTTGGAGGTGAGCGTCGCCAGCTCGGCCAGGTCGCCGAGCGATTGCGCGTTGTCGATCGCCTGCTGCAGGGCAAACGCGGTGTCGCGCAGCCGGCGCACGCCGTTGAGCGCGTAGGCATAGTCGGCCCAGAAGCGGCCACGCAGCTTGGCGTCGGCCTCGCGCTCGACCAGGCTGCGGCATGGCTCGATGATCGCCAGCGCCTCGGCCGGCCGGCCGGCCAGCGTCAGGCCCACCGCGTGCAGGCAGGCGGCCTCGAGGTCGAGCCGTGGCGACTCGAGTTGGCGCGCCAGCGAGCCCGCCTGCTGCGCCGCCGCGATGCCCGTGCCGTGGTCGCCGGCCATCAACGCGGCCATCGCTTGCGCGATCAGCGCCGACGCACGTTCGTTGTCGCTCCGCGCCGCCTGCAGCAAGCCGTCGGTCAGCGTGCGTGCGGGCGCCACGCCTTGCACCACGATCAGCGCCGGCACGCTGTCGCAGCGCGCGCGGAAGGCACGTTCGCGTGCGCCGGCGCGGTCGAAGCATGATGCCGCTTCGTTCCAGCATTGCACCTCGTGCGCGCGCTGCGATGCGCTTTGCGCCTGCTGCGCGGCTGCTGCGTAGGCCTCGCCGGCCTGCGGCCACAGCGCCGCGCCCGCCAGGTGCGCTGCCACGCTGGCGCTGGGCGCGCCGTGCGACTGCAGGTGGCGCGCGATGCGCTCGTGCAGCAGCTGCCCGATCGGTTTCGGCACTGACGCGCGGGTGGTGTCGAGGATCAGGTCGTGCGCGAAGCCGCCGTCGCGGATGACCTGCGCGGCTTCGAGTTCGCGCCACGGCTCGGCGATGTCCAGCGGATGCTGCTCGAGCACCGCTGCAGCGAGGTCGGCGCTGAAGTTCGTGCCGGCCAGCGCCGCCACCCGCGCGAGCTTGAGCGCCGGCGGCGACAGCTGCATCAGGCGGCGCTCGACCAGCGCGCTGACCGTCGACGGCTGCGGCAGTCGAATGTGGCCGTCGGGCGGGCCGACCTCGCCCGACAGCA
Organism: Burkholderiaceae bacterium; assembly: GCA_036520715.1. Taxonomy (GTDB): domain Bacteria; phylum Pseudomonadota; class Gammaproteobacteria; order Burkholderiales; family Burkholderiaceae_C; genus JAEUPI01. The sequence goes on along the minus strand of DATDJF010000174.1, from coordinate 22,660 downwards.
CGAGGTCACGCAGCGTCTCGAGCGCGAACAGCGGATTGCCGCCGCTGTGGCGCAGCAGCGCGGGCGCCAGTCGCGCCGCATCCAGTTCGGGCAGGCCCAGCGAGTCGACCAGCTCCCGCAGTTGTTCGCCATCCAGCGGCGCCAGCACCACCACCTCGACGCGCTGCGCTTCCTCCAGCGCCTGGCGCAACTGCTGTGCCGCGCTGCCGGCATCGGCGGGCCGCTGCGCCAGGCCCCAGCACAACCTGGCCAGCGGGTCGGCCTCGATCAGCGCCTGCAGCAGCTCGGTGCTGGCGGCGTCGGCGAAGTGCAGGTCGTCGACCACCAGCGCCCGCAGGCCCTGGTGCGCGGCGTCGTGCAACACGGCCTCGACCGTGCGCTGCAGCAGCAGCCGCTGCGCTGCGCCAGACAGCGCGACCGGCGCGCCCAGCTCGGGCAGCAGCAGTGCGAGTTCCTGCGTGCGTTGGCTCGTCAACGCCAGTTCGTGCTGCGCCAGCACCGCGCGCAGCAGCCGCGCCATCACCGCATAGGCCACCCCGCTGTCGCCGGGCCGTGCCCGCACGAGCGTCGTGGCGCCGGCTTCGCTGGCGGCGAAGTCACTCAGCAGCCGGCTCTTGCCGATGCCGGCCTCACCGAGCACCAGGAAGACCCGCGTACCGGCCCATGCCCGATGCAGCGCCGTCCACTCGCGCTCGCGGCCGACCAGCCGCGGCGGACGCAGCAGGCTGGCCGGCGCCACCGCGCGCCGCGCCGGCAACGAGGCACCGCCGCGCTCGATGGTGGCCAGCAGCTCGACGGTCTCGGCCGATGGCCTGGTGCCGAGTTCGTCCTTCAGCCGCTGCTCGAAGCGCTCGAACGCGGCGATCGCGGCCGAACGGTCGCCGCGCAGATAGTGCAGCCGCATCAGGCGGCGCTGCGCATGCTCGGCCAGCGGGTCGGCGTCGATCAGGCGCTGCGCATAGACCAGTCCCCGCACGATCGCCCCTTCCTTCTCGCAGCGCGAGGCCGCAGTCGCCAACGCCGCATCACGCTGATCGCGCCACTGCCGCCGCTCGCCGCGCAGCCAAGCGGCGAGATCGGGCAAGTCCTCGAACTCATGGTCGCCGAGTAGTTCGAGCGCGCCGGCACGCTCGTCGCTTTCGATTCGCTTCAGCGTCGCCGCGAGATCGGTGTGCACTCCTTCGGCCAGGCGCAGCAGCGCGCCGCTCTCGACCAGCGGCATGTCGGCACGCCGCCGCAGGCGGAACAGGCGCTGCCGCAGGCTGGTGTCGGCTTGGCGCGCGCTGGCAGCCGGCCACAGCAGCGCGGCCAGATGGTCGGCCTTCACCGGGCCCGACAGCGCGACCACCGCCAGCAGTGCCGCGTCCTTGGCCGGCAGCACGATCGGCGTGCCGCACTCGGGTATCAGCGCGGGTTCGCCCAGCAGTCGGAGCTGCCAGGCCCGCGGACGCTGGCCTGGTGGTGGATCGATGTTCTTGGCGCGCGGCATCGCTGGCAGTGTCGTGCAATCCGCCCCGGCAGCACGGCGGGGGTCGGCGCAGGCCGACGGTAGGCGCGCCTGCGTTACCGGCGGGTTACCAGGCGCCCTTCAGCCGACCCGGCACACCTTGAGCATGTTGGTGCCACCCGGGTAGCCCATCGGCTCGCCGCAGGTGATGGCGTAGGTGTCGCCGGGCTTGAGCACGCCGCGCTGCACCAGCAGGCGCTCCGCCTCGGCGAGCGCGCGGTCGCGGTCGCTGAACGAGGGCATCAGGATCGGCTGCACGTTGCGGTACAGCGCCATGCGGCGCTCCGAGGTGGTCTTCGAGGTGAGCCCGAAGATCGGCACGTGGATCAGGTGCCGGCTCATCCACAACGCGGTGGAGCCGCTCTCGGTGAGCGCGATGATCGCCTTGCAACCCAGGTGGTGCGCCGTGAAGAGGGCGCCCATCGCGATGCTCTGGTCGATGCGGCCGAAGTGCTTGTTGGTGAAATCGGCCTCGAGCTCGACTTCTTCGGCGCGCTCGGCCTCCAGCGCGATCAGGGCCATGTGCTCGACGGTTTCGACCGGGAACTTGCCGGCTGCCGTTTCGGCGCTGAGCATCACCGCGTCGGTGCCGTCGAGCACCGCGTTGGCGACGTCGCTCACCTCGGCACGCGTGGGCACCGGGTTGACGATCATGCTCTCCATCATCTGGGTGGCGGTGATGACCGTCTTGTCGAGCTCGCGCGCCATGCGGATCATGCGCTTCTGCAGCGCCGGCACCGCCGCGTTGCCGACCTCGATGGCCAGGTCGCCGCGCGCCACCATGATGCCGTCGCTGGCACGCAGGATGTTCTCGAGCTGCGGGATCGCCTCGCTGCGCTCGATCTTGGCGATCATCGCGGGCTTGTGACGGTGGGCTTCGCCGGCCACGTTGGCCAGTTGGCGCGCCATTTCCATGTCGGTGGCGCTCTTGGGGAAGCTCACCGCCACGTAGTCGGCCAAGAAGGCCATCGCAGTCTTGATGTCCTCCATGTCCTTGGCGGTCAGTGCCGGCGCGGTGAGGCCGCCGCCTTGCTTGTTGATGCCCTTGTTGTTGGACAACACGCCGCCGACCTTGACCCGTGTGTGCACGCGCTCGGCCTGCACGTAGTCGACCGTCAGCACGATCAACCCGTCGTTGAGCAGCAGGGTGTCGCCCGGCTTCACGTCGCGCGGCAGTTCCTTGTAGTCAAGGCCCACCGCCTGCTGGTCGCCCGGCTCGCTGCGCGCGGCGTCGAGCACGAAAGGCTCACCCGACTCGAGCATCACCTTGCCTTCGGCAAATTTGCCGACGCGGATCTTGGGGCCTTGCAGATCGGCCATCAGCGCGACCGGCTTGCCCACGCGCACCGCGGTGTCGCGCACCAGTTGCGCGCGGTCGATGTGGTCCTGCGCGGTGCCGTGGCTGAAGTTCAGCCGCACCACATCGACGCCGGCGCGCAGCAGTCGTTCGAGCACGGCCGGGTCGCTCGATGCCGGGCCGAGCGTGGCGACGATCTTGGTGGCACGGGTCATGGGCATCTCGGTTGTTGTTCTTGGCTGCGAGGCCAGGCCATTATCACGGCCGCATGCCGCACCGCGAGTGCGCGCCCGCTAGCCATTGGCACGGCGCTGCAGGATTTCGAAAGCCGGCAGTGTCTTGCCCTCGAGCACTTCGAGGAACGCGCCGCCGCCGGTGGAGATATAGCCGATGTCCTTTGTGATGCCGTACTTGGCGATCGCCGCCAGGGTGTCGCCGCCGCCGGCGATGCTGAATGCCGGGCTCGCGGCGATTGCGCGCGCGATCGTCTCGGTGCCCTTGGCAAAGGCGTCGAACTCGAACACGCCGACCGGACCGTTCCACACGATCGTGCCGGCTGCCTTGAGCTTGCCAGCCAAGACCTGCGCGGTCTTGGGGCCGATGTCGAGGATCAGCTCGTCGTCGGACACGTCGGTGGCCGGCTTCACCGTCGCGCGGGCGTCGGCCTTGAATTCGGTGGCCACCACCACGTCCTGCGGGATCGGCACCTCGGCGCCACGCTCCTTCATCGCCTGCATCACCGCACGGGCCTGGTCGACGAGGTTGGCCTCGACCAGGCTCTTGCCGATGGCCAAGCCAGCGGCCAGCATGAACGTGTTGGCAATGCCGCCACCGACGATCAGGCCGTCGACCTTGTCGGCCAGGCTCTGCAGGATGGTGAGCTTGGTACTCACCTTGCTGCCCGCCACGATGGCGATCAGCGGGCGCCGAGGGGCACTCAGCGCCTTGCCGATGGCGTCGATCTCGGCGGCCAGCAACGGTCCGGCGCACGCCACCTTGGCGTACTGCGCGATGCCGTAGGTGCTGGCCTCGGCGCGGTGTGCGGTGCCAAAGGCGTCGTGCACGAAGATGTCGGCCAGCGCCGCCATCTTGTGCGCCAGTGCTTCGTCGTTCTTCTTCTCGCCCTTGTTGAGCCGGCAGTTTTCGAGCAACACCACCTGTCCCGGTACGACGTCGACGCCGTCGAGCCAGTTGGCGCGCAGCGGCACCTCGCGCCCGAGCAACTCGCCCAGCCGTCGCGCCACCGGCGCCAGCGAATCCTCCGGCTTGAAAGCGCCTTCGGTGGGGCGCCCGAGGTGCGAGGTGACCATCACGGCCGCGCCGGCGTCGAGCGCCATGCGGATGCACGCCAGCGAGGCGCGGATGCGTGTGTCCTCGGTGATGCGGCCGCTGTCGTCTTGCGGCACGTTCAAGTCGGCGCGGATGAAGACGCGGCGGCCGGCGACCTGGCCCTGCGCGACGAGGTCCTGAAAACGAAGGATGTTCATGGTGGGAATCGAATGGACGGCCGATGTGCGGTGCGATCGATGTTCTACCAGCCCAGAGTGAGGCGAAGTGCCAGCATCACGGCGGTGCCGGCGACGATGGTGCCGAACATGTCGCGGCGCCAGAAGTACCAGCCGGTGGCCGCCGCGGCGCCGTACAGGCGGGCGTCCTTCCAGGTGGTGATCAGGTGGCCCTGGGTCATCACGATCTCCGGCGCGACGACCGCCACCATCGCGGCCAGCGGCGCGTAGCGCAGGCCCTCGGTCAACCACGCGGGCATCGGCAGCTGTGCGCGCGGCAGGAAGAAGAAGCCGCGCGTGATCAGCGTGATGGCGATCATGCCGGCGATGATGATCACCAGTTCCCACGTGCTCATAGGGCCCCCTTGGCGCTGCGCGCCGCCCCCCCGAGGGGGAGAGAGCGCCTTCGGAGCGGCCGAGCCGCGCTCATGAGGCTCCCTCGGCGACCTTGCGCGTCGACTTGGGCATCGTGTGGTCGAGCACCACGCCCACCGCCACGGCCGCCGCGATCGCCACCAGGATGTTCAGGCGCAACGGCATCGCGAAGGCAGCCACCGCAGCGCAGCCGGCCACCGCGGCGGCCAGCCAGGTGTTGCGGTCCGACACCATCGTGTAGGTCAGGGCCAGCAAGGCCGTGGTGCCGGCGAAGCTCAGGCCCCACTGCATCGGAAGCTGGTGGGCCAGCGCGATGCCGAGCAGCGACGACAGCTGCCACGAGCCCCAGTTGACGACCATGCCGCCCCAGAAGTACGGCCATTGTTCGGGGGCCGGCTCCGCCTTCGGAAACCGGCGCACGAAGGTGAAGTAGTTCAGATCGGCGCAGAAGTACGCCACCGCGAGGCGCCAGCGCAGCGGCAAGTGCACCCAATAGGGCCGCCACTGCAGGCTGAAGATCACGAAGCGCAGGTTGACGCACAACACCGTCGCCCAGATCACCCACAGTGGCGCGCCGCTGCCCAGCAGCGGCAGCGAGGCGATCTGTCCGGTGCCGGAGAACACCAGCAACGACATCACGATGGCCCAGGCCGGGCCCAGGCTGCTGTTGGCCATCGCCACCCCGGCGACCACGCCCCAGGCGGAAATGCCGAGCGCCACCCCGACCATCTCGCGTGCGCCACGCCGAAACTCCGGGTGCCGCCACAGGGCCGGCGCGGCGGCCGCAGACTCACTCATGCGGGGATTGTCCTACGGCGCCGTGCGGGCGCCGCTTGCGGCACGAATGGGCCGCAGCGCTGTTCAGGAATCGCTCTTGCGCGACTTCTCGTTGACCACCGTGCCGCTGTCTTTGCTGCGCGGCTTGTCGGTGGATTTTTCTGCCGGCTTGTCAGCCGTCTTGTCCGCTTTGTCTGCTGGTTTGTCCGTTGCCTTGTCCGCGGCGCGCTCGGCACCGCCGCGCGAACCCTTCCTGGACTCGCCATCGGGTGCCTGCGCGACCGTCTCGGCGCTGAGCTGCGGCGCCACCGGCTCGAGCTTGTTCTCGCGCATGTAGTCGTTCATCTCACGCCACCCGGCGTAGACGGCGGCCTTGTCGGCGCGGCGGTTCAACGTGTAGCAGTCTTCGATCGCGCGGCCGGCGTGCCGGCACGCGCCTCCGATGGCCTTGCCGTCACCCTCGCGGCGCGCGGCCGCTGCTTCGGCTGCCTCGCTGCCGAACAGGTTGCAGCCCGCCGCGGCAACGGCGGCAAGCAACAGGGCGGCGGACAGTCGTGCGTGCATGGCGGGCGCCTGCGTTGACGGGGACGCCCTGGGTATCGGCCGGCGCCGCGCCAACTTGAGCGCGGCGTGGGGCCCCTCAGCGGCGCACCGCCATGGCCAGCAGGCGCTCGACGCGCTCCTCGGTCGAAGGGTGGGTCGAGAACAACCCCCGCAGGCCACCGCCGGACAGCGGGTTCATGATCATCATCTGCGCCGTCTCGGGGTGGCGCTCGGCAGCCATCAGCGGGATGCCTTGCGCATGGTGGTGGATCTTCTGCAGCGCCGAGGCGAGCGCCTGCGGATCACCCGAGATCTCGGCGCCGCCGCGATCGGCCTCGAACTCGCGCGCGCGGCTGATCGCCATCTGGATCAGGCTGGCCGCCAGCGGCGCCAGGATCGCCACCAGGATGCCGGCCAGCGGGTTGTGGGGCCGGCCATCGCCGCTGCGGCCGCCGAAGAACATCGCGAAGTTGGCCAGCATGCTGATCGCGCCGGCCATGGTGGCGCTGATGGTCGAGATCAGGATGTCGCGGTGCTTCACGTGCGCCAACTCGTGCGCCATCACGCCGCGCAGCTCGCGCTCGCTGAGCAGTTGCACGATGCCGGTGGTCGCCGCCACCGCCGCATGCGACGGGTTGCGCCCGGTCGCAAACGCATTGGGCGCTTGCTCGTCGATCAGGTAGACGCGCGGCATCGGCAGCCCCGCGCGAGTGGCCAGGTCGCGAATCATGCCCACGAACTGCGGCGCGGTCGTGTCGTCGACCTCGCGCGCGTTGTACATGCGCAGCACGATCTTGTCGCTGAACCAGTAGCTGAAGAAGTTGAGCCCGAGCGCGATCGCCAGCGCCAGCATCATGCCGCTCTGGCCGCCCAGCATCTGGCCGAGCAGCATGAACAGCGCGGTGATGGCCGCCATCAGGATCGCGGTCTTCATCAGATTGAACATGGTGGTGTGGGTCTCCGGTGGTGCGCGTTGCCGCCATAGATGCGGTTGAACGCCGGCAGTTCAATTGCCCGCGTGGGCGAGGCGGTGGCCCACCGGGGGCGCCCCTGCAGGAAAGCACAATTTGGCCGGCAGCCGGCGGCCGCCGGGCCGCTGCAGCTCCAGCAGTTCGAGTGCGCCCTCGGCGCAGGCCACCAGCAGCGGCGCCGGCAACGAACTGAGCACCTCGCCCGGCGCGCCGGCCGGTGCGGCCCGCGCCGCAGTGCGCCACACTTTCAACGTGGTGCCGCGGTCGTCGAGCGTCGCGCCCGGAAACGGGTCGAAGGCGCGCACCCGGCGCTCCAACGCCGCCGCGCTGACGCGCCAATCGAGTGCCGCTTCGTGCTTTTCGACCTTGCGGGCGTAGCTCACGCCTGCGGCCGGTTGCGGCACTGCGGGAAGGCCGCCGTGGGTCAGGCGATCGAGGGCCTCGACGATGAGGCGGCCCCCCAACGGCGCGAGCCGGTCGTGCAGCGTCGTGCTGGTGTCATCGTTGTCGATCGGCAGCGAACGCGCCAGCAACACGCCGCCAGTGTCGAGCCCGGTGTCCATCTGCATGATCGAGATGCCGGTCGTGCTGTCGCCCGCCTCGAGGGCGCGCTGGATCGGCGCCGCGCCGCGCCAGCGCGGCAGCAGCGAGGCATGGATGTTCAGGCAGCCCAGGCGCGGCAACTCGAGCAGCCACGGCGGCAACAGCAGCCCGTAGGCGGCCACCACCATGGCGTCGGGCGCAACTGCTTGCAGCGCCCGACGCGTGGCCTGCGCGGCGCTCGCAAAGCGGCCATCGAGGCGCAGCCCGGCGGGTTGCAGCAGAGCCAGCCCATGGTGTGACGCCAGGGTCTTGACGGCCGAGGCCTGCAGTTTCATACCACGCCCGGCCGGCCGATCCGGCTGGGTCAGCACCAGCGTCACGTCATGGCCCGCCACGATGATGGCCTGCAAGGCGGTCGCGGCGAATTCCGGCGTGCCGGCAAAGGCGAGCCTCATGGCCGACCGCTCATTGGGCATCCTTCGCGCTACGCGCTCCGGAATTTGCCTTCGGAGCGGCCGCGCGGCTCATGCGCGCTGGCGTTCCTGCTGCTCCTCGCGGATGCGCTTTTGCATCTTGACGCGGATGCGCTCGCGTTTCAGCGGACTCAGATACTCGACGAACACCTTGCCCAGCAAGTGATCCATCTCATGCTGAACGCACACCGCAGTCAGCCCCTCCACCCGGCGCTCGAAGGGCTTGCCGTCGCGGTCGAGTGCCGCCACGGTGACTGCCGCGTGGCGTTCGACCTTGTCGTAGATCGTCGGCACCGACAGGCAACCCTCTTCGTTGACGGCCCGCGCGTCGCTGCGCCACACCAACTCCGGGTTGATCAGCACCAGCGGCTGATCACGCTCTTCGGAGGTGTCGATGACGATCACGCGCTCATGCACGTCCACCTGCGTGGCGGCCAGCCCCACACCGTCCGCTGCGTACATCGTTTCCAGCATGTCGCTGACCAACTGGCGGACGCGCTCGTCGACCTTCGCCACGAGGCTGGCGACCTTGTGCAGTCTCGGGTCGGGATAGCGCAGGATCGTCAGCAAAGCCATGGTTGAAGCCGGAACAGGTGGATACAGGCCACCGCGATGCGGACCGCCCGCAACGGGCATTTGGTGTGATGGGCTCCACACGTTGGCGTATCAGCGGCAGCTTTCATTGCGGCATCAATGGTTTATGGGCAGAATCTTCCGTGAAGCATGAGCATTGTCGCCACTTTGGTCGCGGCACGCAGCCATGTCAGCCAGGCGCCTGGAGCCACACCAGGATTTTGGCATTGCCCACCAGCGGAGACCGAGTTCATGAGCCGACCCCAGATCCACAGTCATCAACGCATGCGGTTGTCCCTGTGGGTCGGCGCGGCACTTGCCGTGCTGTGCAGCCAAGCCCAGGCGCAAGCCCCGGCGGCGACCACTTGGCCCGTCACCCCCGAGCAGCGCGACACCGCCAGTCAAGTGGCTCAGGCCGGCATCCCGTTGAGCGAATTGGCGCCCAATGCGCCCGAGTCGCACACGGTGGTGCGTGGCGATACGTTGTGGGACATCTCCAAGCTGTTCCTGCGGTCGCCCTGGCGTTGGCCCGAGCTGTGGGGCATGAACCTCGAGCAGATCAAGAACCCGCACCTGATCTATCCCGGCCAGACGCTGCACCTCGTGAAGGTCGGTGACCGCGCGATGCTGCGGGTGGGGCAGCCGGTGGGCGGCGCTGGCGAGCCGGTCGGCAACACGGTCAAGTTGTCGCCGCGCGTGCGCGCCGACACGCTGGACAACGGCGCCATTCCCTCGATCCCGCTGCACCTGATCGGTCCGTTCCTCAATGAAGCGGTGGTGTTCTCCACCGACGAACTGGCGACCGCGCCGCGCATCGTGGCCTCGCAGGAGGGCCGGGTGCTGATGTCGCGCGGAGAGACCGCGTACGTGCGTGGTGACCTCAAGGGCAACCGCGACTTCCGGGTGTTTCGCGACAGCACACCGCTGGTCGACCCCGACACCGGCGAGGTGCTGGGCTTCGAAGCGCGCTACGTGGGCACCGCCGAGTTCGTGCGTGACAGCGGTGTGCAGGGAACGGTCGATGGCAAGAGCGCGCAGATCGTGCCGGCCACGTTCCGCATGACAACCATTCGCCAGGAGGCCGGTGTCGGCGACCGCCTGGCGCCGGTGCCGCCGCGCGACTACGCGGCCTATGTGCCGCACGCGCCCGCCCAGCCGATCAAGGGCCGCATCATCACCATCTACGGCGAGGCGATCTCGGCCGGCCAGAACCAGATCCTCACGCTCAACCGGGGCGCGCGCGACGGCCTCGAGCGCGGCCATGTGATGGCGCTATGGCGCGATGGCGCGATGGCGGTCGACACCACCGACCGTGCGCGGCCGTTGATGAAGCTGCCCGACGAGCGCATCGGAACGCTGTTCGTCTTCCGCGTCTTCGATCGCGTCTCCTATGCGCTGATCCTGCAGTCGGAAGATCCGGTCAAGCCGGGCGACCGCTTCAGCCAGCCCTGACGGGCATCAGGTTCCAGGCGCGGCGCGCATGGCGCCAGACGTGGCCGACGAGCTCGCGGCTTGGCTGCGGCTGCTGCTGACGCCGGGCATCGGCCGTGCCGGCGCGCGGCAATTGTTGGCCGCCTTCGGCACGCCACAGGCAGTGTTCGAAGCCTCGAGCGCGGCCCGCCAAGCATGCCTGGGCCAGATGGTCGTCAGCGACGAGGTGCCGGACGCGCTGGCGCCGGCGCTGGCGGCGCTGCAAGCCTGGCTGCAGGGTGCGGAGCGCCGCGACTGGGTCGCGCTCGGTGATGCGCGTTACCCGCAAGCGCTGCTGCAGACGGCCGATCCGCCGCTGCTGCTGTACACGCAAGGCGATGCCGGGCTGTTGAACAGCCCCTGCCTGGCGATCGTCGGCAGCCGCAATCCAACGCCGCAGGGCGCCGAGAATGCGCGCGCTTTTGCCGAGCACCTGGGCCGCGCCGGCCTGACCATCGTCTCGGGGCTGGCCCTGGGCATCGACGGCGCGGCCCACAAAGGGGCGCTGGCCGCCGGTGCAGGCACGATCGCGGTGGTGGGAACCGGCCTGGACCGGGTCTACCCGCGTGCCCATCGCGACCTCGCACACCACATTGCTGAGCGCGGTCTGATCGTCAGCGAGTTCAACCTCGGCACCGAACCGCTGGCAGCGAACTTTCCGCAGCGCAATCGCATCATCGCGGGGCTCAGCCTGGGCACGCTGGTGGCCGAGGCGGCACTGGAGTCGGGTTCGTTGATCACCGCCCGGCACGCTTTGGAGTCGGGGCGCGACGTGTTCGCGATCCCGGGTTCGATCCATTCGCCGCAGTCGCGAGGCTGCCATGCCCTGATCAAGCAGGGCGCCAAGCTGGTCGACGACGCGCGTGACGTACTCGAAGAGCTGCGCTGGACGCCGCAGGCAGCGGCGGCGACGTCCGCTGCGCCGGCCACCGCGGCGCCTCCGGACGACCTTCTGAGCGCCATGGGATACGAGCCGGTCGAGATGGATCAATTGCAAGCGCGCACCGGGTGGCCGACGGCGCAACTGAGTGCGCGGCTGCTCGAACTCGAACTGGCCGGCCGTGTGTCGCGGTTGCCCGGCGGCAGATACCAGCGCACAGGCAAGGCCTAGCGACCCCTCGGGTATAGTCGTTGCATGTTCGACGTGTTGGTGTACGTGTACGAGAACTACTGGCGCCCCGACGCGTGCCCCGAACACGAGCAGTTGACGCGCAAGCTGTCGGCAGTGGGCTTCGACAGCGATGAGATCGAAGACGCGCTGACCTGGCTCGCCGGGCTGACGCAAGGCGCACACGCGGCTGTGCACGCGCAATCGGCCAGCGGCATGCGCCTGTACACCGATGCCGAACGCGATTTGCTCGGCGAGGCGTCGATCGGCTTCATCAGCTTCCTCGAGTCGTCGGGCGTGCTGGCGCCGTCGATGCGCGAGATGGTGCTCGATCGCGCCAAGGCGGCGGGCGTGGCGCCGATCGACCTCGAGCACCTGAAGGTGATCGTGTTGATGGTGTTCTGGAGCGTCGGCGAGGAGCCTGACGCGCTGATCCTCGACGAACTGTCGGTCAACACCGACCAGCGCTCGATCCACTGAGGCGCGTTGGCTTCGGCCGGCGCTGGCGCGCCTTCACGTCGCTGCGCGACGTGAGCCTGCGCCGAAGCGACCTGACGGTCGCTTTCAGTTCAGCAAACGGGACGGATCGGCGTCGAGCTTGGCCAGTGCAGTGCGCGTGGCGCGCACGGTGAGCGACTCGTCCTGTGCCGGCAGCAGCAGCCCCGCCTGCAGAAACGCGGCCAGACGCTGCTGATGGAACAGCACGCAGCGGCCTTGCGGGGTGACGAACAGCGAGAGCTGCTTGCGCAAGCCCTGCCATGCCAGCTGCACCGCCTCGTTGCGGTCGCGGTAGTCGAGCATGTACCAGCTGCCCACCTGGAGCTCGCGCGCCCACGCCACCATCGCCGGCGTCGGCATCGAGCCGCCTTCGCCGACGACTTCGATCTCCGAACTCTCGTGCCCGGACAGGTCGAGCACCATCGACTCGTCGATGGCCACGTTCTCGGCGTCGGGCAGCAACTCTTCGATTGACTCCAGGCGCTCGGTGAGGTCGTCGATGCGTTCGCTGGTGATGATCGCGGCCTTGGCGGTGAAGGCCGCGGCCAGCGAGTTGTTCAGCGTCTGGATGTGCTCGTCCTGCTTCTCGGCGCTCATGCCGGCCGAGGCCATGCCGTCGCGCAGTGTCTTGAGCAAGGGCGGCAGCCGCCGCAGCACCTCGGCGCGCTCCTCGCGCGTGACCTTCGCGCCGGCCGACCAGATGACGTCGGTGGCAGCGCGCTTCATCGCCTTGGTCTGCTCGGCCTGTGCGCCGTAGCGCACCGCGGTGGTGGCCAGCACGTCGGCCCACACCTGGAACAGGAACTGGCGCACCTCTTCTTGCACCGGCACCTCGTTGAGCATCTTGCGCAGCTCGATCGTGTACTGGATCGCCAGCGTCTCGCGCTGCTCGATCTGCTGCGCCAGCGACACGCCCTTGCGCGTGGCCTCGTTCTCGTTCTTGAAGTAGTGCTCGAGGAACTTCTCGAACTCCACCAGCACGGTCTGGAAGACGCGCCGTCCGGTGTCGGGGTAGGCCTCGACCACCTGAACGACGCGCTTGACTTCCTTGCTGAGCGCCTCGGCGGAGTTCTGCGTCGCCGACGAGTCGAAGCCCATCACGCAGGCACCCATGCGGTCGATCAGGCGGCGTGCCGGGTGATCGATGGTGGCGAAGAAGTCGGGCTCGCTGACCGCCACCCGCAGCACCGGCATCTGCAGCCGCGCGAACCACACGCGGATGGCCGCCGGGATGCGGTCTTCGGTGAGGATCGACTGGAACATCATCGCCACGATCTCGATCGTCGCGCGTTCCACCGGCGTCGTGGCCGCCTGCTTGAGCGCCTGCTTGCGCTGCTGCAGTTCGGCCAGCATCTGCGGCGTGCTCACCGGCTGCGCGTCGGGGCGGTCGGTGCGTGGCGCCAGGCGCTGCTGCACGTTGACCTGGGCATTGTTGATCGCCTCGGCCAACACCGGCGACACCGGCTTCATCTGCGCGGTGTCGCCGAACCCTGGCGACTGCTTGCCGACCAGCCGGTTGAGGCGGCTCAGGATCTCGCCCGAGTTCTCGCGGCGCAGTGCGCCGGTGCGCGTCATCAGGCGCGTTTCGTCGCCCACGCCGCGGGTACCGCCGCCCATGCTGCCGCGCACCGAGGTCGTCGAACCGTCGCCTGGGCTGGCGCCGAAGGCGCCCGACAGCATGCCACCGGGGTTGACGCCGCGCGAGCGGCGGATCAACGGCCGCAGGTCGACCTCGGGCATGACCCGTTGTTCGATCAGCCAGCGGTTGGCCTCGTGGTAGGCCTCCTCGACGATGTGCGCGAGTTCCTCGTGCACCACCGGCTGCAACTCGCGCCAGCCGTCGAGGCTCATGCCGGTGTTGCGCCAGGCTTCGAGCGCGACGCGCGACAGCACGTGGGCGCGCACGGGGTCGTGGGCGTCGAGCTCGGAGCGCCGCTCCAGCGAGGCCAGCCGCGAGCGCAGATCGGCGAATTCCCACGACGCGCGGTCCATGATGGCCAGCGCCAGGCGCGACGTGAGGATTTCGCGCTCGATGGTGTCGTCATCCACCAGCGACAGGCCGCCGGTGCCCGGCAGCGGCAGGTCGGCCGCGCGGGCCGCCGACAGCGACTGGCCCAGCGCCTTGTACAAGCCGTCGGCGATGCCGTGCTGCCAGCCGACCCCGGCGCGCTCCATCGCCTTGAAGAGATCGCGCCGCATCAGCACGACCGAGGGGATCGCCGGCTTGTCGAGCAGCGCTCGAGTCGTCTCCAGCACTGCGCTGGCCATCGCCGGCAGCGCCGCGATCAATTGATCGGCGTACAGCCGCCGGGCCTGCTGGGCGAGATGGCTGGACGCTGCGCCGGCGTTCATGTCATGGTGGAGTCAGGGCTGGCCTACTCTACACCACGGCACCCGCGTTGGGGTCGTTGGGATCGTGGTCCTTGCCTCCGGCGCGGACCAAATCCTCGCGTTTGACGCCGAGCCACATGGCGATCGCCGCGGCCACGAAGACGGATGAATAAATACCGAACAGGATGCCGATGGTCAACGCGACCGCGAAGTAATGCAGCGTCGGCCCGCCGAACAGCAGCATCGCCAGCACCATCATCTGCGTCGAGCCGTGCGTGATGATGGTGCGGCTGATCGTGCTGGTGATGGCGTGATCGATGACCTCGTGGGTGTTCATCTTGCGAAAGCGCCGGAACGCCTCGCGAATGCGGTCGAAGATCACGACCGACTCGTTGACCGAGTAGCCCAGCACCGCCAGCACCGCGGCCAGCACGGCCAGCGAGAACTCCCACTGGAAGAAGGCGAAGAAGCCCAGGATGATGATCACGTCGTGCAGGTTGGCGACGATGGCAGCGATCGAGAACTTCCACTCGAAGCGGAACGCCAAATACAGCATGATGCCGATCACCACGAAGGCCAGCGCCTTCAGGCCATCGGCGTAGAGCTCGGCGCCCACCGCGGGGCCGACGAACTCGGTGCGCGACAGGCGGATCGGCTCGGCGTCGTTGGCGCCTACGCAGGCCATGCGGCTCACCTGCTCGCCCTGCGGCGTGGTGTACTGACGGGTCGCGAGCTTGCCGGCCTCGTCGCTGCACAGCCGCTCGAACACCCGCGTGGCGACGTCGCTTTGTTTCATGTCGCCGCGGATCGGCAACCGGATCAGCACGTCGCGCGAGGTGCCGAAGTTCTGTACCTGCACCTCGCCGAAGCCCAGGGCCTCGACGCTGGTGCGCGCCTTGTTGATGTCGGCGGTGTGCGCATAGCTGACTTCCAGCACCGTGCCGCCGGTGAACTCGATGGACAGGTGCAGGCCGCGCGTGGCCAGGAAGAACACCGCGGCGGCGAAAGTCAGGAACGAGACGATGTTGAAGGCCAGCGCATGCCGCATGAACGGGATGTCGCGCCGGATCCGAAAGAACTCCATCTGCGTGGCCTCTTGATGCTCAGCCCGGCAGCACCGGCGGCGTGCTGCCCTCGGGCCGCCACACCTGTCCGATCGACACGCTCTTCAAGCGCTTCTGCCGGCCGTACCAGAGGTTGACGAGGCCGCGCGAGAACAGCACGGCCGAGAACATCGATGTCAGGATGCCCAGGCAGTGCACCACCGCGAAGCCGCGCACCGGGCCCGACCCGAAGGCGAGCAGCGCCAGGCCGGCGATCAGCGTGGTCACGTTGGAGTCGAGGATGGTGGCCCAGGCGCGCTCGTAGCCGGTATTGATGGCCGCCTGCGGCGCCGCGCCGCCACGCAGTTCTTCACGCACGCGCTCGTTGATCAGCACGTTGGCGTCGATCGCCATGCCCAGCGTCAGGGCGATGGCCGCGATGCCCGGCAAGGTGAGCGTGGCCTGCAGCATCGACAGCACCCCCACCAGCAGCAGCAGGTTGAACGCCAGCGCCAAGGTGGAGAACACGCCGAACAGCAGGTAGTACGCGCACATGAACAGCGCGATCGCCGCGAAGCCGTAGGTGACGCTGGCGAAGCCCTTGTCGATGTTCTCCTTGCCGAGGCTGGGGCCGATGGTGCGTTCCTCGATGATCTCCATCGGGGCGGCCAGGCCGCCCGCGCGCAGCAGCAGTGCCAGGTCGTTGGCCGCTTCGGTGGTGCCCATGCCGGTGATCTGGAACTGGTTACCGAACTCGCCCTGGATGCGCGCGACCGTCAGCACCTCGCCCTTGTTCTTCTCGAACAGGATCGCCGCCATGAAGTTGCCGACGTTGGCCCGCGTCATCTCCAGCATGCGCCGCCCGCCCTTGCTGTCGAGCGTCACCGACACCGCCGGCTGGTTGTACTGGTCGGGCCGCGGCTGTGCGTCGGTCAGCATGTCGCCCGAAGCGACCACCTCGCGATAGACGATCACCGGTGCGCCGCGGCCGATGCCGAAGCGCTCGCGGCCGAACGGCACCGGGCCGCGGCCGTCGAGCGCGGCGCGCGCCTCGGGGGTCATGTCGGCCAGCCGGAACTCCAGGTTGGCGGTGCGGCCGATGATGTCCTTGGCCTTGGCGGTGTCCTGCACGCCGGGCAACTGCACTGACACGCGGTCGGCACCCTGCTGCTGGATCACCGGCTCGGCGACGCCGAGCTCGTTGACGCGGTTGTGCAGGGTGGTGATGTTCTGCTGCAGCGCCTGCTCCTGCACCCGGCGCGCCGCCTCCGGCTTGAGCGTGCCGGTGAGCTTGGCGTCGCTGCCGTCGGCGCCTTCGACCCACTGCAGATCGGGCATCTGGTCGGCCATCAGCGTCAACGCCTGCGCCATCATCGCGCGGTCCCTGAACCGGATGATCACCGAGTCGCCATCGCGCAGGATGCCACCGTGGCGCACACCCTTGTCGCGCAGCAGGCTGCGCAGGTCGCCGGCATACGACTCGGCTTTCTTGGACAACGCGGCGCGCATGTCCACCTGCATCAGGAAATAGACGCCGCCGCGCAGGTCGAGGCCGAGGTACATCGGCAGCGCGTGCAGCCGGGTCAGCCAGGCCGGCGAGCGTGACAGCAGGTTCAGCGCCACGATGTAGCTGGGGTCGCTGGGGTCGGGGTTGAGCGCCTTGGCGATCGTGTCCTTGGCCTTGATCTGCGTGTCGGTATCGCCGAAGCGCGCCTTGGCCGAGTTGCCCTCGAACTGCACGAAGTCGGCCTGGATGTCTGCCGCCTTCAGCGCCGACTCGATGCGTGCGACGATGCCCGCATCGAGTTTGAGCGTGGCCTTGCCGCTGGACACCTGCACCGCCGGCGCCTCGCCGAAGAAGTTGGGCAGCGTGTACAGCAAGCCCACCACCAGCGCGAAGGCCAGCAGCAGATACCTCCACAGCGGATAGCGGTTCATCGCCGCGATCCTGCAGCGGCGCTGCCGCGCCGGGCGTTCACTTCAGCGTGCCTTTTGGCAGCACCTGCACGACCGACGAGCGCTGCACCTGCAGCTCGACGCCGTTGGCCACTTCGATGTGGAGGTAGGTTTCGCCCATCTTCGACACCCGGCCGAGCATGCCGCCAGCGGTGACGACCTCGTCGCCCTTGGCCAGGGCCTCGACCATGGTCTTGTGCTCCTTCTGGCGCTTCATCTGCGGGCGGATCATGATGAAGTACAGCACCACGAACATCAGCACGATCGGCAGCAGGCTGAGCAGGGTCGATTCGCTACCGCCGCTGGCCGCGGGCGCTGTCTGCGCGAAGGCTTCTGAGATGAACACGGGTGGATCCTTTGTCTTTCAACGGCCCGCGAAAGGGCCTGGGCAAAGCGTTGAATTCTAAGCGGGCCGGCGGGAGGCGGCCGCCGACCGCCACCTCAGAACAGCGCCATGCTGAGCTTGCGGCGGTACTGGTCGACCACCGGGTCGCTGGCCGCTGCGGCCGGCTTGCCGGCCACCTCCAGCGTGCCCTTGGCGGCCTCGGGCGCGGCCTTGGGCGCGGGCTTGCTCATCAGCTCGAGAATCGCGACATAGGTCCGGCGCGCGAGCTGTTCGTTCCACTGCTTGTCGCGCATCACGATCTCCAGCAGCTCGTCCATCGCATCGGTAAAGCGCCCCGCGGCGAAGTGGCCCTGGGCCAACTGGTGGCGGGCGTCGAAGTCGCGCCGATTGGCCGCGATGGCCGCACGCAATTCGTCGGCGCTGCGCAGCGTCGGGGCTGTCTCGCACGCCTGCAGCCACAGCCCGAGCGCGGCGATGCGGGCATCGAGCGCGCCCTTGCCGGCCACCGGATCGAACGCCATGCGCGCCTGCGGCACTCGTTGCAGCTCGAGCAGCAGCTTGACGTAGTCGCAGCGCGCGGCATCGTTGCCGGGCGCCACCGCCACCGCCTGCTGCAGCTTGGCCAGCGCGGCATCGGTGTCGCCTTCGGCCTCCAGCGCTTCGGCCTCTTCGACCTCGGCCTCGGCCTGCGCGTCCTCGCTGGTGGGCACGTGGCGATCGAGAAACTGGCGGATCTGCGCCTCGGGCTGCGCGCCGACGAACCCGTCCACCGGCTGGCCCTGATCGAACAGCACGCAAAACGGGATGCTGCGCACGCCGAAGGCCTGGCTCAATTGCCCGGCGATCTCGGGCTGCTCGTCGCTGTTGAGCTTGGCCAGCGTGAAGCGGCCGGCATAGTCGCGCTCGAGCTTTTCGAGCACCGGGCTCAGCGACTTGCAGGGGCCGCACCAGGGCGCCCAGATGTCCAGCAGCACCGGCGCGCGCGCCGACCCCTGGATCAGTTCGGTCTCGAAGTTCTGGATGGTGATGTCGATCATGGCGGCCAAGGATGCTGGCAAGAGGTGCGGCGACGCGCCGCGGTCACGTGGGGACGCGCCCCCTACAATGCAAGCCCTTTTCAGTGTTGTTGCGAGAGGCCGTGGCGTCCACAGATCCCCCCGTCGTCGGCGTGCTGATGGGCTCGTCCAGCGATTGGGAGACCCTGCAACACGCGGCCGCAATTCTCGCCGAGTTCGGCGTGCCGCATGAGTGCCGGGTGGTTTCCGCGCATCGCATGCCCGACGACATGTTCGCGTATGCGGAGAGTGCCGCCGGCCGGGGCCTGAAGGCGCTGATCGCCGGTGCCGGCGGCGCCGCCCACCTGCCCGGCATGCTGGCGGCCAAGACCGTGGTGCCGGTGCTCGGGGTGCCGGTGGCCAGCCGCCACCTGCAAGGCGTCGATTCGCTGCACTCGATCGTGCAGATGCCCAAGGGGGTTCCGGTGGCCACCTTCGCCATCGGCGCGGCCGGCGCCGCCAACGCAGCACTGTTCGCGGTGGCGATGCTCGCCAACCAGGACGCGTCGCTGCGCAGCAGGCTGGAGCACTACCGCGCAGCCCAGACCGCCGCCGCGCGGGCGATGACCCAGGATCTGCAGTGAGCACACGATCGGGGATCGCGCCGGGCGCCACGCTCGGCGTGCTGGGCGGTGGGCAACTCGGGCGCATGTTCGTGCACGCGGCGCAGCGCCTGGGTTATCGCTGCATCGTGCTCGATCCGGACGCCGACTCGCCGGCCGGACGCGTGGCCGAGCGCCATCTGCGCGCCGACTACCTCGACGAACAGGCGCTCGACGCGATGGCACACGAGGCCAGTGCGGTGACCACCGAGTTCGAGAACGTGCCCGCGTTGGCGTTGCGCCGCCTGGCTGAGCGCGTGCCGGTGGCGCCGGCCGCCGCCGCAGTGGCGATCTGCCAGGATCGTGCCCTCGAGAAGGCGTTGTTCGAGCGCTGCGGCGTGGCGTGTGCGCCGCACGCGGTGATCGACAGCGAGCGCGCTCTGGCCGCGCTGCCCGATGCGCTGTTGCCCGGCATCCTGAAGACGGCGCAGCTCGGCTACGACGGCAAGGGCCAGCGCAGCGTCGCCGATCGCGAGCAACTCGCCGGCGCGTGGCGCGAGCTCGGCGGCGTGCGCTGCGTGCTCGAGCGCCGGCTCGACCTCGCGCTCGAAATCAGCGTGGTGCTGGCGCGTGGCGCTGGGAATGACGGATTGGTGAGCTATCCGCCGTTTCGCAACCTGCACCGCGACGGCATCCTGGCATTGACGTCATGGCCGGCGCCCGGGCTCGACGCCGCGCTGGCGAGCGCCGCCGACGCCGCCGCCCGCACGATCGCGCAGGCGCTCGACTACACCGGCGTGCTGTGCGTGGAGTTTTTCGTCGACCGCGGCGGCGTGCTCTATGCCAACGAGATGGCGCCGCGGCCGCACAACTCGGGGCACTGCACGATCGATGCGTGCGATGCCAGCCAGTTCGATTGGCAGGTGCGCGCGATGGCGGGCCTGCCGCTGCCCGCGCCGCGCGTGCACTCGAACGCCGTGATGCTCAACTTGCTGGGTGATCTGTGGCGTGACGGTGTTGCGCCGGCGTGGGCCAGTGTGCTGGCGCTGCCCGGGGCGCACCTGCATCTGTACGGCAAGCGCCAGGCGCGGCCCGGCCGCAAGATGGGGCACCTGACGTTGACCGCGGCGAGCGCAAGCGCTGCCGACACGTTGGCGCGCGAGGCCGCGCAGCGGCTCGGCCTGGCAGCCTGGTGAAGGGCGAGCCGGTGGGCATCGTGTCGGCGTCGAGTGCCGGGGCCATCGAGCAGGCCGCGTTGCGCCTGGCCGAGGGCGGCCTGGTCGCGCTGCCGACCGAAACCGTGTACGGCCTGGCCGCGCGTGCCGACGACGACGCCGCGGTCGCGCAGATCTTTGCCGCCAAGGGCCGGCCGGCCGATCACCCGCTGATCGTGCACGTGCTCGGCCGCGACGAGGCGCTGGCCTTCGCCGCCGGGCTCGATGATGCCGCCGAACGTTTGATCGCGGCCTTCTGGCCCGGGCCGGTGACGGTGATCGTGCGGCGGGCGGCAGGCCGTGCGGGCGGCGCGGCGGCGGGCCTGCCGACGCTGGCGCTGCGCTGCCCGCGCCATCCGGTGGCGCGCGAGCTGCTCACGCGCTGCGCGCAAGAGGGCATCGCCGGCCTGGCCGCGCCGAGCGCCAACCGCTTCGGGCACGTCAGCCCGACCACGGCGGCGCACGTGAGCGACGAGTTCGGCCCCGCGCTGATGGTGCTCGACGGCGGGGCCTGCGAGCTCGGCATCGAATCGGCGATCGTTGATTGCTCGGGCGCGGCGCCGGTGCTGCTGCGCCCCGGCGTGGTGACGCGCGAGCAGCTCGAGCAGGCGCTCGGCGGCCCGCTGCACGAGCCCGATGAGCACAGCCCGCCGGCCCCGGGCACGCTGGACAGCCACTACGCGCCGCGCGCCACCCTGCGCTTGATGAGCACTCAGGAGATGCAAGAGGCGCTGCGGGTGCTGCCGGCGACGATCACGGGCCTGGCTGTATATTCACGCACGGCGCCGCGGCGTCACCCGCTGGTGCAGGTGATGCCCGACGACCCTCGGGCGGTGGCGCGGGAGTTGTTCGCGGTGCTGCGCGCCTTCGATGCCAGGGGCGTCAAGCTGATCTGGGTCGAGCAGCCGCCCGACACGCCGGACTGGGAAGGCGTCAACGATCGTTTGCAACGTGCAGCCGCGCATTGAGGCGCGCGCTTCACAATGGAATTCGCATGCAGATGTCCGGAGCGATGATGGGGTGGTGCCGCAGGCTGCGCGTGCTGCCGTTGCTGGTGCTGGCATGGCTGGCCTCGTGCGGCGGCGGCACCCAGCAGATCGAACCCTTCCAGGCGCAACGCGTCATCTTCATCGGCGATGAGACGGTCGGTCTGTTGCCCGACGGCAGGCGATACGGCATCAACGCCATCAATGCCGACAGCAACTTCGATTGCGCGCAACTGCCGATCTGGACGCAGCAGATTGCCGCCAGCTACGGCTTTCCCACCGACCACTGCGGCGCCGGCACGCTCGCGGTCACACGCGCCGCCGCCAACGCCAAGGCGGCCGACATCGAGGCGCAGCTCAACGCCCAGTTCGCCACCGGTGTGACGTCGAAGGATCTGTACGTCGTGATGGTGGGGATGAACGACATCATCGAGCTGTACGAAAACTACGCCGGCGACAGGCATTGCGACTCCGGCAACAGCAATCCGCCGGCGGGCACGCTGATGGGCGAGCTGGCGGCACGCGGTCGCCTGGTGGCGGCGCAGATCAGCCGCATCCTGGCCGCCGGCGGTCGCGCGATCGTCTCCACCACGCACGACCTCGGCTACTCACCGTACGCAGCCATCAAGAATCTCATCGCGCCCGGCCAATCGACGCTGCTGTCGTGCATGACGGCGGTGTACAACGCGCGCGTTCGCGTCGACATCAGGCCGCTCGACGGCCGCCTGTGGGGCCTGGTGCTGGCCGACGATGACACGGTGGCGGCAGTGCGGGGGGCCATCGGCGCCACCAATGTGACCGACGCTGCGTGTACGGTGGCACCGCCGGCCTGCACGACGGCCACCTTGGTGAATCCACAGGCCACCAGCTACCTGTGGGCCACCGATCGCCACTTCGGACCGTTGATGCACAACCAGCTCGGCAACGAGGCGATCGCGCGCGCCCGCAACAACCCGTTCTAGGGGTTGGCGCAGCGGCGCTGCTTGCGAATCGATCCGCCGTTCATGTCAGCCCGCCTGCTCGCGCTAGACAGCTCGACCGAAGTCCTCGCGGTGGCGGTGGCCGGTGTCGGCGGCGATTGGCAACGTTCGATGCCCGGCGGCGCGTTGGCCTCGTCGCACATCATCGGGCTGGCGTTGGAGGGCCTGGCCGCATGCGGCATGCAGGTGGCGCAACTCGACGCCGTGGCCTTTGCGGCCGGGCCGGGCGCCTTCACCGGGCTGCGCTGTGCGTGCGCGGTGGCGCAGGGCCTGGCCTTCGCTGCGGCTAAGCCGGTGCTGGCGATCGACAGCCTGATGATCGTGGCCGAGGCCGCGCGGATGCTGCATGCCGCGCCCGACGGCGAGCTGTGGGTTGCGATGGACGCGCGCATGGACGAGGTCTATGCCGGCCGCTACCGCCGCGACGGTGCGCGCTGGCAGGTGGTGACCGCCCCGGCGCTGTACACGTTGCCTGCGCTGGCGTCGCGCTGGAGCGCCGAGCCACCGCGCGTGGTGGCCGGCAACGCCGCGGCGGCGTTCGGTGAGCGCCTGCCCACGGCCGGCGCG
>DATDJF010000173.1:0-5704 GCA_036520715.1 Burkholderiaceae bacterium | reverse complement strand
ACCTCGAACTTGTTGCCGGCGGCCTCGACGACCTTGCGGAACCCGAGGTGGCGGTCACGGTCGACCGAGTTGCCGGGCAGGCCGCGTACCTCGATCAGCTTGCCGGTCTTGCTCGGGATGTTCTTGACCAGCCAGTCGCCGGACAAGGTGCCCATCGCGGTCTGGTCCTCGTTGACCATCATCACTTCCTCGCTGTCGAGCACGTTGTCGAACGGGATCAGCACGACGCCGGCGGCGTTGGCGCGCTTGATCACCGGCGCGAAGGCGGTCGGGTTGACCGCGATCGTGACGATCGCGTCGTAGCCGGAGTTGATGAAGTTGTCGATCGCCGCGATCTGGGCCGCCACGTCGGTGCCGGTCGAGACGATCTTGAACTCCTTCAGGTGCGGCTTCATGTCCGGCGTGGCCGCGTAGGCCTTCGCCATCTTGATCATCTGGATGCGCCAGGTGTTGCCGACGAAGCCGTTCGCGAGCGCGATGCGGTACGGGCCCTTCTTCGCGGGCCACTGGAAGTGCTTGGTCTTGGCGTCCCAGGGCTTGAAGCAGGCCGGGTTCTCGCCCGGACCGGAAACGACCTTCGGTGGGGCCGCAAAGGCGGCGGTGGCCGCCAGCGTGGCGACGGCGGCGGCGAGGCGGGTGCGGAACAGCATGCATGTCTCCTGTTGGATGAAAGGGACCGACCGGGCCGCGAGCGGCTCCGGGTTACTGCGTGCGTCGTTTCCCAACGTCGCGCCTCGACGCGAGGCGACTCGTGCCTGGTGCTTGTTCTAGTGGTTGTCTCTGGGGACGAATGCCCCCCGCTTGCCGACCAGGAAGTCGAGATCGACCCCTTCGTCGGCCTGCAGCACGTGATCGGTGTACAGCTTCCAGTAGCCGCTCTCGAGCTTGGGTGGCGGCGGCTTCCATTCGGTGCGGCGGCGCGCGAGTTCCGCGTCGCTGACCTGCAGGTGCAGGCGGCGCCCGGCCACGTCGAGCTCGATCATGTCGCCGTTCTTCACCAGCGCGAGCGGCCCGCCGGCGGCGGCCTCGGGCGCGGTGTGCAGCACCACGGTGCCGTAGGCGGTGCCGCTCATGCGCGCGTCGCTGATGCGGACCATGTCGGTGATGCCCTTGCGCAGCACCTTCGGCGGCAGCGGCATGTTGCCGACCTCGGCCATGCCGGGGTAGCCCTTGGGGCCGCAGTTCTTCAGCACCAGGATGCAGTGCTCGTCGACGTCGAGGTTGGGGTCGTCGATGCGGGCGTGGAAGTCGTCGCTGTCTTCGAACACCACTGCACGGCCCTTGTGCACCATCAGCGCCGGGGTCGCGGCGCTCGGCTTGATCACCGCGCCGCGTGGTGCGAGGTTGCCGCGCAGCACCGCAATGCCGGCCTTGGCCTTGAACGGCTGCGCCATCGTCTTGATCACGCGCGGGTCGAAATTCTGCGCATCGGCGATGTTCTCGCGCACGGTCTTGCCGCTGGCGGTCACGTGGTCCAGGTGCAGCGTCGACGAGATCTCCTTCATCACCACGGGCAGGCCGCCGGCGTAGCAGAAGTCCTCCATCAGGTGTTCGCCCGACGGCTGCAGGTTCACCAGGCACGGCAGTTCGCTGGCGAGCTGCTCGAAGTCGTCGATCGTCAGCTTCACGCCCAGGCGCCCGGCGATCGCGATCAGGTGGATCACCGCGTTGGTGGAGCCGCCGATCGCGGCCAGCGTCTTGATCGCGTTCTCGAAAGCCTCTCGCGTGAGGATGTCGCCGATCAACTGGTCCTCGTGCACCATGTCGACGATGCGGCGGCCGGCGTTGCGCGCGATCACGTTGCGCCGGCCGTCGACCGCCGGATAGGCGGCATTGCCGGGCAGTCCGAGGCCGAGCGCCTCGACCATCGAGGCCATCGTGCTCGCGGTGCCCATCGTCATGCAGTGGCCGTGGCTGCGGTGCATGCAACTCTCGGCATCGAAGAAGTCCTGCAGCTTCAGCGTGCCGGCGCGCACCTGCTCGCTCATGCTCCAGACACCGGTGCCGGAGCCGAGCTCCTGGCCGCGCCACTTGCCGTTGAGCATCGGCCCGCCCGACACGCCGATGGTCGGCAGGTTGGCGCTCGAGGCCCCCATCACCAGCGCCGGGGTGGTCTTGTCGCAGCCCATCAGCAGCACCACGCCGTCGAGCGGGTTGCCGCGGATGCTCTCTTCGACGTCCATGCTGGCGAGGTTGCGGTACAGCATCGCGGTCGGGCGCAGCAGCGACTCGCCGAGCGACATCACCGGGAATTCCAGCGGAAAGCCGCCGGCCTCGTAGACGCCGATCTTCACCTGCTCGGCCAGCGTGCGGAAATGCGAGTTGCACGGCGTCAGCTCGCTGAAGGTGTTGCAGATCCCGATCACCGGCCGGCCGTCGAACTGGTCGTGCGGCACACCCTTGCCCTTGAGCCAGCTGCGGTAGGCGAAGCCGTCGCGGTCTTGACGGCCGAACCATTGCTGGCTGCGCAGGTCTTGCGGCTTCTTGCGGGGTTTGGTGGTGCTCATGTGAGTGTCCGGCCTTGCGCCGGCGTGGAGGGAGAAGCGTCTTGCCGATGGTAGCCCTTGGCGCCGATGGCGATCGCCAGCGGGCTTCGAAAATCTTCGCTGGCGCGCAGGCGCGCGATCACGCTGGCGAAGTCGTGGCGCGGCCGCCAGCCGAGCTCGCGGCGCGCTCGCTCGTTGACGTAGACGCGGTCGATCGCCGGCACCATCGCCCAGCCGCGGCGCAGGTAGGCCTCTTCGTAGTCGGGCACGTGGCGCCGCACCACGGCCGCTGCATCGCGGCGCAGCTCGCGCAGGTCGTCGCGCGTGAACGGCGTGGTGGCGCTGACGATGAAGCGCGCAAAGCCGATGTCGGCTGCCTTGTGCAGCGCCAGCAGGTGCGCGTCGACCACGTCTTCGATGTCGACGCGGCGGTACAGGAACTCGCTCACCTTGAGGTTGTCGCCGGCGAAGGCGCTGCGTGCGTGGTGGTCGTCGTCGTCCTCGGGAAAGAAGCGCGAGGTGCGCAGCACCACGCACGGCAGGCCGCGGTCGCGATGCATCAGCTCGCACAGGTCTTCGGCCGCCACCTTGGTGGCGCCGTAGATGTTCTTGGGTACCGGCACCACGTCTTCGGTGATCCACGCGGCGGGCTCGCCGGCCGGCGGCACCAGCGCCCGGCCGAAAGTGCTGGTCGTGCTGGTGAACACGAAGGCGGCCACGCCGGCGGCGTCGGCTTCCTCGAGCAGGTTGAGCGTGCCGGTGACGTTGGTGTCGACGAAGGCCTGCCGCGCATGGCTGGCCACGTGCGGCTTGTGCAGCGTGGCGGCGTGCAGCACGGCCTGCACGCCTGCCATGCACGTGTGCACGAAGGCACGGTCGGCGATCGAGCCGACGCGCTGGGTGTATGGAGATGGCAGCACGTCGATGCCGAGCGCTTCGTGCTGCGAGCCTTGCAGCGTGCGCATCAGCGCTTCGCCGAGGTGTCCGGCGCTGCCGGTGACGAGGATGCGCATGGTGTGTCGACTGTTCGCTTGGGCGTGGGCCGGCTCGGCGCATCAACCGCGGACAGCCGGCCACGTCGCCCGCAGCAGGCGGGCGCTGCGCTGCGGATCGTCGGCATCGGTGACCATGCACAGCGACGGGCCGTCGGGCTGCACTGCCAGGCCTTCGACCTTGTCGCGCGAGTCGAGGCAACGCATCGTCACCAGCGTGCCGCGTGCCGACACCTGGCCGATCACGCTGCCGGCGCAGGGCCCGTCGACGACGCTGTCGGCGCTGCGTTCGGCGGCGGCGCTGAACAGCCAGCTGCCGTCCGCCCGCGCAGCGCCATCGGTGAAGCCGAGCGCCACGCCGTCGAGGTGGCCGAGATCGAAGCGCTGGATCGTGCAAAACGCGTCGATCTGGCGCGCGCCGCGCATCAGCGCCTGCAGCGTGGCCAGCGGAAATCGCACCGCCGCATTGACCAGGCCGTCGCGGCCGCCGCGGTTGAGCAGCACCACGTCCTGGCCGATCGCCATCGCCCCCTCGACGTTGAGCCCGCCCAATTGCACCGCCAGCGGGCCGTACAGCGGCGCGAGGTCGAACGCCTGCACCTGCGCGTGCGGCTGGCCGCGGCCGTCGAGTGGGATCGCCACGCCGCTGCAGCGGTTCTCGCGCGAGCCCGAGCCGAGCGCCACCAGCGTGCCGGCCTTGCCGACATCGGGCAGCCACAGCAGCGTTTCGAGGTCGGGCTTGTGGCGCTTGCGTGCCTTCGCCTTGTCCGGCAGGTCGCCGGCGCGGATGCGATGCAGCGTGCCGGGCGATCGCAGGTCGGCGAACACCGCCAGATGGTGCTCGTCGTCGGCGATCACATAGGCGCACCCGTGCGCGCACACCAGCCCGCTGGCCGCGCTCAGGTGCGCCGCGCCGCGCGGGTGGTCGTGCGGGCGCAACGTCAATTCGCGCAACGGCCGTGCGTGCAGCCGCTCGAGCGATGGCGCGGCCAATGCATTCACGCGCTTAGACTAGCAGCCGGCGCGACGCAGGCGCGCGCTCGCCAGGGAGGATCACGATGGGCAGTGCAGCGACCATGTTCCGGCTCGACGGCCGCGTGGCCCTGGTGACGGGCTCGTCCACCGGCATCGGCCTGGCGGTGGCGCGTGGCCTGGCGCAGGCCGGCGCCACGGTGGTGCTCAACGCGCGCAACGCGGCGCGCCTGAACGACGCCGCCGGCGCACTGCGCGCCGAGGGCCTGACGGCGTTTGCCAAAGCGTTCGACGTCACCGACGCCGCGGCAGTGGATGCGGCGATCGAACAGATCGAAGCCGAAATCGGCCCGATTCACGTGCTCGTCAACAACGCCGGCATGACGCGCCGCATGCCGCTCACCGAACTGACCGATGCCGACTGGCACGCCGTGCTGACGACCAACCTCGACAGCGCGTTCTACGTCGGCCGCGCGGTGGCGCGCCGCATGATCCCGCGCGGCGCCGGGCGCATCGTCAACACCTGCTCGGTGATGAGCGACCTGGCGCGTCCGGGCACCGCGCCCTATGCGTCGAGCAAGGGTGCGCTGAAGATGCTGACCAAGGCGATGGCGGTGGAGCTGGCGCCGCACGGCATCACCGTCAACGGCATCGCGCCGGGTTACTTCAAGACCGAGTTGACCAGCGCCTTGGTGGCCGACGCCGCCTTCAGCAAGTGGCTCGAGGGCCGCACGCCGGCGCGCCGCTGGGGCAGCGTCGAGGAGCTGGCGCCGGCGGTGGTGTTTCTGGCCAGCGACGGCGCGGGCTATGTCAACGGCCACATCCTGGTGGTCGACGGCGGCCTGTCCGCCAGTGTGTGAGGGGCCATGAATACATTCACCAAGACCGTGCTGTACACCGCCGCCGACGGCCGCGCGCGCTGGCGTGACGAGCAGCTTGCGCTCAGCGAGGGCAAGCCGCAGGCGCGGCTGTCGGCGCTGATGGCCAGCGGCGGCTACCAGTTGCGCGAGAGCCCGGTGGGCTTTCGCAGCGAGTTCCATTGCACCGAGAACCCGCAGTG
This sequence comes from Burkholderiaceae bacterium, assembly GCA_036520715.1. Classification (GTDB taxonomy): domain Bacteria; phylum Pseudomonadota; class Gammaproteobacteria; order Burkholderiales; family Burkholderiaceae_C; genus JAEUPI01. Next base: position 194 of record DATDJF010000173.1, on the reverse strand, counting down.
GGTGTTCATCCTGCGCGGACGCATGGAGATCGGGCTGCAGGACGGCAGCTCGCGCAGCTTCGAGCCGGGCGAGCACTTCTACTCGGACGACAAGCTGCCCGCCGGCGCCGTCTTCGACGCCAAGCTGCACGGCCATTGGAGCCGCCAGGTCGGCGACGAGCCGCTGGTCACCCTGTTCGTGCGGGGGTGACATG
>DATDJF010000172.1:0-2318 GCA_036520715.1 Burkholderiaceae bacterium | reverse complement strand
CATGGAGATCCTGGAAAGCGCACTGGCCGGCGGCGCCCAGGTCATCGACGGCGAGACCGCGTTCAAGCTGCACGACACCTTCGGTTTCCCGCTCGACCTGACGGCCGATGTCTGCCGCGAGCGTGGCGTCACGGTGGACAGCGCGGGCTTCGACGCCGCGATGCAGCGCCAGCGCGATCAGGCGCGCGGCAAGGCCAAGTTCAAGATGGCGCAGGGCCTCGAGTACGACGGCGCGGCCACCGCCTTCCATGGCTACGAGCATCTGGTGTGCGAGCACAGCAAGGTGACGGCGATCTACATCGACGGCTCGCCGGTGCAGCGCGCGCACGCCGGCGACGACGTGGTCGTCGTGCTCGATCACACGCCCTTCTATGCCGAGAGCGGCGGCCAGGTCGGTGACAGCGGCGAGCTGCGCAATGCCCGCTCCCGCGTCATCGTCGAGGACACGCTGAAGATCCAGGCATCGGTGTTCGGCCACCATGGCCGCATCGTCGAAGGCGAGGTCGAGATCGGCGATGAGTTCGTCGCCCGCGTCGATGCCGAGCGCCGTGCGAAAACCGTGCGCAACCACAGCGCCACCCACCTGATGCACAAGGCGCTGCGCGAGGTGCTGGGCGCACACGTGCAGCAGAAGGGCTCGCTGGTGAATGCCGAGCGCACGCGCTTCGACTTCGCGCACAACGCACCGTTGAGCGATGAGCAGATCCGCCAGGTGGAGCAGCGGGTCAATGCCGAAGTGCTGGCCAATGTGCCGGTGAAGGCCGAGATCATGCCCATCGAGGCGGCGCAGAAGGCCGGCGCGATGATGCTCTTTGGCGAGAAATACGGCGACGAGGTGCGCGTGCTCGACATCGGCAGCAGCCGCGAGCTGTGCGGGGGCACGCATGTGCAGCGCACCGGCGACATCGGCCTGTTCACCATCGTCGCCGAAGGCGGCGTGGCCGCCGGCGTGCGCCGTGTCGAGGCGCTGACCGGTGACAACTCGCTGACCTATGTGCAAGGCCTGGAAAGCACGCTCGGCGGCGTGGCGGGCACGCTGCGCGTGTTGAAACCCGATGTGCCGGCGCGGGTGCATGCACTGCTCGACCAGGTGCGCGGACTCGAGAAGGAGCTCGACGCGCTGAAGGGCAAGCTCGCGTCGACGCAGGGCGACGAACTGCTGGCCAAGGCGGTCGATATCGGCGGGCTGAAGGTGCTGGCCGCCATGCTGCAGGGTGCCGACGCCAAGGCACTGCGCGAAACCATGGACAAGCTCAAGGACAAGCTCAAGAGCGCGGCCATCGTGCTGGCGACGGTGGACGGCGGCAAGGTGCAACTGGCTGCCGGCGTCACGGCCGACCGCATGGGCAAGATCAAGGCCGGCGAGCTGGTGAACTTCGTCGCCCAGCAGGTCGGCGGCAAGGGCGGCGGCAAGCCCGACATGGCCATGGCCGGCGGCACTGATCCGTCCAGGCTGTCAGCCGCGCTGGACTCGGTGCGCGGCTGGGTCGCTGAGCGAGCCTGATCCGGCGATTGGTAGCGCCGCACCGACGGGTCGCGGCGCAATGCCGCCACTCTCGCGTGCGCGCCTTGGCGCAAGCCAGCACCGTCCGCAGGCCGTCGAGGCCCATGCCCACCGTTCGAGCTGAGGTCAGGTCTCCTCCTGTGGCAGGCCGAGGACAAGTCCAAGCTGTTTGCCAGGACTTCAAGTCCCAACCTCACTTCAGAATGTCCGCCGCGCCGCGCGGCGCAGACATGCACAATCGCTCTGATCATCGACGCAGGAGCGCACGCATGAGCAAGACACCATCGACCACCGCGACGCCGACGCACCTCTTCGCCAGCACACGCAAGCCCTTTCGCACCGCCTCGGGCAAGCAGGGACAGCTGTACTCGCTGCCCGAGCTGGCCAAGACCCATCCGAACGTCAAGCGACTGCCGGTGTCGATACGCATCGTGCTCGAATCGGTGCTGCGCAACTGTGACGGCAAGAAGGTCGCCGCCGAACACGTGCTGCAGTTGGCCAACTGGCAGCCCAACGCGGCGCGCAGCGACGAGATTCCCTTCGTCGTCTCGCGCGTGGTACTGCAGGACTTCACCGGCGTGCCGCTGCTCGCCGACCTGGCGGCGATGCGCAACGTCGCCGCCGATATGGGCCGCGACCCGAAAACCATCGAGCCTCTGGTGCCGGTGGACCTGGTGGTGGACCACTCGGTGATGGTCGACCACTACGGCACGAAGAGCGCACTCGACCTGAACATGAAGCTGGAGTTCCAGCGCAACCAGGAGCGCTACCAGTTCATGAAGTGGGGCATGCAGGCCTTCGACACCTTCGGCGT
>DATDJF010000171.1:0-9447 GCA_036520715.1 Burkholderiaceae bacterium | reverse complement strand
CGCCGAGCGCCACCAGCAGCGGCTCGCGCTCCGGCGGGCGCGGCGCCGACTTGGCGAGCGGCCGCGCGGCGCCGCGGCCGGGCTGCGGCGCCCGGGTCCGGACCGATTTCTTCGCCGGCCCGCTGGTGGCAACCTTGGTCCTGGCGGGTCGTGGTGGTCGCGGGGCTGCAGATCGGCTCATGCAATATAGTGCTTGACAGGTGACGGCACCAAAACTATCGTGTCGCCGCACGCACAATAATGCATGCGGGTCCGCGCCGCAAGGCGCGCGCTTCCAGCCAGGGCCGGTCCCCGCCGTCGAGCCCGCCGAAGCGTCGCGCGCGTCCAGTGTTCCCTGCCGTTGGAGTCCACCATGTCTGCCGCCGTTGCCGCCCCACCCGCTGCCTACAACTTTGCCGCTGACCTGTTCGAGCGCAACCAGGCGCGGGCGGACAAGCTCGCCTACGCCGACGACCACGGCCACCTGAGCTACGGCGAGCTGGAGCGCCAGTCGCGAAGCCTGGCCGCCGCGCTGCTGGCCGCCGGGGTGCGCCGCGACGAGCGCGTACTGCTGGCGATGCAGGACAACAACCTGTGGCCGGTGAGCTTTCTCGCTTGCCTGTACGCCGGCGTGGTGCCGGTGTCGGTCAACACGCTGCTCACCGCCGACGACTTCACCTACATGCTGGCGCACAGCCGCTCGCAGCTCGTGCTGACGTCGCCCTCGGTGCTGCCCGCGCTGCAGGCTGCGATGGCCAGCGCCATGCACGAGGTGCGCGAGGTGTGGGTGGCGCGGCCTCAGGCGCCGCTGGCGAGCGGCCAGGTCGATCTCGTGCAACGCATGCGCGCCGCCGATCCGTTGCCCAAGGCCGCCGCCACCGCGGGCGACGAGCCGGCGTTCTGGCTGTACTCGTCGGGCTCCACCGGCCGCCCGAAGGGCACCGTGCACACGCAGGCCAATCTCTACTGGACCGCCGAGCTCTATGGCCGCGGCGTGCTCGGCCTCACCGAGCGCGACGTCTGCTTCTCCGCGGCCAAGCTGTTTTTCGCCTATGGCCTGGGCAACGCGCTGACCTTTCCGCTGTGGGCCGGCGCCTCGGTGGTGCTGATGGCCGAGCGGCCCACGCCCGATGCGGTGTTCAAACGCTGGGCCGGCAGCGCCGGCGCCAAGCCGACGCTGTTTTTCGGCGCGCCCACCGGCTACGCCGGCATGATGGTGTCGCCTGCGCTGCCCAAACGCAGCGACGTCGCGCTGCGCCTGTGCTCGTCGGCCGGCGAGGCGCTGCCGCGCGAGCTCGGCGAGCGCTTCAGCTCGCACTTCGGCTGCGAGCTGATCGACGGCATCGGCTCCACCGAGATGCTGCACATCTTCCTGTCCAACCGCCCCGGCGACGTGCACTACGGCAGCACCGGCAAGCCGGTGCCGGGCTACTCGATCGAATTGCGCGGCGACGACGGCCGCCCGGTGCCCGACGGTGAAGTCGGCGACCTCTACATCGGCGGGCCGAGCTCGGCGCTGATGTACTGGGCCAACCGCGACAAGTCGCGCGACACCTTCCAGGGTGCCTGGACCAAGAGCGGCGACAAGTACGTGCGCAATGCCAACGGCACCTACACCTACTCGGGCCGCAGCGACGACATGCTCAAGGTCAGCGGCCAGTACGTGTCGCCGTTCGAAGTCGAGGCCACGCTGGTGCAGCACGCCGCAGTGCTCGAAGCGGCGGTGATCGGCGTGCCCGATGCCGAAGGGCTCACTCGCGTCAAGGCCTTCGTCGTGCTCAAGCCGGGCCAGCAGGCGTCGCCGGCGCTGGAGGAGGAACTGAAAGCCTTCGTCAAGACGCGGCTGGTGCCCTACAAGTATCCGCGCCAGATCGAGTTCATCGCCGAGCTGCCCAAGACCTCGACCGGCAAGATCCAGCGCTTTCGGCTGCGCGAGCTCGAACTCGCCAAGCGTCGCTGACCCGGCGATGACGCAGCCGGTCCAATTCGTCGAGCTGCCGTGGTCGGGCCGCCGCGTGCGCATCGAGGTCGAGCGCATCGTGCCGGCAGCGCCGCGCGCCGGCGCGCCGACGCTGGTGTTCCTGCACGAAGGGCTCGGCTCGGTGGCGATGTGGAAGGAATTTCCGCAGCGGCTTTGTGATGCCGCGAGGGCGCGCGGCATCGTCTACTCGCGCCCCGGCTACGGCCGCTCGACCCCGCGCGACGCGCACGAGCGCTGGGGCCTGGACTTCATGCACCGGCAGGCCCATGAGGTGCTGCCGGCGTTGCTCGATGCGTTGCACATCGATCGTGTGCGCAATCCGCCGTGGCTGCTGGGCCACAGCGATGGCGGCTCGATCGCTCTGCTGCACGCGGCGCGTTTTGCGCAGCAGGTGGGTGCCGTCGTGGTGATGGCGCCGCACCTGTTCGTCGAACCCATTTCGTTGGCAGCCATACAGGAGTCGCTGCTGGACTACGAGTACACGAACATGCGGTCCAGACTCTCGCGTTACCACGACGACCCGGACTCCGCGTTCTGGGGCTGGAACGACATCTGGCTGCACCCGCCGTTCGCCCACTGGAACATCGAGGCCGAGCTCGCCGCCATCCGTTGCCCGCTGCTGGCGATGCAGGGCCTCGACGACGAGTACGGCACGCTCGAGCAGATCCGCGCGATCGCGCGGCAAGTGCCGCACGCCGTGCTGGTGGAGTTGCCGTCGTGCGGCCACTCTGCGCACCGCGACCAGCCCGAGCGCGTGATCAGCGAGATCACGCGCTTCATCGACGCGCAAGGCGCGACCGAGAAATCCCGACCCGCAGACCAACCGGCGGCCTGACTGCCCACTCAAGGAGACAAATCATGACCCTCAAGAAGACAACGCGCATCGCCGCGCTCGCTGCCGCCACCGCGCTGGCGTTGCTGAGCGCCAGCGCGACCGCGCAGGCCCCCAAGCTCAAGGTCGGCCTGATGCTGCCCTACACCGGCACCTTCGCCGCGCTGGGCGTGGCCATCGAGAACGGTTTTCGCCTGAACCTGGCCGAGCAAGGCGGCAAGCTCGCGGGGCGCGAGATCGAGTTCTTCAAGGTCGACGACGAGTCCGACCCGGCCAAGGCCACGGACAACGTCAACAAGCTGATCAAGCGCGACAACGTCGACGTCATCGTCGGCACCGTGCACTCCGGCGTCGCGATGGCGATGGCCAAGGCCGCCAAGGACAACGGCACGATGCTGATCGTGCCCAACGCCGGCGCCGACGCGGTGACCGGCCCGATGTGCGCCAGCCACATCTTCCGCAGCTCGTTCTCCAACTGGCAGCCGGGCTACGCGATGGGCGAGGTGGTGGCCAAGCGGGGCCACAAGAAAGTGGTGACGATCACCTGGAAGTACGCCGCCGGCGACGAGTCGGTCAAGGGCTTTCGCGAGGCATTCGAAAAGGGCGGCGGCCAGATCGTCAAGGAGCTGAGCCTGCCGTTCCCCGGCGTGGAGTTCCAGGCGCTGCTGACCGAGATCGCGTCGCTCAAGCCCGACGCGGTGTACACCTTCTTCGCCGGCGGCGGCGCGGTGAAGTTCGTCAAGGACTACGCCGCGGCCGGTCTGAAGAAGACGATCCCCCTGTATGGCGCGGGCTTCCTCACCGACGGCACGCTCGAGGCCCAGGGTGCCGATGCCGATGGCCTGCTGACCACGCTGCACTACGGCGACAGCCTGGAGACGCCGCGCGACCGCGCGTTCCGCCTCGGCTACGTCAAGGCCTACAAGCTGCAGCCCGATGTCTACGCCGTGCAGGGCTACGACGCAGCGCAGATGCTGGCCATCGGCCTCAATGCGGTGAAGGGCGACATCAGCAAGAAGGCCGAGTTCGCCGCCGCGGTGGAGAAATCGAAGATCGACAGCCCGCGCGGCGCGTTCACGCTCGGCAAGAGCCACAACCCGGTGCAGGACATCTACCTGCGCCAGGTGGTGGGCAAGGAGAACAAGGTGATCGGCGTGGCGAGCAAGTCGCTGGCCGATCCCGGCCGCGGCTGCCGCATGTGAGTTTCGAGACCTTCCTGGTCCAGTGCCTCAACAGCCTGCAGTACGGGCTGTTGTTGTTTCTCGTGGCCTCGGGGCTGACGCTGATCTTCGGGATCATGGGCGTCATCAACCTGGCGCACGGCAGCTTCTACATGATCGGCGCCTACATGGCGTATGCGCTGGCGCCGATCGTCGGCGGCACGCTGGGCGGCGGCTTCTTCAGCACGCTGGCGATCGGCCTGGTGCTGGCGGTCGCGCTGGGCTACGTGCTCGAGTGGGCCTTCTTCAGCTTTCTCTACGAGCGCGAACACCTGCAGCAGGTGCTGATGACCTATGGCCTGATCCTGGTGTTCGAGGAGCTGCGCAGCATCATCGTCGGCGACGACGTGCACGGCGTGCAGCCCCCCGTGTGGCTGGCCGGTTCGATTCCCCTCGGTGAGCTGATGACCTACCCGGTCTATCGCCTGTTCATGTCGGCGGTGTGCCTGGCGCTCGCTGGCGGCATGTGGTTCGTGCTGGCACGCACGCGTCTGGGCATGACCATCCGCGCCGGCGCCAGCAACCGCGAGATGGTGCAGTCGCTCGGCATCGACATCCAGTTCCTCTATCGCGTGGTGTTTGCCACCGGCGTCGCGCTCGCCGTGTTCGCCGGCATGGTGGCGGCGCCGGTGTCGAGCGTGTACCCGGGCATGGGCAACCAGGTGCTGATCATCTGCTTCGTGGTAGTGGTGATCGGCGGCATCGGCTCGATCCGCGGCGCCTTGCTGGCGGCGCTGCTGATCGGCCTGGTCGACACCTTCGGCAAGGTGGTGTTCCCGCAGGCCGCCGGCGTGCTCGTCTACCTGCTGATGGCGCTGATCCTGCTGTGGAAGCCCGACGGGCTGTTCAAGGCGGGATGACTCGCACCCTCGTCCCCGTGGCGGTCGCCGCGCTGGCGCTGGCGCTGTGGCCGCTCGTCACCGGCAGCTTCGGCGTCGACCTGGTGACCAAGACGATGATCTACGCCATCGTGGCACTCAGCCTGGAGCTGCTGGTGGGTGCCGCCGGCCTGGTGTGCTTCGGCCAGGCCGCGTTCTTCGGCCTCGCCGGCTATGCCGCGGTGAGGCTGTCGCCCGAAGGCGCCGCCGCATCGCTGTGGTGGCTGCTGCCGGCGGCGATGGCGGTGGGCGCGGCCTACGCGCTCTTCATGGGCGCGCTGTCGCTGCGCACCAGGGGCGTGTACTTCATCATGGTGACGCTCGCCTTCGCGCAGATGGCCTACTACGTGGTGCACGACACGCCGCTGGGCGGCGGCACCGACGGCATCTATCTCTACGTCAAGCCGGTGGCGGCGATCGGCAGCTTCGTGCTGCTCGACCTCGAGCGGCCGCTCGCGCTGTACTACTTCGTGTTCGCCTGCCTGGTCGCGGTGTTCGCCTTCCTGGCCTTGCTGCTGCGCTCGCGCTTCGGCCGTGCGCTGGCGGGCATCCGCGTCAACGAGCAGCGCATGCGCGCCACCGGCTTCTCCACCTACCCGTACAAGCTGGCCGCGTTCGTGGTGTCGGGGGCGATCGCCGGCCTGGGCGGCTTCCTGTTCGCGGTGAAGGACGGCTTCGTCAACCCCGAGCTGTTGAGCTGGCACTTCTCCGGCGCGGTGCTGATCATGATCATCCTCGGCGGCATCGGCCACCTGCGCGGCGCGGTGATCGGCGCCTTCGCCTTCGCGCTGCTGCAGGAGTTCTTCAAGTCCGAGGCGATCTTCGGTGCTTTTGCCAAACATTGGCTGCTCGGCCTCGGGCTGGCGATCATCGTCAGCGTCGCGCTGCTGCCGCGCGGACTGATCGGCGCGAGTTCGCTGCTGGCACACCGCCTGGCGCGCACGCCGAGAGTGCAGCAATGACCGAAGTCGTGTTGCGCGCCACCGACGTGACGCGCCGCTTCGGCGGCCTGGTGGCGGTGGATCGGGTGTCGATCGAGTTGTGGCGCGGCGCCGTGCACGCGGTGATCGGCACCAACGGCGCCGGCAAGTCGACCTTGATCAACATCCTGTCGGGCGAGTTGCCCGCCAGCGGCGGCAGCGTGCAGCTCCACGGCACCGACATCACGCGCTGGCCGCAGGCGCGGCGCGCGCGCGCCGGCATCGGCCGCAGCTATCAGCGCACCACCATCTACCCGAGCTTCAGCGTGCTCGAGAACTGCCGCCTCGCCGCGCAGGCGCGCCACCAGCGCCCGTGGGCCTGGTGGGCCGACGCCAAGGCCTGCGCGGTGAGCGTGCCGGCGGCGCGCGAGGTGGCGGCGCGTGCCGGCTTGAGCGACGTGCTCGAGCGGCCGGCCGGCACCTTGTCGCACGGCCAGCGGCGCCAGCTCGAGATCGCGATGTGCCTGGCCACCGCGCCCGAGGTGCTGCTGCTCGACGAGCCGCTGGCTGGCATGGGCGCCGAAGAGACCGAGCGCATGCTCGCACTGCTGGCCGAGCTGAAGGATGGCCACGCGATCGCGCTGGTCGAGCACGACATGGACGCCGTGTTCCGCATCGCCGACCGCATCACGGTGATGGTCAACGGCATGGTGCTGGCCAGCGACACGCCCGCTGCCGTGCGGGGCAACGCCGACGTGCAGGCCGCCTACCTGGGGGACCATGCGTGAGCCCCGCGCAGCTCCTCCTCGATGCGCAGGGCCTGCATGCCTGGTACGGCAGCAGCCACGTGCTGCACGGCGTCGACCTGACGATCGAACGCGGTCAGACTGTGGGCCTGCTCGGCCGCAACGGCATGGGCAAGAGCACGCTGATCCGCACGCTGCTCGGCCACGTGCCCGAGCGCCAGGGGCGCATCACGATTCACGGCCACGACATGTCGCGCGCGCGCCCGCACCAGGTGGCGCGCCGCGGCGTGGCCTACGTGCCCGAGGGCCGTGGCGTGTTTCCCAACCTGTCGGTGCAGGAGAATCTGGTGATGGCCGCGCGCGCCGGCCGCGACGGCCGCAGCCGCTGGGACCTCGCCGCGGTGCTCGCGACCTTCCCGCGCCTGGCCGAGCGGCTCGGCCATCTGGGCGGGCAGTTGTCGGGCGGCGAGCAGCAGATGCTGTCGATCGGCCGCGCGCTGATGACGCAGCCGGACCTGCTGATCCTCGACGAGGCCACCGAGGGCCTGGCGCCGCTGATCGTGGCCGAGATCTGGCGCGTGATCGCCGACATCCGCAGCAGCGGCATCGCCACGCTGATCGTCGACCGCAACTACCGCAAGGTGGCCGCGCACAGCGATCACCTGCTGGTGCTGCAAAAGGGCCAGGTGGTGCTGGCGGGTGCATCGGCCACGCTGCGCGACAGCGCGGAGCTGGCGGCCTTCCTGGGCATCTGAGTGAACCGATTCGAAGGACTGCCATGACCGCACAACTGTTCGGCGATGCCGGCTCGCTGGCCGCGCCGCGCGTGACCCGCGAAGACCTGCCCGGCGGCGGCTTCGTGCTGCGCTCGGCCGACGCGTTGCAGCCGCACGTGCGCCGCGTCGGCGACTGGCTGGAGCACTGGGCACTGACCACGCCCGACGCGCCCTTTCTGGCCGAGCGCGACGGCACGGGCGGCTGGCGGCGCCTGAACTATGCGCAGGTGCGCCAGCAGGTCGGGCGCATCGCGCAGGCGCTGCTCGAGTGGCGGATCGATGCACGGCGCCCGGTGGTGGTGCTGTCGGACAACTCGCTCGACCATGCGCTGCTGGTGCTGGCGGCCATGCACATCGGCCGCGCCGCGTGCTCGGTGTCCAGCGCGTACTGCCGGCTCACCAAGGACTACGGCAAGGTCAAAGGCATCCTCGACGCGCTGCGCCCGGGCCTGGTCTATGCATCGGACCCGACCGTCTACGCGGCGCCGATCCGGGCCTGGGGCGGCGATGCACGCCTGGTGTTCGGCCGCGATGCCGGCGCGTTTCCCGGTGCGCTGCCGTTTGCCGATCTGCTGGCGGCCGGCGAAACGCCGGCGGTGATGCAGGCCTTCGCGGCCATCCAGCCCGATGACCACGCCAAGTACCTGCTGACCAGCGGGTCCACGGGCACGCCCAAGGTGGTGATCAACACGCACCGCATGCTCACCGCCAACCAGCAGCAGATGGCGCAGGTATGGCCCTTCCTGAGCCGCCATCGGCTCAACCTGCTGGAGTGGCTGCCGTGGAGCCACACCTTCGGCGCCAACCACAACTTCAACATGGCGCTGGCCCATGGCGGGGCGATCCACATCGACGACGGCCGTCCGGCGCCGGGCCTGATCGACAAGACCGTGGCCAATCTGCGCGAGGTGAAACCCAACTTCTATTTCAATGTGCCGCGCGGCTTCGACATGCTGCTGCCGTTCCTGGAGCAGGACGAGGCCCTCGCGCGCGACGTGTTCGAGCGGCTCGAAGGTGTGTTCTACGCCGGCGCCGCGCTGCCGCAAAGCGTGTGGGAGCGCCTCGAAGGTGTGGCCCGCCGCGTGCGCCAGCGGCCGCTGTGGTTCACCTCGTCGTGGGGCGCCACCGAAACATCGCCCGCGATCACCAGCGTGCACTGGCGCATCGATCGCGCGGGCTGCATCGGCGCACCGCTGCCGGGCATCGAGCTCAAGCTGGTGCCCAACGCCGGCAAGCTGGAGATGCGCGTGCGCGGACCCACCGTGTTCCCCGGTTATCGCGATGCGCCGGAGCTCACCCGCACGGCGTTCGATGAAGACGGCTACTACCTGATCGGCGACGCCGGCAAGCTGGTCGACGAGGCCGACCCCTCGGCCGGCGTCAGCTTCGACGGCCGCGTCGCCGAGGACTTCAAGCTGATGAGCGGTACCTGGGTCTCGGTGGGCACGCTGCGGTTGCGCGCGATCAGCGCGCTGAGCCCGCTGGCCGCCGACGTGGTGGTGGCCGGCCACGACCGCGAGGAAGTCGGCCTGCTGGTGTTCCCCTCGTCCGCCGCGTTGTCGATGACGCCCGACGAGCAGGCACGCCGCCTGCGCGAAGGGCTGCTCGCGATGCGCGCGTCGGGCGGCGGCTCCTCGCAGACGCCGACGCGCGCACTGTTGCTGAACGAGCCGCCCGGCGCCGACGCCGGCGAGATCACCGACAAGGGCTACGTCAACCAGCGTGCCGTGCTGGCACGGCGTGCCGCCGCGGTGCTGGCGCTGTACGCGCCGGTGGCCGACGCGCGGGTGGTGAGGGTGTAGTCCCGACCGCGCCGCCGTTCAGTTGAGGGTCGACGGCACCACCCAATGCACCGTGGTGCCGGCGCTGGCCACGTTGACCTCGCGCTCGACGCGGCGTCCGGCAAACTCTCCGCTCAGCGTGTAGGAGCCGGGCGGCACGTCGAACAGCAGCCAGGGTCCGGCGTCCGGGATTTCGGCGATCACCTGGCCACGCTGCAGCAGCTTCAGGCTGTCGGCGACGTAGTAGTCGCCACCGCGCCCACTGATCTCGACGCGCAGCTTGTACCGGGGTGCGATGCGCTTCATCGCAGCGGCCTCGTCGACGCTGACGCCG
>DATDJF010000170.1:0-4768 GCA_036520715.1 Burkholderiaceae bacterium | reverse complement strand
CTGTGGTGTGGGCGGCCGCCTCGCCGGCACGAGCTGCCGACTGCGCAGCGCGGGAGTTGCCGCGCTTCGACGCCACGGGCGACACCGGCTGGCGCCATGTGCCGCTGTCGCGGCTCAAGCGCGACACCGCTTACAGCAGCGTGTCGGAAGACGGCAAGCCGGTGCTGCAGGCCACCGCGCAGGGTTCGGCATCGGCCTGGGTTCATCTGGAGCGGCGGGACATCTCGGCCACGCCGCTGCTCGAGTGGCGCTGGCGAGTGCCGGCGCTGATCGATGGCGCCGCCAACGAAGACCCGAAGCGCGAAGACTCGCCGGCGCGCGTGATCATCGGCTTCGACGGCGACAAGTCCAAGCTGCCTGAAGCCGAGCAGCGCTACATGGCACGCATCAAGACGCTGTCGGGGCGTGACATGCCCTACGCGATGCTGATGTACATCTGGGACAACAAGAACCCGGTGGGCACGGTCGTGCCGAGCGCCCACACCACACGCGTGAAGATGATCGTCGCCGAGAGCGGCGGCGCCGGCGTCGGCGCCTGGCGCAGCTACCGGCGCGACCTGGCGCAGGACTTTCAGCGCGCGTTCGGCGAGCAGGCGGGGCCCGCGCTCGGCTTCGCGCTGATGACCGACACCGACAACACCGGCCAGCGCGCGCAGGCCTTCTACGGCGCGTTGCGGCTGGCCTGCGCCGGCGCGAAGTGATGCGCCGGCCGGTGCCTGGCCGCTTGGATCACCACCTGGCCGGCAGCGCTGCACTGCACCCGTTCGTTGGCCAGCGCCGGGCGGTTGATGCAGCGGCACAGTCGTTCGGTTGATCAACGACGACCGGTGTCGGCGCCCGCAGCGAGTGTCACTCGGCGCGGTTGCGCACACTCAGGCTATCGCTGCCATTGAGACAAGTCATCGCGCGCGCGGGTTCCGCCGATTGACGGCGTCTATCGGGAGGAGTCCGATAGCGGAACCGACCCGCCATAGCGGGCAGTCCCCGACAGCCACGCGGAAACGCCACAGCCATCCATCGGAGGAGACATGACATTGCAGGAGCTGCGCTACCTTGTGGCGCTGGCAGACAAGGGCGGGTTCGGCCGGGCGGCGGAAGCGTGTCACGTTGGGCAGTCGACGTTGAGCATGCAGATCAAGAAGCTCGAGACCTACCTCGACGTCACGCTGTTCGAGCGCAGTCGCCAGCGCCTGCAGCCCACGCCGATCGGCGAGCGGATCATCGAGCAGGCGCGCATCGCGCTCGCAGCGGCGATGCAGATCAAGGAAGTGGCCCGAACCGGCATCGACCCGATGGTCGGCCCGCTGCGGCTGGGTGTCATCCCGACGCTCGGGCCGTACCTGATGCCGCACCTGCTTCCCGCGATCCGCGCGCGCTTTCCGGGGCTGGTCGTTTACCTGCGCGAGGACCTGACCGAGGACCTGCTGGAGCGCCTGCGTCAGGGCCGGCTCGACGCCTTGCTGCTCGCGCTGCCGGTGCGCGGGGAGGACGTCGTAGTCGACGAACTGTTCGACGAGTCCTTCGTGGTCGCGATGCCCAAGGGGCACCCGCTCGCGGCGCGTGCACGCATCGTGCAGGCCGATCTGGAGCACGAGAACGTACTGCTGCTCGAGGAGGGCCATTGCATGCGCCACCAGGCGCTGGCGATCTGCGGCCAGCAGGGTGCCGGCCTGCGCGAGGAGCTGAAGGCGACGAGCATCGAGACGCTGCGCCAGATGGTTGCCGCCGGCGTTGGCTGCACGCTTCTGCCGCAGCTGGCGGCGCTGCCGGGCGCCGGCTCGCTGCGCGACGACACGGTCGTGATCCGCGAGTTCGCCCCGCCGCTGCCCAGCCGCAAGGTCGGTCTCGCGTGGCGCCGCAACTACCCGCGCGAGGTCACGCTGCGCGGCTTGGCGGCGTTGATCCGCGACAGGCTTCCGCCCGCGGCGCTGAATCGTCAGCATCGAGACAATCGATTGGATGCCGCCGCCGAATTCCCCGAACATGCTGCCGTGCGACGAGCCGATCCGGGGAAGACCTGGGTCGCGAGTCGCATCCGGGTGATTTAGCTTGAGCGCCGTCCGGCGGGCAGTGACGTGCCGCCGCCATACCCGCGCCCGTTCAGGAGGCCGCGTTGAATAAGGTAGTCGGTATCCTCGCCCTCTTCGCTGCTGCCGCCCTGGGGGTCGGGGTCACGATCGCCGTCTCGGCGAAGAACGACTCCGCTGCGGCGGCGCCAGCGGCGAAGAAAACGTTCTTCCAGTACTCCGCCGCCACCGGCAACATCGATCCGCTCGGCGCCAGTCCGCCCGTCGACGCGCGGCTGCTGAGGCACGGCGAGTGGGTCTATCGCGGCTTGTGCATCGGCTGCCACGGTGTCAAGGGCGACGGCAACGGCGGCGTCTGGACACTCGGAGACAAGTACGCCGCGGCACACAAGCTGCCGCGCCAGCCGCGCGACTTCACGGCCGCGGTGTACAAGATCCGCTCCACGCCGAGCGGCTCGCTGCCCACCGACGGCGACCTGTTCCGCTCGATCTCGCGCGGTCTTGTCGCCGACCAGGACATGCCGTCGTTCAAGTTCCTGCCCGAGCGCGACCGCTGGGCGGTGCTCGCTTACATCAAGAGCCTGTCCACGCGCTGGCAGGAAGAGAAGGAATTCCAGCAGCCGGCGATCGAGGTGGCCGAGCCGCCGCTTCCCGACTCGGCCACGGTGGCCGCCGGCAAGGAGGTGTACGCGAAGATGCAGTGCGCCAAGTGCCATGGGCCCACCGGCTTGGGCGACGGGCCTTCGGCGCCGGAACTCGTGGACGACAACGGCTTGCCGATCAAGCCGCGCAACTTCGGTGACCCGGCGCAGTTCGTCGGCGCCAACGACCCGCGCGGCGTCTATCAGACGTTCGTCACCGGCATCGACGGCACGCCAATGCCTTCGTTCGCCGACTTTCTGAAGGAGGAGCAGCGCTGGCACCTCGTCTGGTACGTGATGTCGTTGCGGCCCGACTGGAACCTCGAGAAGATGCGCAGCCAACTCCAGGCGTCCGCTTCGGCGAAAGCGGCGGCGCCTGCGTCGGGAACGGGCAAGTGATGCCGGGCGCGCCGTCCGCGGGCACCACCGGTGCGATCGTGTCGGCCGGCATCGTCGCCGCCGGCGCGGTGGCTTGGGCGGTGAGCCTGTCCGACGCATCGGGCGCGGTGGACGTGTCGTCGGGCGCGGCGGCGCCGATCGACACCGCGCGGCTGCATCCGGGCGCCGAACCCGTGGCGCTCGAGCAGGGGCGCATCTACTACGTGCAACTGTGCATGTCGTGCCACGGCGCGCGCGGCGACGGCGGCGGCGAATGGGCGTACCGCGTGACGCCGCGGCCGGCCAACCTGGGCGCCGCACGCACGCGCGCACGCAGCGACGCGCAACTGTTCGAGATCGTCAGCGAGCCGCAGCCCGGCACGCCGATGATCGGCTGGAAGAAACAGCTTTCCGAGAGCCAGCGCCGCCAGCTCGTCGCTTATGTGCGCCACCTGAGCCAGGGCGGCGTGTCGGGAGCCCGCCATTAGCCGCCCCATTGCCCTCGTCAGCGAACTGCCGCGCCGGCCCGCGGACGAAGAGACACCGGCACCGGACAAGGTGCAGCGTGAGCGCATGCCGCTCGTGCTGCGCTTCCTGGTCGTCTCGGTGACCAACCTCTTGATCGGCACCGTGCTCGGCGTGATGCAGACCTTCCCTGGCTTCGGCCAGTGGTTGCGCGGCGCCGGCGCTGCAGGGCACCTGATCGACCCGCTGGCGCATGCGCACATCAACCTCGTCGGCGGCGTGACGATGGGCATGATGGGGCTCTTCTACTACGTGCTGCCGCGCATCTGGCCACGGCCGATCTGGAGCGCCACGCTGTCCGAGGCGTCGTTCTGGCTGTCCACGATCGGCGTCGGCGTGTTCTTCGGCTCGCTCGTCATCCTCGGCATCATCGAGGGCAACATGGTCCATTCCGGCATGACGTACTCGCAGGCGCTCGAGGCGGTGGGGCCGATCCACCACATCCTCATCGTCACCGGGGGGATGCTGATGGGCTTCGGCTACTGGACCTTCATCGCCAACGTCTTCTTGACGGTGTTCGGCAAACCCAGGAGGTGACATGACAACACCCCCACGCTCACTTCGTTCGCTGCCCCCAGGGCCCGGAACGAGCCCCTTCGTGGCCCGTGGGGCTGTCAGTACCTTCGGAACGGCCGGGCGGTACTGACATGCACCGCCTGATCAACATCCTCTACAGCGGCTTCATCGTCGGCATCGGGCTCGGTACCGTGTTCCAACTCGCCTTCCTGCCGTTGCTGGGCATGCGCGCGCACGAGGACTGGACCGGGCTGCTCTGGTGGGGATTCGCGATCAGCATGGGCACCGGCGTCGTCTCGGCGTTGAGCTTCTGGTTCATGAACTCCGTCATGGTCAAGCAGGGCAAGTAGAGGTCGACATGCTGCTGAAAGTACTCAGAGAGAACGACTACGCCGAAGGCACGGCGGCCAAGCACTTCTTCTTCTCGTCGATCGTGATGCTCAACATCGGCGTGCTGATGGCGCTCGGCACGTCGATGCGCCTGGCCTGGCCGGACATCCTGCCCAACGACATTGCGTGGCTGCACTTCGGCCGCATCCGGCCGGTGCACGTGCACTTCGTGATCTTCGGCTGGATCTCGATGGCCTTCGCCGGAGCCATGTGCTACATGACCCCGGCCCTGTGCAAGAGCAAGCTCTGGAGCGAGAAGCTCGGCACCTGGAACTGCTGGGCCTGGAACCT
>DATDJF010000169.1:0-14850 GCA_036520715.1 Burkholderiaceae bacterium | reverse complement strand
CGAAGTGGGCCTCGGCGGCCGTCTCGATGCGGTGAATGCGTTCGACGCCGATTGCGCGGTGGTGACCGGCATCGCGCTCGATCACACCGAGTATCTGGGCCCCGATCGCGAATCGATCGGCCGCGAGAAGGCAGGCATCTTTCGCGCAGGGCGCCCGGCGGTCGTCGGCGATCCGGAGCCGCCCGCGAGCTTGATCGAGCAGTCGGCTGCGGTCGGCGCCGACCTGTGGCTCCAGGGCCGTGATTTCGGCGTGCAAGGCGATCGCCAGCAGTGGTCGTGGCGCGGGCGCACGCGGCGCTTCAACGCGCTGGCTTATCCGGCATTGCGCGGCGCCAACCAGCTGCTCAACGCAGCCACTGCGCTGGCCGCGCTGGAGTCGCTTCACGATCGTCTGCCGATCAGCGCACAGGCGGTGCGCAACGGCTTGGCCATGGTGGAGCTGCCCGGGCGATTCCAGATCGTGCCGGGCCGCCCAGCGCTGGTGCTCGACGGAGCGCACAACCCGCAGGCGGCCGGCGTGCTGGCGGTGAGCCTCGATCAGATGGGGTTCTATCCGCGCACCTTCGCGGTCTTCGGCGTGATGGCCGACAAGGATGTGGCCAACGTGATCGCACCGTTGCGGCCGCTCGTCGATGCCTGGTTCGTCACCGACCTGCCGACCACGCGTGCTGCCAAGGCCGCTGATCTCGCACACGAGATCACTGCTGGGGCAGCCGTTGCGAACGTGCGAGTCAGCACCCATGGCACGCCCGGCGAGGCGCTGCGCGCTGCGCTGGCCGCGGCAGACCCCGCTGATAGAATCGTCGCATTCGGTTCCTTCTACACGGTAGGCGGCGTGTTGAAAGACGGCTTGCCGCAGATGGCAGCCGCGCACCTGGGATGACCGTCCCATCCGGGGCCGCAGCGCTTCAGCGGCCGGTGTAGAGCACCCACGTCGCCCGCCACGCGCAGCGCATGGGTCTGTTCTCGTTCCTGCAAGGATCATCGGCTTCGGACGCGCAGCGTGCAGGCACACCCGACCCCGTGCAGGTCGCGCGCACGCGCGCGCGGCGGCGCCTGATCGGCGCGGCCGCGTTGCTGGGCGTCGGCGTGGTCGGCTTTCCGCTGCTGTTCGAGACGCAGCCGCGGCCGATCCCGGTGGACATCGCGATCGAGATTCCCAAGAAGGAAGGCGCGCCGTCGCTGCCGCTGCCGCCACCACGCAGCGCCTCGGCGGCGCCGGCCACCGCACGCGTGAGCAGCGGCGTGGTCGGCAGCGCGGTCGAGCCGCCCCGCGAGCCCGCTGCCAACGTGACGCGCAGCGACCCGGCACCGCGCAGCGATGCGGCGCCCGTCGCGCCCAAACCGGTGCCGGCCAAGCCCGAAGCGCGCAGCGACGATGGCGCGCGTGCACGGGCCTTGCTCGAAGGCGCCGGCCCTGCCGCATCCAAGCCAGCGGCGGTGGTGGCGCTTGCGCAGCCGGGCAAGCCCGCTGCCGCGGCCGCCGACGCCAACAAGCCGGACGGCGGCGGCCGCTTCGTGGTGCAGGTGGGTGCCTACAGCGAGGCCAATTCGGCGCGCGACATGCGCCAGCGCGTCGACAAGCTGGGGCTCAAGAGCTTCACCCAGGAGATCGAGGTCGACGGGGTGAAGCGGATCCGCGTGCGCGTAGGCCCGTTCGCCGCCCGCGAAGACGCCGAGAAGGCTGCTGGCACACTCAAGGCCGCGGGCTTGCCGGCCGCGGTGTTCACCCTGTGAGCGCAGCGCGAGCGAGCGACTGAAAGCAAAGGCGCAACCATGGTCACCATGAACGACATCGGCTGGGTCGACTGGGCACTGCTGGCCGTGCTGTTGGCGTCGGTGATCGTGGGCCTGGTGCGCGGGCTGGTGTTCGAGGTGCTGTCGCTGCTCGGCTGGCTGGCTGCCTACATCGCCGCGCAGCTGGCGAGCCCCGATGTGGCGCCGCATCTGCCGGTGGGCGCACCGGGTTCGGCGTTGAACCACGGTGCGGCCTTCGCGGTGGTGTTCGTGCTGGCATTGATCGGATGGATGCTGATGGCGCGGCTGATCCGCCTGCTCGTGCACGCCACGCCGCTGACCCTGATCGATCGCACGCTGGGCGGCGTGTTCGGCCTCGTGCGCGCACTGGTGCTGCTGCTGGCGGTGGCCACGGTGGTGTCGTTCACACCGGCGGTGCGTGCCGGGCCGTGGCAGGCCTCGCTCGGCGCGGCGTGGCTCGGCGTGCTGCTGTCGGGCATCAAGCCCGTATTGCCCCCGGCGGTGGCGCGTCATCTTCAGGCCTGACAATCGCGCTTAGAGGTCAAAGGCTCCATCCATGTGCGGCATCGTCGGTGTCATCTCCCAGTCACCGGTCAACCAGTTGATCTACGACGCGCTGCTGCTGCTGCAGCACCGCGGGCAGGATGCCGCCGGCATCGTGACGATGCAGGGCACGCAATGCTTCATGCACAAGGCGCGCGGCATGGTGCGCGACGTCTTTCGCACGCGCAACATGCGCGCGCTGCCCGGCGGCGTGGGCCTGGGCCAGGTGCGCTACCCGACCGCGGGCAACGCCTACAGCGAGGAAGAGGCGCAACCGTTCTACGTCAATGCGCCGTACGGCATCGTGCTGGTGCACAACGGCAACCTCACCAACGCCGCGGCGCTGAAGCAGGAACTGTTCGACGTCGATCGCCGCCACATCAACACCGGCAGCGACACCGAGGTGCTGATCAACGTACTGGCCCACGAGATCGAGCGCGCCGGGCGCGACCGTGTGCTGTCGCCCGAGGTCATCTTCGCCGCGGTGCAGGCGGTGCACCGGCGCCTGCGCGGCTCGTATGCGGTGATCGCGCTGATCGCCGGCCATGGCTTGCTGGCGTTTCGGGATCCCTACGGCATCCGCCCGCTGGTGTTCGGCCGCACCGCACTGGCCGGCGGCACCGAGGTCATGGTGGCCAGCGAGACCGTTGCGCTCGAGGGCACCGGGCACCGCGCCGAACGCGACGTGGCGCCCGGCGAGGCGGTGTTCATCGACCTGCAGGGCCGCGTGCACGCGCGCCAGTGCGCTGAATCGTCGAGCCTGAACCCGTGCATGTTCGAGTACGTCTACCTGGCGCGACCCGATTCGGTGATCGACGGCGTGTCGGTCTACCAGGCGCGGCTCAACCTCGGCGAGACGCTGGCGCAGCGCGTGATCTCGACCATGCCACCCAACGAGATCGACGTCGTGATCCCGATCCCCGAGTCGAGCCGGCCCTCGGCGATGCAGCTCGCGCAGAAGATCGGCAAGCCCTACCGCGAAGGCTTCGTCAAGAACCGCTACGTCGGCCGCACCTTCATCATGCCGGGGCAGGCGGTGCGCGCGCGCTCGGTGCGCCAGAAGCTCAATGCCATCGTGCAGGAGTTCAAGGGCCGCAACGTGCTGCTGGTCGACGACTCGATCGTGCGCGGCACCACCAGCAAGGAGATCGTGCAGATGGCGCGCGAGGCCGGCGCGCGCAAGGTCTACATGGCTTCGGCGGCGCCGCCGGTGCGCTTTCCCAACGTCTACGGCATCGACATGCCGACCAAGGAAGAGTTGATCGCCCACGGCCGCAGCGCCGAGGAGATCCGCCGCTTCATCGGCGCCGACGCGCTGATCTACCAGGACGTCGATGCGATGAAGCGGGTGGTCAAGGCGCTCAACCCCCGGCTCGACGGCTTCGAGGCCTCGTGCTTCGACGGGGTCTACATCACCGGCGACGTGTCCGATGCGGGTGCGGTGCCGCGCACGCCGGCGCCCGACGAAGAAGACGACGCTCTGCGCTCGCGGCTGGCACTGCACAGCGCGGCCGAAGGGCCCTAGATCTTGGGCGACAAGAAACTTCCGCGCACGAAGCTGCCGCGCGATGCGCGGCTCGACACGCTGGCCGTGCGCGAGGGCCTGCCCCCGAGCCAGTGGGGCGAGAACTCCGAGGCGCTGTTCATCAGCAGCAGCTTCGTGCACCCCGATGCGGCTACCGCCGCGGCGCGCTTCGCCAACGAGGAAGAGGCGTTCGTCTACAGCCGCTTTTCCAACCCCACCGTCACGATGATGGAGCGGCGTCTGGCCGCGCTCGAAGGCAGCGAGGCCTGCATCGGCACCGCCAGCGGCATGGGCGCGATCACGCTGCTGGTGATGGGGCTCCTGAAGGCGGGCGACCACGTGATCTGCTCGCAGAGCGTGTTCGGGCCGATCATCCGGCTGCTGGGCGGCGAGTTCGGCAAGTTCGGCGTGCAGACGAGCTTCGTGTCGCAGTCCGATGTCGCGCAGTGGCGTGCCGCCGTGCGGCCCAACACCCGCCTGCTGTTCGCCGAATCACCGACCAACCCGCTGACCGAGGTGTGCGACATCGCCGCCCTGGCGCGCGTCGCCCGCGATGCCAATGCGCTGCTCACGGTCGACAACAGCTTCTGTTCGCCGGCGCTGCAAAGGCCGCTCGCACTGGGCGCCGACATCGTGATGCACTCGGGCACCAAGTACCTCGACGGCCAGGGGCGCGTGATCGCCGGCGCGCTGTGCTGCAGCCAGGCACTGATCGACGACAAGTTCCTGCCGGTGATGCGCAGCGCCGGCATCACGCTGTCTCCGTTCAACGCCTGGGTGGTGCTCAAGGGCATGGAGACGCTGTCGATCCGCATGCGCGAGCAAAGCGCCCGGGCGCTCGACCTCGCGCAGTGGCTCGAGCGCCACGGCGCTGTCGAGCGTGTCTACTACCCCGGCTTGCCGTCGCACCCGCAACACGAGCTGGCGATGCGCCAGCAAGGCGGTGCCGGCGGCGCGGTGGCCGCCTTCGTGGTGCGCGGCGCCGATGCCGATCGGGCGCGTGCCAACGCCTTCGCGGTGATCGATGCCACACGCGTCTGTTCGATCACCGCCAACCTCGGCGACACCAAGACCACCGTGACCCACCCGTCGAGCACGACGCACGGCCGCCTCAACGAGGCGCAGCGCCTGGCCGCCGGCATCACCCAGGGGATGATCCGCATCGCGGTGGGGCTCGAAGACCTCGATGACCTGAAGGGCGACCTGGCGCGCGGGCTCGACGCGATCCGATGAGCGGGCGCGCGCGACGGGCCGTCCCAAGCGTGCGGCTCCCCCTCGGGGGGACGGCGCGTAGCGCCAAGGGGGCTGCATGACGATCCGCACCCGCATCGCGCCGTCGCCGACCGGTTTTTTGCATCTCGGCACTGCGCGCACGGCGCTGTACTCGTGGGCCTACGCGCGCCACTTCGGCGGCCAGTTCGTGCTGCGCATCGAAGACACCGACGTCGCGCGCTCGACGCAGGAGTCGGTGGACCAGATCATCGATGCCATGCGCTGGCTCGGCCTCGACTACGACGAGGGGCCGATCCACCAGATGCACCGGCTCGATCGCTACCACGCGGTGGCCGAGCAGATGATCGCCAGCGGCCACGCCTACCGCTGCTACTGCACGCCCGAAGAGCTCGACGCGATGCGCGAGGCGCAGCGCGCGCGCGGCGAGAAGACGCACTACGACGGCCGTTGGCGCCCGGAACCCGGCAAGGCACTGCCGCCCCTGCCGCCCCAAGTGAAGCCCGTGGTGCGCTTTCGCAACCCCAGCTCCGGCGCCGTGACCTGGGACGACCTCGTCAAGGGCCCGATCCGCATCGGCAACGAGGAGATCGACGACCTCATCATCCTGCGCCCGCCGCCGGCGGGTGCGCCCGACGGCGCATACGGCGTGCCGACCTACAACTTCGCGGTCGTCGTCGACGACCGGGACATGGGCATCACGCACGTCTTTCGCGGCGACGAGCACATCAACAACACGCCGTGGCAGATCAACATCTTCCGCGCGCTGGACGCGCCGCTGCCGCTGTACGGGCACTGCCCGATCATCCTCGGCGAAGACGGCCTCAAGCTGTCGAAGCGGCGCGGCGCGGTGAGCGTGATGGCCTACGAGGAGGCCGGCTACCTGCCCGAGGCGATGCTCAACTACCTGGCGCGCCTGGGCTGGAGCCACGGCGACGACGAGCTGTTCAGCCGCGAGCAGATGGTGCAGTGGTTCGACGGCAGCCACATGGCCAGGAGCCCCGCGCAGTGGGACCCGGCCAAGCTCGCGTGGGTCAATGCGCACTACGTCAAGGTGGCCGACGATGCGCGCCTGGCCGCGCTGGTGGTGGCGCACCTGGCCGATCTCGGCATTGCAGCGGCGGCCGACGATCCGCGCCTGGCGCAGCGTTGCGCGCTGTTCAAGGACCGTTGCGCGACGCTGGTCGAACTGGCGCGCTGGCTGGCGATGTTCGACAGCCCCGCCGCGCCCAGTGATGAGGATCGCGCGGCCCACCTGGGCGACGCCGCCAAGCCGGTGTTGCGCTCGCTGCGCGATCGACTGGGCCGTGCCGGCTGGGACAAGGCCGGCATCGCGCAGGCGATCAAGGAGACGCTGGCCGAGCACAAGCTGAAGATGCCGCAGCTCGCGATTCCGCTGCGCGTGGCGGTATGCGGCCGTGCGCAGACGCCGTCGATCGATGCCGTGCTGGCGCTGTTCGACCGCGCCACCGTACTCGAGCGGCTGGCCGCTACGCAGGCCTGACGCCGGCTGGGACGCCGCGAAACGCCCCTATAATCGCGGCCTCGCTCGAGGCGCGTTGTGCCGTGAGGCCCGTTGGGGGTATAGCTCAGCTGGGAGAGCGCTTGCATGGCATGCAAGAGGTCAGCGGTTCGATCCCGCTTACCTCCACCACACGTCATCAGCACGCATCGAGTCGACGAAGACCCCTTCGTCTAGAGGCCTAGGACACGACCCTTTCACGGTTGTAACAGGGGTTCGAATCCCCTAGGGGTCGCCACCTTATCCCCCGTTGCACGACCCGGTTGTGCAACGGGGCGGTCGGTGTGGCGGAATCGAGCGTCACGCCCTCGGTGCATGAATGCCGAGCTTGTCGGAACGGTCTTCGTGCCAGGCGCTTCGCGTTGCCGGTCGCTGGGCGACGCAGCCGCCGTCCTACAGCCCGCATGGCTTTGCACCGACAGCAACGCACGTCGGCCTCCGATGGCTTGTGCACGGGCCCGTTCGTAGGCTGTACCGATTGCGCCGCGCCGATGACGTAGACCTTGTCCGAATCAACCGACCCAGCAGCGTCTTTGGAGCGCGATGCACAAGCCGATCGGGTGCTGCTGCACATGCCGGTCGATGTGCGCAGCGCTTCGTTGGTGGTGATCGCGACCCTGCTCGGGTTGTTTGCGCTGCACTGGGCCAGCCCGGTCTTCATCCCGCTCATGCTGGGACTGCTTCTCAGCTACGCGCTGACACCGCTGGTCGACCTGCTCGCGCGCTGGAAGGTGTCGCGGCCGATCGGTGCCGCCATCGTGATGGTGACCCTCGTGGGCGGCCTGGGCAGTGGGGCGTTTGCCTTGCGCGACGAAGCCAGCGGCCTGATCGACTCGCTGCCGGCTGCGGCGAGCAAGCTGCGCCAGGCATTGCGCGACCTGAAGCAGCGTCCGGTGAGCAGCATCGATCAGGTCCAAAAGGCCGCCACGCAAATCGAACACGCAGCCACCGACCAAGCGGCGCCGGCATCGGCGCCTCCCAAGGGGGTGACACGCGTGCAGATCGAGAAGCCGGCGTTCAACATCAGGGACTACATGGTGGTGAGCACGATGCGGCTGTTCGCATGGATCGGCCAGTTCACCTTCGTCTGTTTCGTCACCTACTTTCTGCTGGCTGCGGGTGACACCTTTCGCCGCAAGCTGGCACGCATCGCCGGGCCGACGTTCAGCAAGCGGCGCATCACCGTGCAGGCGCTCCACGAGATCGCCGAGCAGATCCAGCGTTACCTCGTCACGCAATTGGGCATCAGCGTGCTGGTGGGCGTCGCCACCGCGTTGGCGTTCTGGGCGATCGGGCTCAACAACGTGGCGATATGGGGCATCGCCGCGGCGGTGTTGAACCTGGTGCCCTACGTGGGCTCGATCGTGGTCTGTGTCGTGTCTGCGTTGGCTGGATTCATCCAGTTCGGCAGCATCGAGAAGGGCCTGCTGGTCGGTGGCGTGTCGATCGTGCTGCACGTGCTGTCCGGCTACGTGCTGGCGCCCTGGCTCACCAGCCGCACGAGCCGGCTCAACGCCGTGGCGGTGTTCGTCGGCGTGCTCGCGTGGGGGTGGCTGTGGGGGGTGTGGGGCCTGCTGCTGGGCACACCGATCCTGATGATCGTCAAGGCGGTGTGCGATCGCGTGGACGATCTCAAGCCAGTGGGAGAACTGCTCGGCGGAGATGACCCCGTGAACGAGGAGACAGCGCCAGCCACCGGCTAGCGCATGGGCTCGGCTTGGCGCCTCACTCGAGCTTGATGCCGGCCGCTTTCACGATCGGGCCGTAGGCTGCCAGGTCGCGCTGCATCTGCTGGCGAAACTGCTCGGGTGTGCCGGGGGTCGGCTCGATGCCGAGCACCGACAGCCGCTCGCGCACCGCGGGGTCGTTGAGCACCGCGTTGAGCTCGGCATTCAGCCGTGCCACCACCGCCGGCGGTGTCTTGGCCGGCGCGAGCACGCCGACCCACGATTCGACGACGAAGTCCCTCAACTCGGCGATGCCGCTCTCGGTGAAGGTGGGCACGTCCGGCAGCGAGCTGCCGCGCTGCGCGCTCGACACCGCGATCGCCTTCAACTTGCCCGCCTTCACGTGACCCTGCGCGCCGGCCACCGCGGTGTAGACCAGCGGTATCGCGCCGCCCATCACGTCGGTCATCGCCTGGCCGCCGCCTTTGTACGGCACGTGCTCGAGCTTGGCGCCGGTGCGTTGCGCGAGCATCTCGCCGGCGATGTGCGGCGTGCCGCCGATGCCCGACGTGCCATAGGCCAGCGGCTTGGTCTTCGACAGCGCGATCACTTCCGGCAGCGTCTTGGCCGGCACGTCGGGGTGCGCCACCAGGATCAGCGTGGCGCTGCCGATGCGGCCCACCGGCGCGAAATCATTCAGCGTGTCGAACGGCACCTTGGCGAACACGTGCGGGTTGATGACCATCGTGCCGTCGAAGGCGAGCAGCAGCGTGTAGCCGTCGGCTGCGGCGGTCACCACTTGCGCGGTGCCGATGTTGCCGCTGGCGCCTGGCTTGTTGTCGACGATCACTTGCTGGCCCAGGCGCCGGCCGAGGTGGTCGGCGATCAGGCGGCCGCTGCTGTCGGTCACGCCGCCGGGCGTGAACGGCACCACTAGGCGGATCGGCTTGTTCGGAAAGGCGTCCTGCGCGTGGGCCGGCATCAGCGCGAGGCCGGCCAGCGCCGCCATCAGGAACGCACGTCGGATCGTCGGCATCATGGGTTCGTTCTCCTCGCCGGCCTGGCTGTCGTCGGCCGTTGCAACGATGTTCGCACAGGCGCGCCGCCCGACAGCGGTCGCCCGGCGCTAGCGAGGCGCTGCGAACCCGTATTGATTCATCGCGCCGAACGCCGGCATGCACGGATGCGGCTCGAAGCGGGTGCGGCAGTCGATCACCGCGGGCAGGCCGCTGGCGAGCGCGCGTTCGATCGCGCCGGCCACTTCGCCGGGCGCATTCACCGTGTCGCCGTGGCAGCCGAAGCCGCGCGCGATCGCGGCATGGTCGGTGCCCGCCAGATCGGTGGCGAACTCGAAGTCGAGCTGGCGCCGCTGGCCAGCGCGGATGACGCCCCACGCGGCGTTGTTGTGGATCAGCGTGATGACCGGCAGCTTGCAGCGGCGCGCCGTGTCGAGCTCCTGCAGCGTGAAGCCGAACGAGCCGTCGCCGGTGATGTTGAACACCGGCCGGCCCGGATGCGCGAGCTGCAGCGCCAGCGCATACGGCAGGCCGAAGCCGAGCTGGCACATGCCGGGGTCGTGGAAACGTGTGCGCACCTCATGCACCGGCGTCAGGTCGTTGCTCCAGAAGCTGGTGTGGCCGCCGTCGAACACCGCCAGCGCGTCGCGCGGCAAGGCGCGGCCGATGGCACCGGCGAGTGCGGCCGGATGCATCGGCTGGCGGGGTTCACTGCCGAGCGCAGCCAGCGCGTGCTCGTATTGCACGCGTTGTGCCCGCAACGATGGCAGCCATGTGGTATCGGTGGCAGAAGTCGGTCGCGCAGCCAGCGCATCGAGCAGGTCGATCGCTGCGGCGCGGGCATCGGCGTGCAGGCCGATCGTGTGCAGCGCCGGCTCGCCGAGCGCCGACGGCTCGATGTCGACGTGGATGTGCTGCTGGCCACGCCGCACGTAGGGGCCTTGTTGGTCCCACAGCCAGCTCGAATGGCGGCAGCCGAACGAGATCACCAGGTCGGACCGTGCGAACGCCGTGCGCACAGGCTCGCCGGCGATCAGGCCGCCTTGGCCGATGAAGTGCTCGCTGTCGCTGCTCACGATGCCCAGACCCATCTGCGTGGGCAGCAGCGGCGCGCGCAATCGCCGCGCGAGTTCGCGCAGTTCAACCTGCGCCTCGGCCACCACCGCGCCACCGCCGGCCACGATCAGCGGCCGTTGCGCCGCGCGCATCAGCGCGGCCGCCTCGCTCACCGCGGCCGCTGCGGGGCGCGGGCCGGCGAGGGCACGGTAGCGTGCCGGCGCCAGGTCGAACTCGTCGTCGGCAAACTCGCACGACGCCGCCAGCACGTCTTGCGGAATGTCCAGGTGCACCGGGCCGGGCCGGCCGCCGAGCGCCTGGCGAAACGCGGTGCGCACGAGCTCGGGAATGCGCCGCGGATCGTTCACCACCGCGCCCCACTTGGTGAGCGGCGCGAACAGCGCGCGTGTGTCCATGTCCATGAACATGCCGCGGTGCGGATAGGCGGCCGCGCGGTGCTGGTTGGTGGTGATCAGCAGCGCAGCGAGGTGGTTGTTGAAGGCGACGCCGGCGCCGGCGGCGAGGTTGATGCCGCCGGGCGCCATCTCGCCCAACGCGACGGCGACTTGCCCCGTGCCGGCAAACATCGCCGCGGCCATCATTGCGCCCGACGCCTCGTGCCGCAGGCCGACGAAGCGCATCTGCGGTGTCAACGACAACGCGTGCATCAACGGCGTCAGCTTGCCGCTGGCGATGCCGAACACCCAGCGCACCTGCTCGGCTTGCAGGCCGCGCAGCAGCGCCTGTGCGCCGGTCAGCTGCATATCCGCATCCTGCCGATCACTCGTCGGCCTTGAAGCCGGTGGCCTTGACGATCGGGCCCCAGTGCGCGATGTCGGCCTTCAGCATGGCGGCGAACTCCTCGGGCGACTGGTGCTGCGCGACGAGTGCGTTCTTCGCCAGCGCCTCCTGCAACTCGGGCGACTGCAGGCCCTCGCGCACCTGCGCATTGAGGCGCTGCACCACGTCGCCTGGCGTCTTGGCCGGCACGAACCAGCCGAGCCACTCTTGCAGCGCGATGTCGGGGTAGCCCTGCTCCGCGAGCGTGGGCACCTCGGGGATGAACGGCGAACGCTTGGGGCTCGTCAGCGCCAGTGAACGCAGCTTGCCGGCCTTGATCGACGGCAGCACCTCGCCGAGCACGTTGAAGCTCACCGGCACCTGGCCGCCGAGCAGGTCTTGCAGCAGCGGTGCGCCGCCGCGGTACGGCACGCTGTTGAAGTCGAACTTCGCCGCGCGCTGCAGCATCATCCCTGCGAAGTGCAGCGCCGAGCCGGCGGCCGGTATGCCGTAGACGGCGCCCTTGGGGTTGGCGCGCGCCCACACGATGTACTCGGCCACCGTCTTGATCTCGGCCGGCAGGCCGGGCCCCGCGGTGAACGAGTAGACGTAGCCGCACAGCGTGCTCACCGGCACGAAGTCGGCCACCGGGTCGTAGGGCAGCTTGCTGTAGATGTGCGGGTACAGCGACATGATCGAACCCGGGATCTGCAGGATCGTCTTGCCGTCGGGCGCTGCGCGCTTGACGTACTCCACCGCGATGCGGCCGCCGGCACCGGGCCGGCTGTCGAGCAGCAGCGACTCGGCGTACTTGCCGCGCAGCTTCTCGGCCAGCGGCCGCGCCACCATGTCGCCCATGCCGCCGGGCGGAAAACCCGAGACGACGAAGGCGTTGCCGGGCGCCTGTGCATGCGCCAGGCGCGGCGCCAACGCGGCCGAACCCGCTGCAAGGACGAGGCGTCTGCGATCGATCATGGTGTGGTCTCCTGGCGGGGGGCGACGCGCGGCCGCGTGGTGGTTCGTGAGGGCTCCGCGCGAGCGCGCGGCGGGGTGATCTGCAGGCGCGCCTCGTCGCCGAGGATCACGCGCGCCGTGCGCTCGAAGTGCGCGCGCAGCAGCGCCACTGCGTGATCGGCGTCGCCGGCCACCGCGGCCTCGAAGAGGGCCTGGTGCTCGCCCTTGACGCCGCGCTTGCGCGCAAAAGCCTTGGGCGCCGACAGCCGCCGGTAGCGATGGTGCTGGTCGGCGAGCTGATCGCAAAAGCCGAGCAGCCAGCGCGAGCCGCAGCCGCTGATCAGCGAACGGTGAAACGCGCGGTGCAGCGGCTCCCACAGCGGGTTGTCTTCGAAGGTGTCTTCACGCAGCGAGCGTGGCGTGCGCGCCAAACGGTGGTGCGCCAGCACCAGCGCCTCTTCCCACTCGGGCGTGCGTGCGGCGATCGATTCGCGCAGCGCGATCTCCTCCAGCCAGCAGCGTGTGCGCGTGATCTCCACCAGGTCGGCGGCGCTCGCTTCGCTCACCGCGAAGCCGCGCTGCTCGCGCCGCTGCACCAGGCCGTCGGCGACCAGCCGGTTCAGCGCCTCGCGCAACGGCGTCTGGCTGGTGGCGTAACGATCGCACAGCGCCTCGATCGCCAGCCGGCTGCCGGGCTCGTGCAGCCCGGCGAGCAGGTCGCTGCGAAGCTGGTCGTACAACGTGGTGGCCAGCGTCGGCGTGCCGTTGCTGCTGCCGTGCGAGCCGATGCTGAGGGCGGGGGTGCGGGCCATCGTGGCGCGTATTTTGTGCCTTTACGCGCAGAATTGCCAGTTTTGTATATAAACTGACACCAACCCGATCCGACCCCATGGCCTCACCCTGGATCGCTGCGCTGCGCAGCGTCGCCCTCAACGTGCCCGACCTCGCGGTCGCGCAACGCTTCTACACGCAGACCTGGCACCTCGACGTGGCGGCGCGGCGCGACACAGCGCTGTACCTGCGCGGCACCGGCAGCGACGCCTACCTGCTGGCATTGCACGCCGCCCCGAGCGTGCAGATCCGCGCGGTGACGCTGCGCGCGCGCAGCGAGGCTGCATTGCACGAGGTGGCCGCGGCGGCGGTGCGCGCCGGCGGACGCGTGGTCGCGCCGCTCGCGCCACTCGACGACCCCGCGGGCGGCATCGGCCTCACGGTGTGCGACGCCGACGGGCGCCTGTACCAGATCGTGCACGGCGACGTCCAGCACGCCGATGCCACGACCGTGAGGGACCGGCCGCTGCGCCTCGCGCATGCGGTGCTCAATGCGCACGACGTCGAGGCGGCGCAGCGCTTTCTCGAGATCGCGCTGGGCTTCGCACTCGCCGATCGCACCCGGATCATGGCGTTCATGAACTGCAACGCCGACCACCACAGCCTCGCGCTCGGCGACACCGACAACGACGCGCTGAACCACATCGCGTTCCTGATGCCCGACCTGGAGTCGGTGATGCGCGGCGGCGGCCGGATGAAGGATGCCGGCCACGCCATCGAGTGGGGCCCGGGCCGCCACGGGCCGGGCGACAACGCCTTCAACTACTTCATCGGCCCGTTCGGTGAGGTCATCGAATACACCGCCGAGGTCGAACAGATCGACGACACGCACCGCGCGCGCGGCCCGGCCGACTGGGCCTGGCCGCCGGGGCGGGTCGACCAATGGGGCATCTCCGCGCCGCCGAGCGCGCGCTTGAAGCAAGCGCAGCGCGCGGTGTTTTTCATGCCCGTTTCCTGAGGACGCCTTTTCATGCGATTCACCACATTCATCCGCGACGGGCGCACGCGCCTCGGGGTGCTCGACGGCGACGCCGTCGTCGACCTGAACGCGAGCAATCCGGAGGTCCCGCCCGACCTGCGCGCCGCGCTCGAAGCGGGCGCGAACCTCGCCGCCGCCGCGCGCACCGCGCTGGCTTCGAGCGCGCCGCGGTTGAAGCTCGCGTCGTTGAACCTGGCGCCGCTGGTGCCGGAGCCCGGCAAGGTCGTGTGCCTGGGCCTGAACTTCTACGATCACGCCAAGGAAGGCGGGCGCGAGAAGCCCGACTACCCGTGGTTCTTCTATCGCGGCAAGAGCTCGCTGCTGGCGCACGGCAAGCCCGGGCTGGTGCCCAGGGTGTCGAGCAAGTTCGACTACGAGGCCGAGATGGCGGTGGTGATCGGCACGCGCGTGCCACGCCACGTGGCCAAGGCCGATGCGCTGAAACACGTGTTCGGCTACAGCTGCTTCAACGACATGTCGGTGCGCGACTACCAGAAACGCACCGGTCAATGGACGATCGGCAAGAACTTCGACGCCACCGGCGGCTTCGGCCCCGTGCTTGTCACGGCCGACGAGTTGCCGCCGGGCGCGGTGGGCCTGCACATCGAGAGCCGGTTGAACGGCACCGTGATGCAGAGCGCGAACACTGCCGACATGATCTTCCCGGTCGACGAGACGATCGTGTTGCTGGCCGAGTGTTTGACCCTCGAGCCGGGTGACGTGATCGTGATGGGCACACCGGCCGGTGTGGGCCAGGCGCGCACGCCACCGGTGTGGATGAAGGCCGGCGACGTGATCGAAATCGAAATCGAGCGCATCGGGCTGCTGCGCAATCCGATTCAAGACGAAGCCGCCTGAGGTGAATCGGCCCCCACGCTCACAATGTTCGCTGCCCCCCGAGGGGGCGCGTCAGTGCCTTCGGGCGGCCGGGCGGCACTGACATCAATGGCGCACGCCGCCTTCGACGTCGCCATCGTCGGCTTTGGCCC
>DATDJF010000168.1:0-18795 GCA_036520715.1 Burkholderiaceae bacterium | reverse complement strand
CGGCAACGCCAGGCAGATCGATGGCGACACCGCGTTCAAGCTGCACGACACCTTCGGCTTTCCGCTCGACCTCACGGCCGACGTCTGCCGCGAGCGCGGCGTGACGGTCGACGAGGCCGGCTTCAACGCCGCGATGAGCCGGCAACGGGAGCAGGCGAGGGCGGCAGCCAAGTTCAAGATGGCTGCAGGCCTCGCCTACAGCGGCACAGCCACCACCTTCCACGGCTACGACGGCCTGGCACACGAGAGCGCCAAGGTCACCGCGCTCTACGTCGACGGCGCGCCGGTCAAGAGCGTCAAGGCCGGCGACGACGCCGTGATCGTGCTCGACCACACGCCGTTCTATGCCGAAAGCGGCGGCCAGGTCGGCGACACCGGCGAGTTGCGCAACGCCACGGCGCGCGCGGCGGTGGAAGACACCACCAAGATCCAGGCCGACGTGTTCGGCCACCAGGTGCATGTGCTCGAAGGCACGATCATGGTGGGCGACGCGCTGAACGCACGCGTCGACGCCGACAAGCGCGCCAGGACGATGCGCAACCACAGCGTGACGCACCTGATGCACAAGGCGCTGCGCGAGGTGCTCGGTGCGCACGTGCAGCAGAAGGGCTCGCTGGTCGATGCCGAGCACACCCGCTTCGACTTCGCGCACAACGCCCCGATGACCGACGAGCAGATCCGGCGGGTCGAGGCGCTGGTCAACGCCGAGATCCTGGCCAATGCAGCGACGCAGGCGCGGGTGATGAGCATGGACGACGCGCAAAAGCTCGGCGCGATGATGCTGTTCGGTGAGAAGTACGGCGCCGACGTGCGCGTGCTCGACATCGGATCGAGCCGCGAGCTGTGCGGCGGCACGCACGTGCAGCGCACCGGCGACATCGGCCTGTTCAAGATCGTCTCCGAAGGCGGCGTCGCTGCCGGTGTGCGGCGCGTCGAGGCGGTGACCGGCGACAACGCGCTGGCTTACCTGCAGCAGCTCGAGTCGACCATGTCGCAGGTGGCGGGCACGCTGAAGGTCACGCCAGCCGACGTGCAAGGCCGGGTCGCTGCCGTGCTCGAGCAGGTGCGTGCGCTGGAAAAGGAGCTTGCGGCGCTGAAGGGCAAGCTGGCGTCGTCGCAAGGCGACGAGTTGTTGTCGCAGGCAGTCGACGTCAAGGGCCTCAAGGTTCTGGCGGCCACGCTGAACGGCGCCGATGCCAAGGCGCTGCGCGACACGATGGACAAGCTGAAGGACAAGCTCAAGAGCGCGGCCATCGTGCTGGCGGCCGTCGACGGCGCCAAGGTGCAGCTCGCCGCCGGCGTCACCGCCGACAGCGTGACGCGGCTGAAGGCCGGCGACCTGGTCAACTTCGTGGCGCAACAGGTCGGCGGCAAGGGTGGCGGCAAGGCCGACCTCGCGATGGCCGGCGGTACCGACGCGGCCAAGCTGCCGCAGGCGCTGGCGTCGGTGCGGGGCTGGGTGGCCGAGCGGCTGTGATCCCCTAAGGTCAGGCCCCGGCCTCGTGCCCGGCTCGGCGATGATGCGGGCTCGTTGCAGGAGGTGCCGACCATGGCCGACATCCAGATCCGCCGCATTCGCGCCAGCGATGCCGAGGCGATGGCGCGCTTGATGGGCGATCCCGAGGTTCTGGGCAACCTGCTGCAGCTCCCGTACCCGAGCATCGAGGCCTGGCGCACGCGTCTGGCCGAGATGGATGCGCCGGGGCGCGGCGACATGCTGCTGGTGGCCGAGGCCGACGAGCGCATCGTCGGCAACGCGGGGCTCAACCCGGTGGGCACCGCGCTGCGTCGCCGCCACGCGATGCACCTGGGCATCATGGTCGAAAAGGCCTGGCAGGGGCGTGGCGTTGGCACACGCCTGATGGCGGCGCTGCTCGACGCGGCCGACCGCTGGCTGGGCTGCCTGCGCATCGAACTCACGGTGTACACCGACAACGCTGCGGCGATCGCGTTGTATCGCAAGTTCGGCTTCGAGCACGAAGGCACGCATCGCGCCTATGCGTTGCGCGACGGTCGTTATGTCGACTGCCACGCGATGGCGCGCCTGCACCCCGACCCGCCGCGCATCACGCCGTGATGCCCCGCCAGACCCGCGGCTGGCGGCCGTGGCGTACAGTGCACGCCGTCAGGCTGCGCATGGATGGCATTCACACGCTCAAACGCCGTGCGCTGCTGTGCACACTGTTCGCATGGGCCGCGAGCGCGAGAGCCTATCAAGTGCGGCCGTGGGCCGCCACACGTCCGGCGCCGCCGCTGTCGCTGAACGACCTCGACGGCAAACCCTGGAACCTGACGTCGCTGCAGGGCCGCGCGGTGCTGCTCAACTTCTGGGCCACCTGGTGCGAACCGTGCCGCGAGGAGATGCCCTCGCTGGAAGCGCTCGCCAAGCGGCATCGCGCCGACCTCGTGGTGCTGACCGTCAACTACCAGGAGACCGAGCCCGGCATCCGGCGTTTTCTCGAGCGCGTACCATTGGCGCTGCCTGTGCTGCTCGATCGTGACGGGTCGGCGACCAAGGCGTGGACGCCGAGGGTGTTTCCCACCACCGTGATGGTCGATCGGTCTGGGCGGCCGCTGCATCAGATCGTCGGTGCGGTCGACTGGGCCGGCGACGAGGCCCGCCGATGGGTGCATGACCTGCTGGCATCCGGTTCGACACGAAGCTAGCCTGCGGTTCAAGTAGACAACCAATTCGAAGGATTCAGAACCGATGAATGCGGAGGCTGCCACAGCGCAGGCGCTGGACAGTGACTACGAGCGGGTGTGCTGGCGGCTCGGCGGGTTCGACGGGCGGATATCGCCCGAATGGGTCGACGGCTTTCTGACCGGCGTGTTGGCCGGGCCGCGCGCGATCGCGCTCGACCAGTGGCTGCCCGCGATGCTGGGCGACGCCTTTGCGCGCGTCTTCGCCGACCCGCTCGATGCCCGCCAGGCGCAGCGCGCGCTGTCGTCGCGCTGGAGCGAACTGGCGCAGCAACTCGATGCCGAGAACCTGGTCGACGATCCGGACAGCGTGCTGCTCGCGCCCTGGATCGTGGCCTACGAGGACCATGACCGCGCAGCGTTCGTGGCGCAGGGGCTGGGCAGCGCCGAGCAGGCGGCCGATGAGTTGCGTCCCGGGGTCGCCTGGTCGCGCGGCTTCATGGCGGCGGTCGAGCACTTCGCGGCCGACTGGGTGGCTCCGGCGTCCGATGCCAGCGATGCCAGCCGCTTCCACGACGCGATGCGTTGCATTCAAGACCTGCAGGCGCCCGCCGCCGCTGACGCGTCACCGCCAGTCGATCGCGACGCGCAGATCGATGCCGCCTGCCTGGCCGCTCAGCGACTGCGGCTGTACTGGGTGGACCATGCGCCGAAGCCGTCGACGCGCCGCGTCGAGGCACAACCGGGCCGCAACGACCCGTGCCATTGCGGCAGCGGCCTCAAATTCAAGAAGTGCCACGGCGCCGGCGCGCGCTGACGCGGGCCGGTCGCGGGCCGCTGCTACATTGCGCGCCATGTCTGAAACGCTGCATCTCCAGGGCCGGCACATCGTGCTCGGTTTGAGCGGCGGCATCGCCTGCTACAAGGCGGCCGAGTTGACGCGCGAGCTGGTGCAGGCAGGCGCCACCGTGCAGGTGGTGATGACCCAGGCCGCCGAAGCCTTCATCACGGCGGTGACGATGCAGGCGTTGAGCGGGCGCGCGGTGTACGCCAGCCAATGGGACACCCGCGAGCCCAACGCGATGGCGCACATCAACCTCACGCGCGACGCCGATGCGCTGATCGTGGCGCCGGCGTCGGCCGACTTCATCGCCAAGCTCGCCAACGGCGCGGCCGACGACCTGCTGAGCCTGGCCTGCCTGGCGCGGCCGATCGAGCGCTGTCCGCTGCTGGTGGCACCGGCGATGAACCGCGAGATGTGGGCCCATCCCGCCACGCAGCGCAACGTCGCACGCATCCAGGCCGACGGCGCGCTGGTGCTCGGCCCCGCCAGTGGCGACCAGGCCTGCGGCGAGATCGGAGACGGCCGCATGCTGGAGGCCGCCGAGCTGTGCGAAGAGGTCATCGCGTCGCTGCAGCCCAAGCTGCTGGCGGGCCGCCGCGTGATGGTGACCGCCGGACCGACGTTCGAGGCCATCGACCCGGTGCGCGGCATCACCAACCTGTCGAGCGGCAAGATGGGCTTTGCGATCGCGCGCGCGGCGCAGGAGGCCGGTGCCGACGTCACCTTGGTGTCAGGGCCGGTGCACCTGTCGACGCCTCGCCACGTGCGCCGCATCGACGTCGCCAGTGCGCAGCAGATGCACGACACGGTGTTGCCGCTGGCGCCGCTGCAGCACGTGTTCGTGGCCACCGCCGCGGTGGCCGATTGGCGCCCGGCCAGCTATGCGCAGCGCAAGATCAAGAAAGACGGCACGCACACCGCACCCGCGCTCGAGCTGGCCGAGAACCCCGACATCCTGGCGGCCGTCGCGCACCTGCCGCAGCGCCCCTACTGCGTGGGCTTCGCCGCCGAGACCAACGACCTGGCGGTCAACGCGCGCGAGAAGCTCAAGCGCAAGAACGTGCCGCTGATCGTCGGCAACATCGGCCCGGCCACCTTCGGCCGCGACGACAACGCGCTGCTGCTGGTCGATGCGCAGGGCGAGCGGCAGTTGCCGAGCGCCGACAAGCTGAGCCTGGCGCGCGAGCTGGTGCGCGAGATCTCGATTCGATTGGAGTCCCACCCTTGACCGTGATCGACGTGCGTGTGCTCGACGAGCGAGTGGCCGGGCATCTGCCTGCCTATGCCACTGCCGGCAGCGCGGGCCTGGACTTGCGTGCCTGCATCGACGCGCCGATCGTGCTCGAACCCGGGCAGGCCACGTTGATTCCCACCGGTCTGGCGATCCACATCGGCGATCCCGGCCTGGCCGCGATGCTGCTGCCGCGCTCGGGCCTGGGCCACAAGCACGGCATCGTGCTCGGCAACCTGGTGGGACTGATCGACAGCGACTACCAAGGGCCGCTGATGGTGAGCTGCTGGAACCGCGGCGTCGCCGTCTACACCGTGCAGCCGCTGGAGCGCATCGCGCAGATGGTGATCGTGCCGGTGGTGCAGGCGCAGTTTCGCCGCGTCGCCACGTTCGACGAGAGCGCGCGCGGCGCCGGAGGCTTCGGCTCCACCGGCGCGTTGTGAGCACGCGCGCGCGGTGGCGCGCGCTGCGTCTGCGTCAGTGCAGCGTCCCCGAGCCCGGCGCCGCATCGGCCACCGAGAACAAGTCGCCGGCCACGCTGCGCTGCTCCACCTCGGCGGCGGTGGCCTCGCGCACGTCGTGCACCTTCAGCTCCAGGCGCAGCGCGATGCCGGCCAACGGGTGGTTGCCGTCGAGCACCACGTGCGACGGGTAGATCTCGGTCACGGTGTACAGCGTGTCGGCGGGCATGCCGGGCGTGCGCGCACCCTCGGGCAGGCCCTCGAGCTGCATGCCTTCCTGCAGGTCGGCCGGGAACAGCCTGCGGTCCTCGAAGCACACCTTGCCGGCGTCGTAGTCGCCGAATGCGTTCTCGGGCTCCAGGTGCAGCGTCGCCTCGAAGCCCGCGGCCTGCCCGGCCAACGCCTCTTCCACCTTGGCCAGCAGATCGTCGCCGCCGAAAAAAAACTCCAGCGGCTCCTGCAACTCGTCGATCGCCTGGCCTTGCGCGTCGTGCAGCACCCAGGTCAGCGTGACGACGCACGGCGCGACGATCTCCATCGCAACATGATCGCACAGGGCGGCGGTGCCGCCGGACGTGGCGGCGACAATGCGGCGTGGACTTGCAGGCACCGACACCGCTGCTCGGCGACTTGTCGCCCGCGTTGTTCATGCGCCGGCACTGGCAGCGCAAGCCGTTGCTGGTGCGCGCCGCGTGGCCGCAGCCTGAGCCGCCGCTGACGCGCACACAACTGCTCGCGCTGGCCGCCGACCCCGACGTCGAATCACGCCTGGTGTGCCGCGTCGGTGCACGCTGGACGGTGCGACACGGGCCGTTGCCCCGGCGCAGCCTGCCGCCGTTGCGGCAAGCGGGCTGGACGCTGCTGGTGCAAGGCGTCGATCTGTTCGTCGAGGCCGCTCATCGGATGCTGCGGCCGTTTCGCTTCGTGCCCGATGCGCGGCTCGACGATTTGATGATCTCGTACGCCAGTGACGGCGGCGGTGTCGGGCCGCACGTCGACGCCTACGACGTGTTCCTGCTGCAGTTGCAGGGCCGGCGGCGCTGGCACATCGGGCCGGTGCACGACGATTCGCTGGTCGAGGGTGCGCCGCTCAAGCTGCTGCGCCGCTTCGAGCCCAGCCAGCAGTGGCTGCTCGAGCCCGGCGACATGCTGTATCTGCCACCCGGCTGGGGCCACGACGGCGTGGCGGTGGGCGAGTGCATGACCGCATCGATCGGTTTTCGCGCGCCGCGGGCCGCCGAACTGGCCCAGGCGCTGATGCTCGGCATGGCCGACTCCGCCGCCGATTCGCGCGACGGCGGTGCCCTGTACAGCGATCGTGCGAGCGCGGCCACCGCGGCGCCCGCGCTCATTCCGCCGGCGATGCAGTCGTTCGCGCGTGCCGCCTGGCAGCGCGCGAGCCGCGATCCGCAGGCGTTGCAGCGCGCACTGGGGCAATGGCTGAGCGAGCCCAAGGCACGTGTGTGGTTCGAACCAGGTCCGCCGGCGCAGGCGCTCGGCGCGCGCACGCTGGAGTTGAACCGGCGCACCCGGATGCTGTATGACGCACGCCACGTGTACGTCAACGGCGAGGCCGTGCGCGTGGCGCGAGGCGACGCACAATGCCTGCGGCGGCTGGCCGACACACGCGTGCTGCCGGCCACCGACGTGCGCCGCTTGAGCCGGGCGGCACGCGAGGTCGTGCAACAGTGGTTGTCGTCGGGGTGGATCCATGAACGATGAGGCAGCACAGGGCAGGAGCGCTTCGTCGCGCAGCGAGTTCATCGCTTTGGCCAGTGAATTGCTGGCGTCGCTCGACCCCTCGTCGGGCCGCGAGATCACGCTGGTCGACATCGATTTCTCCGCCTGGCCACTCGACCAGGCCGAGGTGATCGACGCGCTGACCCGCTGGATTCAATTGCCGGGGCGGCGCCTGCACCTGATCGGCGCCCGCTTCGATCTCATCGAGCGGCGGCAGCCGCGATTTGCCGCGTGGCGCAAGCCGTTCGCGCATGCGGTGCAATGCATGAGCCCGACCGAACTCGATCCGTCGGGCATGCCGGCGGTCTTGCTGTTCGACGTCGGCTACCTGGAATTGCTCGACCGCGAACATTGGCGGGCGCGCTGGACCACCGCAAGGCGCGATTGGGTGCTGCAGCGCGAGCGCATCGACACGCTCGCGTCACGCTGCGAGCCGGCCTGGCCGGTCACCGTGCTCGGCCTTTGAAGGCGTGAGGGGCTCGACGAATATAATGTTCGGTTGGACACCGCACGGCCTGGCACTGCCCGGGCCTGCAACGCGCGCTGCGTGCCGGTGAGATCCATCCCACGAACCGCTTCAATCCCCTTCGATCAAGGACAAGCATGAAGAAGTCGCTCCTGTTGGCATCCCTGGTGGCTGCCGTCGCGCTGGCCGCCTGCGGCAAGACCGAGACCCCGGCCGCGCCTGCGGCCGCCACACCAGCGCCCGCCACCACGCCAGCGCCCGCGGCGGCTGCCACCACCTCGTCTGCCGACGCGGCCGCCTCGGCGGCCGCCGGCGCGGCTGCTGCGGCCACCGATGCGGCGGCCAAGGCTGCCGAAGCCGCTGCTTCCGCGATGAAGAAGTAAGCGCAGCGCCGTTTCACGTCGACAAGCCGCCCGCGGGCGGCTTGTTTGCTTCGTGCCGCTGCAGCGACGCTACTTCAGCTCGTCGACCAGCAATCCGACGATGCGTTGACCGGTTTCGCTGTTCTCCGGCGCGCCCTGCGACGACAGCACCGCAACCTGGGTCTTCTCGCCTGCGCGCTTCACGGCAATGCGGTAGCGCTGCGGGCCGCTGGCGCTGTTGCCGGAGCTGAACAGCTTGGAAAGGAAGTTCGGCTCTTCCTGGCCCGCGTACTTGGGATCGATGTAGCGCACGAAGTACAGACCACCCGAACGATCGCGGTCTTCGACGGTGAATCCGCTGCGGTCGAGCGCCAGGCCGACGCGGCGCCACGCGCGGTCGAATGATTCATCGAACTCCAAGGTGGCTCCCGGCTCGCCCTTGACCACGCGCGCCCGTCCCACGGGCGCAGAAGCCGCTGCGACCTGCGCACGCGCGGCGTCGGGCTTGCTGCCCAACTTGGCCATCAGGCGCACCAACATCGCCGCCTCGAGCTGAGGATCGTTCGGCCGATTGCGCCACACCGCCAGATCCCTGGTGTCGGTGGACATGTACTCCTCGATGCCGCGATGGGTGATGTAGACCTCGCTGCCGGTGGCCGTGCGTTCGACCCGGGTGCGAAAACGATCGCGCTCGCCCGTGGAGTAGAACGGATCCATGATGCCGCCGAACAGACGCCGCAGGCCATCCATGGGGATCTTGCCGCGGTTCTCGGCCCAGTCGGTTTCCATCACGCCGGTCTGTGCCTCGTCCACCGCGAGGCTGAAGCCCGACTCGGTCCAGAACAGGCGCAACTGCGGCCACAGCTGTTCGGGCGGCAGCGTTGTCACCAGCCAGCGCTGGTTGCCATCGCGCTCGATGCGCAAGTCGCCCACCGTGGTCGGCGCCACCACCGGCGTGGTGGCAGCGGCCGTGGCGGCGGTGGACTGCATGCCGCTGGCGCTGATCACGCCACCTTGCGGCTGGTAGCGGGAGTCGCGGGTGAGTTGGCTGAGATCCGGCGGCACCTCCAGCGGCGCCGTCTTGGCCGACTGGTTCTTGTAGTCGATCTTGTCGCCGGCGATGAACGACTCGAAGCTCGAGCAGGCGGCGACGGCCAGCACACAGCCACCCACGGCCCAGCGCTTCACAGCAGAACGAACGGTCACTACGCGTGTCTCCAGAAACCCGGCCGCGCCATCACGCGCCGGTGTTGCGCCGCGGGCGCATTGTCAAACCAGGCCGGCCTCGCGCAATGCCTGCTCCACCTGCGCCTGGCCAGCGGCAGACAGCGCGACCATCGGCAGCCGCAAGGCAGCGCCGCACAGGCCCAGGCGGGCCATCGCCCACTTGGTGGGCGCGGGGCTCGGTTCGCAGAACAACTGCCGATGCAACGGCAGCAACTTCAAGTGAATCTCGGCGGCGCGCCGCGCCTGGCCCTCGATGGCGGCCATGCACAACTCGTGCATCAGCCGCGGCGCCACGTTGGCGGTGACGCTGACGTTGCCGTGGCCTCCCAGCAGCATCAGGGCGATCGCGGTGCCGTCGTCGCCGGAGTAGATCGAAAAGCCGCGCGGCGCCTGCTTGATCAGCCAGGCCGCGCGTTCGATGTTGCCGGTGGCCTCCTTGATGCCGACGATGCCGTCGACCTGCGCCAGCTTGAGCACCGTGTCGTGCTGCATGTCGGCCACCGTGCGGCCAGGCACGTTGTACAGCACCATCGGAATGTCCACCGCCTCGGCGATGGCGCGAAAGTGCCGGTAGATGCCTTCCTGCGACGGCCTGTTGTAGTACGGCACGACCTGCAGCGTGCAATCGGCGCCCACCTTCTTGGCGAAGCGCGACAGCTCGATCGCCTCTTGCGTGGAGTTGCCCCCCGCGCCGGCCATGATCGGCACGCGCCCGCGCGCGTGCTCCACCGCGACGCGGATGATCTCGCAGTGTTCCTCGACGGTGACGGTCGGCGACTCGCCGGTGGTGCCGACCACGCCGACGCAGTCGGTGCCTTCGGCGACGTGCCAGTCGATCAGGCGCCGCAGACCGGCGTAATCGATGTCTCCGTTGTCGAGCATCGGCGTCACCAGGGCGACGATGCTGCCTGCGATGGGCTTCATGGTGGTCTCGGCTTCGAGTTGCAATTCTAGGGCCATCGGCTACAGCGACGGCGGCAGCGCACCTGCGGGACCCGGGCGCCAGGCGGCCAGCCGCTGCACGCGCCGCGCGGGCGACTGCACCACGCCGTCTTCGTACGCGATCACCTGCAGATCCTTGGCGGCGCCGAGCAGCTCCCCCGGGCGCAGCAGAAAGTCCGGATTCGTCGGGCGGCCGAATTGTTCCTGCCCGAGCGCAAAGGTTTCGTAAAGCAACCAGCCGCCTTCGGCCACACTGGCCGCGATGGCCGGCAGCAGCGCACGCCACAGGTAGTTGGTGACGACCACCGCGTCGAAGCGCCTGCCTTGCAACGGCCAGGGGCCCGCCTCGAGATCGGCCACGATCACTTCGGCGGCCTCGCCCTGCACATGCGCGAGCGCATTCCGGTCGCGGTCGACGGCGGTCACGCGCAGGCCGCGCGCGGCGAGGTAGCGCACGTGGCGTCCGGAGCCGCACGCCAGGTCGAGCACGCTGCCCTGCGGCGTGATCGCATCAGCCCAGCGCACGATCCACGGTGACGGCGTATCGGGCGCGCAAGCATGCATGCGGACAAATCTAGCCCAAAGCATCGGGACACTGCCACACAGCGGCGATCGGTACAGTTGGGCCGCGCGAGGTGAGGGCGCGAACCGGGAGAAGGGGCGATGCGGGTACTCGTTCTCGGCGGCGGTGTGATCGGCGTCTCGGTGGCTTACTACCTGGCCGAGGCCGGCCACGAGGTCGAACTGGTCGAGCGCCGCGCCGCCGCGGCGATGGAGACCAGCTTCGCCAACGCGGGCGAGGTCTCGCCGGGTTATTCGTCACCCTGGGCGGGGCCGGGGGTGCCGGTCAAGGCCATCCAATGGATGCTGATGCAGCACAGCCCACTGGTCATCTGGCCGCTGCTCGACCCGGCGATGTGGCGCTGGGGCGCGATGATGCTCGCCAACTGCACGCGCCGCGCCTACGCGCTGAACAAGAGCCGCATGGTGCCGATCGCCGAATACAGCCGCGATTGCCTGAAGGAGCTGCGCGCCGCCACCGGCATCAGCTACGACGAACGTGCGTTGGGCACGCTGCAGCTCTTTCGCACGCAAAAACAACTCGACGGCATCACCAAGGACATCGCCGTGTTGCGCGACTACGGCGTGCCGTACGAAGTGCTCGACCGCGCCGGCTTCGTCGGCGTCGAACCGGGCCTGCGCGAGACGCAGCACAAGTTCGTCGGCGCGCTGCGCCTGCCCGGCGACGAAACCGGCGACTGCCACCTCTTCACGCAGCGGCTGGCCGCGATGGCGGCCAGCCGTGGCGTGCGCCTGCGCTACGACACCGCCATCCTGGGGCTGCAGCGCGACGGCGAGCGCCTGAGCGGGGTGCGCACCACCGCCGGCATGTTGAGCGCCGACACCGTGGTGATGGCACTGGGCAGCTACACGCCGCTGATGCTGAAGGCGCTGAAGCTGCGCATTCCGGTCTACCCGGTCAAGGGCTACTCGATCACGTTGCCGATCGTCGACCCGGCGCGTGCGCCCGAGTCGACCATCATGGACGAGACGCACAAGGTCGCCGTCACCCGGCTGGGCAGCCGCATCCGCGTCGGCGGCACGGCCGAACTGGCGGGCTACAGCCTGGCGCTGCGCGAGCCGCGGCGCAACACGTTGACTCACGTGGTGACCGACCTGTTCCCCGGCGGCGGCGATCTGACGCGCGCCGAGTTCTGGTGCGGCCTGCGGCCGATGACGCCCGATGGCACCCCGATCATCGGGCCGACGCCGCTGTCCAACCTGCTGCTGGCCACCGGCCACGGCACGCTCGGCTGGACGATGGCCGCCGGCACCGGCCGCGTGATTGCCGACCTGGTGTCTGGGCGAAAGCCGGAGATCGACCTCGACGGCCTGACGATGGCGCGCTACCAGCGCTGACGTGGAAGGCCTGGGGGGTAGCCATAATCCCGCGCCATGGCAACCAAGCAAGGCAAGTACGCCGAAGAGTCGATCCGCGTCCTCAAGGGGCTCGAGCCGGTCAAGCAGCGGCCCGGCATGTACACGCGCACCGACAACCCGCTGCACGTGATCCAGGAGGTGATCGACAACGCGGCCGATGAGGCATTGGCCGGCTACGGCAAGCGCATCGGCGTCACGGTGCACGGCGACGGCTCGGTCTCGGTGGCCGACGACGGCCGCGGCATCCCGTTCGGCATGCATCCCGAAGAGCAGGTGCCGGTGCTCGAGATCGTGTTCGCACGCCTGCACGCCGGCGGCAAGTTCGACAAGGGTGCCGGCGGCGCCTACAGCTTCTCCGGCGGCCTGCACGGCGTGGGCGTCAGCGTCACCAATGCGCTGGCCAAGCGGCTGGAAGTCACCGTCGTGCGCGACGGCCAGGTGGCGACGATGGCG
This sequence comes from Burkholderiaceae bacterium, assembly GCA_036520715.1. Lineage (GTDB taxonomy): Bacteria > Pseudomonadota > Gammaproteobacteria > Burkholderiales > Burkholderiaceae_C > JAEUPI01. The sequence goes on along the minus strand of DATDJF010000168.1, from coordinate 6,485 downwards.
TTTGCCGGCGGCGACGTGGTCGACAAGCTCAAGCTGCGCAAGGCCAAGGCCGATGAGCGCACGCACGGCACCACGGTGCGTGTGTGGCCCGACCCCAAGTACTTCGAGAGCAGCGAGCTGCCGCGCCAGGACCTGATGCACCTGCTGCGCAGCAAGGCGGTGCTGATGCCGGGCGTGACGGTGAGCCTCGCCTACGAAAAGGCCGGCGGCAAGGAAGACAAGCAGACGTGGCTCTTCAAGGGTGGCCTGCGCGACTACCTGACGCAGTCGCTGACCGGCGAGCCGGTGATTCCGCTGTTCGAAGGCGAACAGTTCGCCTCCGGGGCCGAGACCGAGAACGTCGCCGAGGGCGAGGGCGCGGCCTGGTGCGTGGCCTTCACCGAGGAAGGCCAGCCGCTGCGCGAAAGCTACGTCAACCTGATCCCCACGGTGGCCGGCGGCACGCACGAGGCGGGGCTGCGCGAAGGCCTGTTCGCCGCGGTGCGCGCCTTCGTCGAGGTGCACGCGCTGCTGCCCAAGGGCGTGAAGCTGATGCCCGAGGACGTGTTCGCGCGCGCCAGCTTCGTGTTGAGCGCCAAGGTGCTCGACCCGCAGTTCCAGGGCCAGATCAAGGAGCGGCTGAACAGCCGCGACGCGCTGCGCCTGGTCGCGCAATACGTGCGGCCCGCGCTCGAGCTGTGGCTGAACCAGCATGTCGAGCACGGGCGCAAGCTCGCCGACCTGGTGATCCGCCAGGCGCAGACGCGCCAGCGCGCCAGCCAGAAGGTCGAGAAGCGCAAGGGCTCGGGCGTCGCGGTGCTGCCGGGCAAGCTCACCGACTGCGAAAGCCGCGACCTGATGCTCAACGAGTTGTTCCTGGTCGAGGGCGACAGCGCCGGCGGCTCGGCCAAGGCGGGCCGCGACAAGGAGACGCAGGCGATCCTGCCGCTGCGCGGCAAGGTGCTCAATGCGTGGGAGGTGGAGCGCGACCGCCTGTTCGCCAACACCGAGATCCACGACATCGCGGTGGCCGTCGGCATCGACCCGCACGGCCCCGACGACGAGCCCGACTTCAGCGGCCTGCGCTACGGCAAGGTGTGCATCCTGTCGGACGCCGACGTCGACGGCTCGCACATCCAGGTGCTGCTGTTGACTTTGTTCTTCCGCCACTTCCCCAAGCTGATCGAGCGCGGCCACGTGCACGTGGCCAAGCCGCCGCTGTACCGGGTGGATGCGCCGGCGCGCGGCAAGAAGCCGGCCGCCAAGATCTACGCGCTCGACGAGGGCGAGCTCACCGCCACGCTCGACAAGCTGCGCAAGGAGGGGGCACGCGACTCGAGCTGGTCCATCAGCCGCTTCAAGGGCCTGGGCGAGATGAGCGCCGAGCAGCTGTGGGAGACCACCCTCAACCCCGACACGCGGCGGCTGCTGCAGGTGGTGTTCAGCGACCTCGGCGCCGAGGCCACCGCGTTGTCGCTGACGCGGTTGATGGGCAAGGGCGAGGCGCAGGCGCGCCGCGAATTGATGGAACTGAAAGCCGACACGGTGGACCTCGATGTCTGAGATCCGCGAACGGCTGCGCCTGCGGCCGACGATGCTCTCGGACCTCGACTTCGTGATCTCGGTGGAAACCGACGCGCAGAACCTGCCGTTCATCACGCCGTGGGAGCGCACGCAGCACGAGGGCGCAGTGCGTTTTCCGGACTTCCGGCACTTCATCGTCGAAGCCGGCGAGGGCTACGACGCCGCGGGCTTCGTGATCCTGCAGGGCTGCCGCAACCCGCATGGCAGCGTCGAGCTGAAACGGGTGGTGCTGCAGCCCAAAGGCCAGGGCCTCGGGCGCGAGTGCGTGCGGCAGTTGAAGCGCATGGCGTTTCGCGACCTGCGCGCCCATCGCTTCTGGCTCGACGTGAAGCAGCTCAACACGCGGGCCCTCGCGCTGTATCAGAGCGAAGGTTTCGTCGAGGAAGGGCGGCTGCGCGAGAGCGTGCGCGTCAACATCAACGGCGCCGACGGCTACGACTCGCTGATCGTGATGAGCCTGCTCGACCGCGAATACGCGGCGCGCGTGGCGTTGGGGCAGGAGCCCAGGTGAAGCGCCGTGCGCTCGCGCTCGGGTTGTGCAGCGCCGCCGCGCTCGCCCAGGCCGCGCTGTGGGGCTACGTCGACGGCGACGGCGTGGCGCACTTCGCCGACCGGCAGCTCGACTCGCGCTACAGCCTGGTGATCGGCGATGCCGCCGCCTCGGCGCCCGCCGCCATCAAGGTTCCCGGCAAGACCACCTCGGCGTCGGCCATCCTCACCTGGCTGGAGATCGCCCCCGAGGTCAAGCGCGTGCAGCCCTGGGTGCGCGAGGCTGCCGCGCGCCATGGCGTGGACCGCGAACTGATCAACGCGCTGATCGCGGTGGAGTCGGGCTTCAACGAGCGCGCCGTGTCGCCGCGCGGCGCGGTGGGGCTGATGCAGATCATGCCGGCGACGGCGGCCCCGTTGATGCCCAAGGGCGACGACCAGCGCGACCTCGCCGTGCGCCTGGCCGAGCCGCGCACCAACATCGGTGTCGGCGCGCGCCTGATGGCCGACCTGATCAGGCGACACCAGCGCATCGACATCGCGCTGGCCGCGTGGAGCGCCGGCAACGAAGCGGTGCGCCGCAGCGGCGGCCAGATGCCGGCGATCGATGAGACGCGCGCGCACGTGCAGCAGGTGCTCGAGCTGTACTGGGCCTTGCTGCAGCGGCGCCAGTCGCGCAGCGTGCAGCAGATGAAACTTCATCCGTGATGGCAGCCGAGGAGACATTCACCATGCAGGCCACGATGATGAACGTCCGCCTGTCGCTCAACGACGTGCTGGAGCGCGCGCGCACGATCTTCTCGCGCAACCAGATCGTCTCGCGGCTGCCCGACAAGTCGCTGCGCCATCACAGCTACGGCGAGTACGCCGCACGCACGCGCACCCTGGCCGCCGCTCTGCTGAAGCTCGGTTTGCAGCGCGGCGACCGCGTGGCCACGCTGAGCTGGAACCACCACGCCCACCTGGAGTGCTACTTCGGCATTCCGGCGGCCGGCGGCGTGATGCATACGCTGAACCTGCGGCTGTCGCCCGACGAGCTCGGCTGGATCGCCGCCGACGCGCAGGACCGCTTCCTCATCGTCGACGACATCCTGCTGCCGCTGTACCGGCAGTTCGCGCCGCTGCACCACTTCGAGAAGGTGATCGTGTTCCCGTTCTCCGGCGCCCAGGTCGACGCGCAATTCATCGACTACGAAGCGCTGCTCGCCGACACCGATGCGTCGGGCTTCGACTACGTCCCGCACGACGAAAACGACCCGGTGGCGATGTGCTACACGTCGGGCACCACCGGGCGGCCCAAGGGCGTGGTCTATTCGCACCGCTCGACGATGCTGCACACGCTGGTGGCGAGCGCCGCCGACTACTGGGGCATGCGCAACACCGACGTCGTGATGCCGGCGACGCCGATGTTCCACGCCAACTGCTGGGGCATCCCCTACGGCGTGGTGATGCACGGCGCCAAGCTGGTGTTTCCCGGTCCGCACCTGCACCCCGACGACCTGCTCGACCTGATGACGCAGGAGCCGCCGACCATGTCGCTCGGCGTGCCCACGATCTGGCTGAGCCTGATCCAGACCTACGAGCGCGCGCTGGCCGAGGGCTCGACGCGCTGGAAGCTGCCCACCGGCATGCGCTCGCTGGTCGGCGGCGCCGCGGTGCCGGAATCCTTGATCCGCGCCTTCGCGCGCCAGGGCATCACGATCCAGCAAGGCTGGGGCATGACCGAGACGTCGCCACTGGCCACCGTGGTCTACCCGCGCAACGAGTTGCGCGACGCCGGCGACGACGAGCAGATCCGGCGCGCCGCCACCGGCGGCATGGTGGTGCCGCTGGTGTCACTGCGCCTGCGCACCGACGACGGCGCGTTCGCGCCGTGGGACGGCAAGACGATGGGCGAAGTGCAGGTGCGCGGGCCGTTCATCACCGGGGCCTACCACCGCGTGGGCTCGCCGCCCGACAAGTTCACCGACGACGGCTGGCTGCGCACTGGCGACGTCGCCACGCTCGACGAACTGGGCTACCTGCGCATCACCGACCGCACCAAGGACCTGGTGAAGTCCGGCGGCGAGTGGATCTCTTCCGTCGATCTCGAGAACGCGTTGATGGCCCACCCAGCCGTGGCCGAGGCGGCGGTGATCGCGATCCCGCACGAGAAGTGGGGCGAGCGGCCGCTGGCCTGCGTGGCCTTCAAGCCCGGCCAGAGCGCCACGGCCGCCGCGCTGGGCGAACATCTGCTCAAGCATGGCTTTGCCAAGTGGCAACTGCCCGACCGCTACGAGGTGATCGATGCGATCCCTCGTACGTCGACCGGAAAATTCTGGAAACTGAAGCTGCGAGAGCGCTTTCCGAACTAAAGTTAAAGTAAATTCTAGATGCCTGAACAACTCTCGCTGATGCCCCCGGCCGACGGCACCGACGCCGTTTCGCTGGCCGAGTACGCCGAGCGCGCCTATCTCGAGTACGCGCTGTCGGTGGTCAAGGGCCGCGCGCTGCCCGACGTCTGCGACGGCAACAAGCCGGTGCAGCGCCGCATTCTGTACTCGATGCACCGCATGGGGCTGAGCTTCGGCGCGGGCGGCGCGCCCAAGCCGGTGAAGAGCGCGCGCGTGGTGGGCGACGTGCTTGGCAAGTTCCACCCGCACAGCGACACCGCGGCCTACGACGCGCTGGTGCGCATGGCGCAGAATTTTTCGCAGCGTTATCCGCTGGTCGACGGCCACGGCAACTTCGGCAGCCGCGATGGCGATGGCGCGGCGGCGATGCGCTACACCGAAGCGCGCCTGAGCCCGATCGCCCGCCTGCTGCTCGACGAGCTCGACGAAGGCACGGTCGACTTCGTGCCCAACTACGACGGCTCGACCGACGAGCCTGCGCTGCTGCCGGCACGCCTGCCGTTCGTGCTGCTCAACGGCTCATCGGGCATCGCGGTGGGCCTGGCCACCGAGGTGCCGAGCCACAACCTGCGCGAAGTCGCCGCCGCGGCGGTGGCGCTGCTGCGCAACGACAAGCTCGCCGACGACGACCTGTTCGGATTGCTGCCAGGCCCCGACTATCCGGGCGGCGGCCAGATCATCAGCAGCGACGAGGACATTCGTGCCGCCTACGCCAGCGGCCGCGGCTCGCTGAAGGTACGCGCGCGCTGGAAGACTGAAGACCTGGCGCGCGGCCAGTGGCAGATGGTGGTCACCGAGCTGCCGCCCTACACCAGCGCGCAGAAGGTGCTCGAAGAGATCGAGGAACTCACCAACCCCAAGGTCAAGACCGGCAAGAAGGCGCTGACGCAGGATCAGGTGCAGCTGAAGCAGACGGTGCTCGCGGTGCTCGACACCGTGCGCGACGAGTCCGGCAAGGAGGCCGCGGTCCGCCTGGTGTTCGAGCCCAAGACGCGCACCGTCGACCCCGCCGAGCTCGCCGCCACGCTGCTGGCGCACACCAGCCTGGAGACCAGCGCGCCGATCAACCTCACGATGGTCGGCGGCGACGGCAAGCCCACGCAAAAGGGCCTGCGCCAGGTGCTGGTGGAGTGGATCGCCTTTCGCCAGGCCACCGTACAACGGCGCTCGCAGCATCGGCTGCAGAAGGTGCTCGATCGCATCCACATCCTCGAGGGCCGGCAGCTGGTGCTGCTGAACATCGACGAGGTGATCCGCATCATCCGCAAGAGCGACGAGCCCAAGCCGGCGCTGATCGCGAAGTTCAAGCTCAGCGACCGTCAGGCCGACGACATCCTCGACCTGCGGCTGCGCCAGTTGGCACGGCTCGAAGCGATCAAGATCGAGCAGGAACTCAAGGAACTGCGCGAGGAACAGGGCAAACTCGAAGACATCCTCGGCAGCGCCGCGGCCCTCAAGCGCACCGTGATCAAGGAGATCGAAGCCGACGCCAAGCAGCACGGCGACGAGCGCCGCACGCTGATCCAGGCCGAGAAGAAGGCGGTGGCCGAGATCCGCGTGGTCGACGAGCCGGTCACCGTGGTGGTCAGCCGCAAGGGCTGGGTGCGCTCGATGAAAGGCCACGAGGTCGACCCCGCGACGCTGGCCTTCAAGGCCGGCGACGAGTTCTACGGCACGTTCCCCTGCCGCAGCGTCGACACGCTGCTGGTGTTCGGCTCCAACGGCCGCGTCTACAGCGTCGCGGTGTCGGGGCTTCCCGGCGGGCGCGGCGACGGCCAGCCGATCACCTCTCTGATCGAACTGGAGAGCGGCACGCAAGCGGCGCACTATTTCGCGGGGTCTGGTGACACCCTGCTGATGCTGGCCAACACCGGCGGCTTCGGCCTGCGAGCCCAGGCGTCCGACATGCAAAGCCGGCAGCGCGGCGGCAAGGCGTTCCTGTCGGTCGAGGCGGGCGACCACCTGCTGCCCCCGGTGGCGGTGGCCGCCGAGCACGATCAACTGGCCTGCCTGTCGCTGTCGGGCCACCTGCTGGTGTTC
>DATDJF010000167.1:0-41920 GCA_036520715.1 Burkholderiaceae bacterium | reverse complement strand
AGCTGGGCGGAAATGAAAGAAGCCACCCGAGGGTGGCTTCTTGTTTGGCAGCGGATGCCACTCAGTCGAAAACGGGCGAATCCACGCCCAGGACCTTGTGCAGCTTGGGGCTGGTGGTCGTGTACTGCAGCGCTATGCGCTTGTCGGGGAACACGTAGGTCGCAGCGGCAAAAGCGGCCAGCGCGCACTCGTGAAAGCCCGAGAGAATCAGCTTCTTCTTGCCGGGATAGGTGTTGACGTCGCCGACCGCGAAGATGCCCTTCACGTTGGTCTCGAAGCGCTCGGTGTCGACGGCGATCTGCCGGCGCTCGATGGTCAGCCCCCAGTTGGCGATCGGGCCCAGCCGTGGGCTGAGGCCGAAGAACACCAGCACGGCGTCGCACGGCAGCGCGCGCGCGTTGGCGCCGCCGCTACTCACGGTGACGGCAGTGATGCGGCCGTCGGACTCGTCGAAGGCGGACACCTCACCGATCTCGAAGCGCATCTTGCCGGCCGCGCACAGCTCGTGCATGCGCGCCACGTTGGCCGGCGCCGCGCGAAATCCGTCGCGCCGGTGGACCAGCGTGACGTGGCCGGCCTTGTGGTGGCCGTCGCCGGCGAAGTTGAGCGCCCAATCGAGTGCCGAATCGCCGCCCCCCACGATGACGATGCGCGTGCCGGCGAACAGCGACGGGTCACGCACGCGATAGAAGAGCTGCGTGTCGCGGTGCCGCTCGATGCCCTCGACCTTCAGCGTGCGCGGCTGGAACGAGCCGACGCCGCCGGCGATGAAGATGGTCTTGGCGATCAACCGCGTGTCGCGACTGGTCTCGACGTCGAAGCGCCCGTCGTCGCGCTTGCGCACGACGCTCACCTCCTGGCCGAGGTGAAACGTGGCCTTGAACGGCGCGATCTGCTTGAGCAGGCTCTCGGTCAACTCGCGGCCGGTGCACACCGGCACCGCAGGGATGTCGTAGATCGGCTTGTCGGGGTACAGCTCGATGCACTGGCCGCCGGCGTGCGCGAGAGAGTCGATGACGTGGGCCTTGATCTCCAGCAGCCCGAGCTCGAACACCTGAAACAGCCCCACGGGGCCGGCGCCGATGATCACGGCATCGGTTTCGATCGCGCCTTCGGGCAGGCTGGCCGCCGGTGGCGCGGAGGTGTCGACTTTTTGATCCATGGTGGCTCAGCGGATCAACTGCGACAGCTTGTCCTTGCGGTCCTTCCATTCATCGGCATCGGCCGGCGCCGCCTTGCGCTTGGTGATGCTGGGCCATTTTTTCGCCAACTCGGCATTGAGCTGAATGAAGTGCTGCTGCTCCTGCGGCACGTCCTCCTCCGGCAGGATGGCGTTCACCGGGCACTCCGGGATGCACACCGCGCAGTCGATGCATTCGTCGGGGTCGATGGTGAGGAAGTTGGGGCCTTCGCGGAAACAATCGACCGGGCAGACGTCCACGCAATCGGTGTACTTGCAGCGGATGCAGGATTCGACGACGACGTGGGTCATGGTTGGTGTTCGGATCTGTAGAGAGTGAGTGCCGCTCGGCTACGCCGGGTGGGGCGCCGTCGCATGGCTGCAGCCGGACGCTGCGCGGACCACGTGATTTTAAGGCTCGGGGCTGGCCACCGGCGGTTGATGCCGCTCAACCGGCAAGGGAATAGGCGCCACCGGCGCCGCACCGACGCCCACTGTCGCAATCGCCGGGCGGCCGGTGTGCAGCACAGCGGCGCTTGCCAGTTCGCCCAACGTGTGGTCGCTGGCGATCTGGTCGGGCCACAGCGCGCGCGACACCACGTGCACCGGCGTCTCCGGCGGCCAGCCCGTGGCCTGCAGGCGGCGCGACAACTCGCCCAATCGTGCACCGGCCATGTAGAACACCTCGGTGTCGGCCCTGCGCCCCGCGGCCACTGCGCCCGATTGCGTGACGGCGGTGGCGAAGCTCACGGTGCGTCCGCTGCCGCGGCGCGTGAGCGGGCGCTGGCTGGCCGCGGCCGCGGCCAGCGCAGCGGTGACGCCGGGCACCACCTCGGTGGCCACACCATGGGCGTGCAGGGCCTGCAATTCTTCCTCGAGGCGGCCGAACACGCTGGGATCGCCGCCCTTGAGCCGCACCACGCGAGCGCCGGCCAATGCATGCTTGAGCATCAGCGCATTGATCTCGGTCTGCACGGTGGAATCGCGATAGCCGCGCTTGCCGACGTGGATCCACTGTGCGCCCGGCGCCCACTGGCGCAGCGCCGGATCGGTCAACGAGTCGTGCAACACCACGTCGGCCTGCGCGAGGCAGCGCGCGCCGCGCACGGTGATGTACTCCGCGGCGCCCGGGCCGGCACCGACGAAGACCACGGTTCCAGGGTTCATTTTTTTCTGCGGGCCCGATGGTCAGGCAGCGGACCCGACATCGCGCACGAGCAGCGCACCGCTCGTGCGATGGCTTGCCGGATCGACCACGATCAGCGCACCGCCGACTCGATTGCTCGCGTACGGCTCGAGCGGCAGCGGCTGCTGCAAATCGACCGTGACCTCGCCGATGTCGTTGACCGCGAGTTGGTGGGCATCGGTGGGCCGCAGCGTGTGGATGTCGAGCCGATGCTCGATGGCGGTGATTCGCGCCTGCACCCAGCGGTTGCCGTGGCGCACCCAGTAGCGGCGGCCGACCTGCGCGGGCTCGGTGTCGAGCCAGGCGAGCGTGGCCGTGAAGGTGCGGCTTTCGTGCCGCGAATCCGGTGCAGCGATCCAGTCGCCGCGCGAGACGTCGAGCTGGCGGTCGAGCACGAGGCCGGCCGACTCGCCGGCGCTCGCTGAAGTGACGGACAACCCGGCTCGCAGCAGCGCGTGCACCTGCGCGCTGTGGCCGCCAGGCAGCAACTGCACGGCATCTCCCACTTGCACCCGGCCGCGCGCAATGCGGCCCCACAGCGTGCGCGCCTGGTGCCCGACGCCATCGCCATCGCGGGCGACGTATTGCACCGGCATCGCCAGCGGGCCGTCGCTGCTCTCTTGCGTGGTCGGCAGTTGCTCCAGCAGTTCGAGCAGGCTGGGGCCGTTGAACCACGGCGCACGCAGCGGTTGTGTCACGTTGTCGCCGCGCAGCGCCGACACCGGCACGATGCCGGCGACGGGGATGCCGGCATCGTGCGCGAAACGCTGCAGAGCCGCGCGAACCGCCTGGTAGGCCGCGCCAGGGTCGTCGACCGCATCGATCTTGTTGACGGCAAACACGATGCTCGGAACTCGCAAGAGCCGTGCCAACAACGCGTGCCGCCGCGTCTGCGGCAGCAGTTCGACCACGGGGGCCTGCCACTGGATCTTGGTGAGATCGACCAGCACGACGGCGGCGTCGCTGCCCGCCGCCGCGGTGACCATGTTGCGGGTGTACTGCTCGTGCCCTGGCGCATCGGCGATGATGAACTTGCGCCGCCGGGTGGCGAAGTAGCGGAACGCGACGTCGATCGTGATGCCTTGTTCGCGCTCGGCCTCCAGGCCATCGGTGAGCAGAGACAGGTCGATCGGCTCGCCGGCGGCCCTGGCGTGCAGCGTGTCGAGCTGGTCGGCAAGGATCGCGCGGCTGTCGTAGAGCAGGCGGCCGATCAGCGTGCTCTTGCCGTCGTCGACGCTGCCGGCGGTGAGGAAGCGCAGCGCGCGGTGGTCGGCCGTGGGCGTGGCGGCGGGCACCACCTGCGGTTCGTCGTCGAGCACGGCGGACATCAGAAATACCCTTCCTTCTTGCGCCGCTCCATCGAGGCGTCGGAGGTGCGATCGTCCATGCGCGTGGCGCCGCGCTCGCTGATGGTGACGGTCAGCGTCTCGGCCACCACCTCGGCAGCGTTGGCGGCCGGGCTCTCGACCGGGCAGGTGCAGGTCATGTCGCCGACCGTGCGAAAGCGCACCTGCAGGCGCTCGATTGCCTCGCCGGCGTGCGGCGGCGTCACATCGGTCACCGGCACCAGCAGGCCGCGCCGACGGACGACATCCCGTTGATGCGCGTAGTACATCGCCGGCAGCGGGATCTGCTCGCGCGCGATGTACAGCCAGACGTCGAGCTCGGTCCAGTTGCTGATCGGGAAGGCGCGGAAATGCTCGCCCGGGCGGATGCGCGTGTTGAACAGGGTCCACAACTCCGGACGCTGCTCCTTGGGCTGCCATTGGCCGAAGCTGTCGCGGTGGCTGAAGATGCGCTCCTTGGCGCGCGCCTTCTCCTCGTCGCGCCGCGCGCCGCCGATCAGGCAATCGAAGCGATGCTCGTCGATCGCCTCGAGCAGCGTGACGCTCTGATGGCCGTTGCGCGACTCCAGCGGGTCGGCCAGGCGTACGCTGCCGCGCGCGATCGAATCGTCGAGGTGGCCCACCACCAGGCGCTCGCCCATCTCGGCGACCCGCTGGTCGCGGAACTGGATCACCTCGGGAAAATTGTGGCCGGTGTCCACGTGCAGCAGCGGGAACGGCAGCCGGCCGGTGAAGCGGCCGTTGCCCAATGAACGCTTGAAGGCCTTCTCGGCCAGCCGCAGCGCCACGCACGAATCCTTGCCGCCGGAGAACAGCAGCGCCGGGCGCTCGAAAGTCGCGGCCACCTCGCGCAGGATGAAGATCGCCTCCTCCTCGAGCCAGTCGAGGTGGCTTTGGTCCATCTGCGGCAGCAGTTGGTCGAGTTGGACGGGGGCGTTCATGCCGGAGCCCTCTGTGTGTTGGCGTTGGCATGACGCGGCAGCGCCGTGACGTTGCCGGCGGGCGAACTCACGTGGAGCCCGCACTCCTTGGCATCGTCTTGCTCCCACCACCACCGCCCCGAGCGGAAGTCTTCGCCGACCGCAATGGCGCGTGTGCACGGCGCGCAGCCGATGCTCGGCATGAATTGATCGTGCAGCGGGTTGTACGGCACCTGACGGCTGGCGATGTAGTGCCAGACGTCGTTCCACGACCAGTCGGCGAGCGGGCTCAGCTTGGTGCGGCCGTGTTCATCGGTGTCGATGAACGGCACGGCGGCCCGCGTGCCGGACTGTTCGCGCCGCAATCCGGTGACCCACGCGGTGCGGCCGGCCAGCAGGCGCTCCAGCGGCTCGAGCTTGCGCAGTGCGCAGCAGGCCTTGCGCAACTCGACGGAGCGGTACATGACGTCGTCGCCGTGGCGTTGCACGAAGTGCACCACGGCCTCGGCGCCCGGCTCGTGCAACTCGATGGTGAGCCCGTAGTGCTGCTCGGCCCGTTGCACCAGGGCCAGGGTCTGCGCGTGCAGCTTGCCGGTCTGGAGGGTGGCCACTGCGATCGGCAGCCGCTCGCGGGCGATGAGGTCGGTGAGCACCATGTCTTCGGCGCCCAGGCTGGAGGCCAGCACGATGCGGCCCGGATGCAACGCGGCCGTGGCGCGCAGCAGCGCAGCTGCATGGGCCACGCGATCGCCGAAGCCCGGCACTTCGTGTGCGTAGAGGGTGATGGCGCTGGACATCGTGCTCACGCCTCGATGCGGGCGAACAGCGGCCGCGACTGCACCACGTCGCCCTGGTAGTGGCCGGCGAAGAAGCGCAGCGCGCGATGCGCGGCATCGCGGCTCTGGTCGGGACGCAGCAAGACGGCATCGAAGCCGCTTCGCTGCAGCAACGGCAGCATGTCGACCAGCACCTCGCCGGTGGCGCGCACCTCCCCCGTGTAGCGCAGGCGGGCGCGCAGCAAGCGGGCCTGGCTGTAGGCGCGGCCATCGGTCCACTTGGGGAACTGCAGCGCCAGCAGCGACCAGCGCGGCAGGTCGTCGGCCAGGCTCTCGACATCGACCGTGTTGGCGACGACCACGCCGACCGGCAACGACGACGGCCAATCGTTGCGCAACGCCGACCACTGCTCGAGCGAAAGCAGCGCGCGGGCAAACGGTGCCACGCTGACACCCGGTGTTTGCCAGGGGTCTTGTGCGGTGTCGACGAACTGCATGGTGGCCTTCGTGATCATGCCGCAGCCTCTGCGTGCGCCGTGGCGCGGCGCACGGCGTCGGCGGCGGCACGGAACGCCGGCACGCCGACGCGCCGCGCGGTGTCGATGAAGCGCTCGGGTGCCACACGCTGGGCGCGGTAGGTCTCGATCAGCGCTTCGATGACATCGGGCACTTCGTCGGCGGCGAACGACGGGCCGATCACCTTGCCGGGCACCGCGGCGCCCGACAGCGTGGAGCCATCGGAGCCAGCCACCGTCACCTGATACCACTCGGCACCGTCCTTGTCGACGCCGAGGATGCCGATGTGGCCACTGTGATGGTGCCCGCAGGAGTTGATGCAGCCGCTGATGTGCAGGTCGATGTCGCCGATGTCGTACAGCAGGTCGAGGTCGTCGAAACGCTCCTGGATGGCGGCGGCGATGGGGATCGAGCGTGCATTGGCGAGGCCGCAGAAGTCGCCACCGGGGCAGGCGATCATGTCGGTCAGCAGGCCGATGTTCGGCGTCGCGAAGCTGGCCTGGCGGGCCGCTTCCCACAGCGCGCGCAGGTCGCTCGCGCGCACCCACGGCAACAACAGGTTCTGGTCGTGCGTGACGCGCAGCTCGCCGTGGCTGAAGCGATCGGCGAGCGCGGCCGCGAGATCCATCTGGTCGGCGGTGGCGTCGCCCGGCGCCTGGCCGGCGCGCTTGAGCGACAGCGTGACCGCGCGATGACCGTTCAGGCGATGCGCGTGCACGTTGCGCTCGAGCCAGCGCTGATAGGCCAGCGGAATGTCGCCTTCTGTTGCGACGCTGTCGCTGGCCTGCGCCGCGTGCGCGCGCACACCGGCCGGGACTTCGAAATGGCTGGCCACACGTTCCCACTCGGCCTGCGGGATCAGATGCTCGCGCCCGCCGGCGTCGCGCTCGAGGATGGCGCGAAACTCGGTTTGCACCGCCTCGACGAAGCGCTCGCCCTCGGCCTTGACCAGGATCTTGATGCGCGCCTTGTAGATGTTGTCGCGGCGCCCGTAGCGGTTGTAGACGCGCAGGATCGCCTCGACGAAGACGAGGATCTCCTGCCACGGCACGAACTGCGACACCACGGTGCCGATGACCGGCGTGCGCCCCATGCCGCCGCCCACCAGCACCTTGAAGCCGACTTCGCCGGTGCTGTTCTTGAGCAGTTGCAGGCCGATGTCGTGCCAGCCGATCGCTGCGCGGTCTTCGGCGGCGCCGGTGACGGCGATCTTGAACTTGCGCGGCAGGAACGCGAACTCCGGGTGCAGCGTGCTCCACTGGCGCAGGATCTCGCAGTACGGCCGCGGGTCGACCGCCTCGTCGGGCGCGATGCCGGCCCAGGCATCGCTGGTGATGTTGCGCACGCAGTTGCCGCTGGTCTGGATGCCGTGCATGTCGACCTCGGCCAGCAGCTCCATCACGTCGGCGGCCCGGGGCAACGGGATCCAGTTGAACTGCAGGTTCTGCCGCGTCGTGAAGTGGCCGTAGCCGCGGTCGAAGCGGCGCGCGATCAGCGCGAGCTGCCGCAACTGGCGGCTCGACAGCTCGCCGTACGGCACCGCGATGCGCAGCATCGGCGCGTGGCGCTGCACGTACCAGCCGTTTTGCAGGCGCAGCGGGCGGAACTCCTCCTCGCCGAGCTCGCCGGCCAGGTGGCGCTGCAACTGGTCGCGAAACTGGGCCGCGCGGGCCTTCACGAAGTGGCGATCGAAGTCGTTGTAGCGGTACATGTCAGGCCATCACCTTCAGGCCCGCGGTGACGAGCGATACGCACAGCAGCGTGCGCACCAGTCGCTCCGGAAAGGCCTTGGTCAGTTGTGCTCCGATCCAGATGCCGGGCAGCGAGCCGATCAGCAGCCAGACCAGCAGTTGCCAGTCGACGTGCCCCAGGCTCGCGTGTCCGATGCCGGCCACCAGCGTGAGCGGCACGGCGTGCGCGATGTCGGTGCCGACCAGGCGCTGCGCGGGGAGCCTCGGATACAGCAGCAGGATCAACGTGGCACCGATCGCGCCCGCACCGATGGAGCTGAGCGACACCAGCACACCCAGCGCCACGCCGCTCGCGACGGTGGCGATCGCCTTGCGGCGCTCCGGCAGCCAGCGCTCGAGCCTGAGCCCCACCGCATGCCAGGCCTTGCGATAGGCCACCGTCACCGCCGTCAGCAACAGCGCGATGCCCAGCGACCAGGTCAGCATCGCCATCCCGCTGCGTGTGAGGCCGGACCAGTGCATCCACGCGATGGTGGCGACCGACGCCGGCAGGCTGCCGGCCAGCAGCAGCAGCGTGATCCGGCGGTCGACGTGGCCATGCCGGTGGTGCGCCCACGCGCCGCCCGACTTGGTGATGGCGGCAAACCACAGGTCGGTGCCGATCGCCACCGCCGGGTTGAGCTTGAAAGCGCCGATCAGCAGCGGCGTCATCAACGACCCGCCGCCCACCCCGGTGAGGCCGACGATGGCTCCCACTGCGAAGCCGCTGGCGATGGCAATCCAGTCCATGATCCCTGAGCAATCTCGTTCTTTGGCGGCGCACGACATCCGCGCGCGCGAGCCGAACTCTAGGGATCGTCGTTATTCGGGGGAAGAATTTAGTTCTTCTATATGTATTCTGATGCGGTCTGAAGCGGGATTCGTCCGCCCATGAAAAAGGCCCGATGGCAAGCCACCGGGCCGAAGGTACCTTGAAAGGGGATTTCGAGAGGTACCGAGGAGACAACCTTTCAGCAAGGCGGCGCCGCCGGCGCCGCTCGAGCTCTGATGCTCCGCTGGAGCATCGGTTCAATCATTCGGCGCAGGTCAGGCGCGCTTGCTCTTGGAACCAGAGGTCGCCTTGGCCGCCGTGGCGGTGACCGCCTGGATGTTGGCATCGGCAATCTCGGCGGCTTGCTTGGCGGCCTTGTGCACGCTCTCGTAGGCGTTGTTGGCAGCGGCGATGGCCGACTTGACCAGCGACACGGCGCTCTCGGTGCCGGCCGGCGCGTTCTTGATCGCACCGTCGACGCCGGCCAGGAACTTCTTCTGCAGCTCGGCCACTTGCGCCTCCGCAACCTTGCCGACTTCGGCATTGGTGGTGGCGGCGATGTCGTAGACATGGCGGCCATACGCCACGGCCTTTTCGGCGCTCGGCTGCAGCAAGCCGGCTTGCAGCGACAGCAGCTCTTGGGCGTCCTTCACCGACAGCGCGGCCTTGGTGCCTTCGGCGACTTCGCTCAGCGCGGCCTTGGCCACTTGCAGGTTCAGCTCGACCAGGCGCTCGACGCCTTCGAAGGCCTTGTTGGTCAGGCCGAAAAGGGTCTCGACGCTCGCCTTGTTGGCTGCAACGACTTGTTCAACGGTCATCATGTGGTTCTCCAGTGGGGGTGTTTCGGGGCTCGTTGGATGCATGCTGCACCGCAACATGAGCCGAAGTATAGGCACCTGGCCGACGATTGCAAGACTCATTTGGTGCAATGCAGCAATCTAGGGAGGGTCTTCTAGGCAGGCCGGCGCGATGCCGGGTGGTACCGGGGCAGGAAGGCGCTCCGGGGCGCCAGCGACAATTGCCCCGGTGCACGTCTACTGCTGCGATCGCTTCGGCATCCCGCTGCCGCCGGGCCATCGCTTCCCGATCTCCAAGTACGCGCGCCTGCGCGAGCGCGTGCTGCAGGCCTGCCCGGAGATGCGGTTGATCGAGGCGCCACCGGCCAGCGATGGCGAACTGGCGCTCGCCCACAGCCCGGCCTACGTGCACGACGCCAGCCACGGGCTGCTGTCGGCACAGGCGCAACGTGCGATCGGCCTGCCGTGGTCGCCGGCGATGGCCGAGCGGGCACGACGTTCGGTGGGCGCCACCATCTGTGCCGCCCGCGCGGCACTGCGCGACGGTGTCGCCGTGCAACTGGCGGGCGGCACCCACCATGCGCACGCCGACCGGGGCGCGGGCTTTTGCCTGTTCAACGACACCGCGGTGGCCGCGCGACTGATGCAGGCCGAGTCGCATCGCCACCAGCGGTCGCTGCTGCGCGTGCTCGTGATCGATCTCGACGTGCACCAGGGCGACGGCACCGCGACGATCTTTGCCGACGACCCGACCGTGTTCACGCTGTCGATGCACGGGCAACGAAACTTTCCCGTGCACAAGGCGAGCAGCGACCTCGACGTCGAGTTGCCCGATGGTTGCGGCGACGGCGAGTACCTGCAGTCCCTCGATTCGGCACTGCAGGCCGTGTGGACCCGGCTCGCGGCCACACCGCCCGATCTGGCGTTCTACCTGGCCGGCGCCGATCCACACGAGGGCGATCGACTGGGGCGCCTGAAGCTGACCTTCGATGGCCTGGCCGAGCGCGACCGGCGCGTCTTCGATGCGCTGCGCAAACGCTGCATCCCGGTAGCCGTGTCGATGGCCGGCGGCTATGGCGCGGACATCGACACCACGGTGGCGGTGCACCTGCGCACGGTGCTAGAAGCCACGCGCAGCGCCGCGCTGTGGCAGCGCGATCGGATGACCCGGCGCGAGCCCGCCGTCGATTCGATGAAACAATCCGCCGCATGAGCGAAAGACCGATCGCCGAACCCCGCCATGTCTATCCGTTCTTCACCCGCATCACGACGCGCTGGATGGACAACGACGTGTACGGCCACATCAACAACGCCGTCTACTACAGCTTCTTCGACACCGCGGTCAACAGCTACCTGATCGATCGCGATGCGCTCGACATCCATGGCGGCGGCGTGATCGGGCTGGTGGTCGAGACCCACTGCAACTTTTTCGCGCCGCTGGAGTATCCGCACACCGTCGAGGCCGGCATGCGGGTCGGCCGCGTCGGCCGCTCGAGTGTGCGCTACGAGATCGCTCTGTTCGCCGATGCGGCGGCCACCTGCGCGGCGTCGGGGCACTTCGTGCACGTGTACGTCGAGCGCGGCAGCCGCCGCCCGGTGGCGCTGCCCCAGCCGTTGTTGACGGCGCTCGCTCCATTGCGGGCGGAGGGTGCATGAACGGCACACCCGACATGGCGGCGGTCGACGCCGCGATCACCTCGCGGCGCTCGGTGCGTGCCTTCCTCGACACGCCGGTGCCACTCGCGACCGTGCGCGACATCCTGCGCGTGGCCGCGCGTGCGCCGTCGGGCACCAACACGCAGCCGTGGCGCGTGACCGTGCTCACCGGCCAGGCGCGCGCCGAATTGTCGCGGCGCGTCGGCCAGGCCTACGACGACCCTGCGCAGCGCGATGCGCACACGCAGGAATATGCCTACTACCCCACGCAGTGGGTCAGCCCCTACATCGAGCGCCGCCGCAAGGTCGGCTGGGACCTCTACGGATTGCTCGGCATCGGCAAGACCGACCACCAGCGCATGCACCGCCAGCACGCCCGCAACTACACCTTCTTCGACGCGCCGGTCGGACTGATCTTCACGATCGAGCGGGTGCTCGAGAAGGGCAGCTGGCTCGACTACGGCATGTTCCTGCAGAACATCATGGTCGCCGCGCGCGCGCGGGGGCTCGACACCTGCCCGCAGGCGGCGTGGGCGCCGTTTCATCGCCTGATCGAAGACTTCCTGCAACTGCCGGCCGGCGAGATGGTGGTGTGCGGCATGTCGATGGGCGTGGCCGATCCGCAAGCCATCGAAAACACCCTGGTCACCGAGCGCGAACCTGTGGAACAGTTCGCCCGTTTTTTGGACTGACTTCGCTCGCGGCTGCGCCAGCGCGAACCCGACAACCAACTCAAGCCACCAGACTCGATGAATCCTGTCGCATTCAGTGGGCCGGCGATCGGCCCGGTCTCGGTCGAGTTCATCCTGTTCGCGTGCGTGCTGGCCGGTGTGGCCCTGTTCCACCACCACACCCTGCGCATCGCTTTGGGCGGCGCGATCGTGATCGCGCTCTACAAGATCGTGTTTTCGCCTTTCAAGACCGGCGCCGGCTTCGGCGGATTCGGTCTGCATCTGTTGCACGAGTGGGTGATCCTGACCAACTTGCTGCTGCTGTTGCTGGGCTTCGCGCTGCTGGCCAAGCACTTCGAGGACACCGAGATCCCGGCGGTGTTGCCGCGCTGGCTGCCCGACGACTGGAAGGGCTGCTTCGTGCTGCTGGTGTTGGTGTTCATGTTGTCGAGCTTTCTCGACAACATTGCCGCCGCGATGATCGGCGGCGCGATCGCGCACACGGTCTTCAAGGGCAAGGTGCACATCGGTTTCCTGGCGGCGATCGTGGCCGCCTCCAACGCCGGCGGCGCCGGCAGCGTGGTGGGCGACACCACCACCACGATGATGTGGATCGCCGGCATCAGCCCGCTGGAGGTGCTGGAGGCGTTCATCGGCGCGGCGGTGGCGCTGGTGCTGTTCGGCATCCCGGCGTCGTTGCAGCAGCAGCGCTTCTCGCCCATTCAGAAGTACGAGGCCGCCCACCCGCCGGTGGACTGGACGCGCGTGGGCGTCGTGGCGTTCATCCTGACTGCGGCCGTCGCGGTCAACGTGACCGTCAACCTGCGGTTCAACGAGGTGTCCGATCTGTTCCCGTTCCTCGGCGCCACGGTGTGGGTGGCGATCCTCGTGACGACGAAACTGCGCCGCCCCGAGTGGAGCTTGCTGCCCGGTGCGTTCAAGGGCTCGGTGTTCCTGCTGTCGCTGGTGTTGTGCGCATCGATGATGCCGGTGCAGCACCTGCCCACGCCCTCCTGGCCTACCGCGCTGGGGTTGGGCTTCCTGTCCGCGGTGTTCGACAACATCCCGCTCACCGCGCTGGCCATCAAGCAGGGCGGCTACGACTGGGGCTTCCTGGCCTACGCGGTCGGATTCGGCGGCTCGATGATCTGGTTCGGCTCGTCGGCCGGCGTGGCGCTGTGCAACATGTACCCGCACGCGCGCAACGTCGGGCAGTGGCTGCGCCACGGCTGGTATGTGGCGGTGGCCTATGTGGTGGGCTTCTTCGTGATGCTGGCGGTCATCGGCTTCCATCCGGGCAGCGTGCCCAGGGGCAGTGAGCCGGCGGCCGCCGCGGCGGCATCTGCGCCGTCGCGCTGAAGAGACCCGTCGCGCGCGCGGCGGCCTCGCACCGCCGGCTGAGACAATGGCGCCATGCCCGAATGGATCGTTCCCGCGCTGCTCGCGTTGATTCTGGCGGGGGTGCTGTGGCTGGCCTTGCGGCGCAGCGACACGCAGCCGACCGAACGCCTGGAACGCGAACTGCGCGACGAGATAGGGCGCCAGGCGCAGGCCGCGCGGGCCGACCTCGGTTCGCTGCAGCAGGTGTTGCTGACACAAAGCGGTGACGTGGCGCGCACCCAGAACGAGCAGATCGATGCCTTCCGTCTGCAGGTGGCCGCCATGCAGCAGCACAGCGATGCCTCGCTGCGCCGGCTGAGCGACGTGCTCGCCGAACAACTCCGATTGCTCGGCGAGAGCAACGAGCGCCGCCAGGCCGAGATGCGGCAGGCCGTCGAGGCGCGATTGTTGGCACTGCAGGAGGGCAACGAGAAGAAGCTCGAGCAGATGCGCGTCACGGTCGACGAGAAGCTGCACGCGACGCTGGAGCAACGGCTGGGCGAGAGCTTCAAACAGGTGGCCGATCGCCTGGAGCAGGTGCACAAGGGCCTGGGCGAGATGCAGGGGCTGGCGCGTGATGTCGGCTCGCTCAACCGCGTGTTGAACAACGTCAAGACGCGCGGGGTGGTGGGCGAATTCCAACTCGCCGGGCTGCTCGAGCAGGTGTTCACGATCGAGCAGTACGGCACGCAGATAGAGACCGTGCCCGGCAGCGGGGCGCGCGTCGACTTCGCGATCCGGCTGCCCGGTCAGCGCAGCGACGGCGTGCCGATGTGGCTGCCGATCGACGCCAAGTTTCCGCGCGACGACTACGATCGTCTGCTCGATGCCCACGAACGAGGCGACCTCATCGCCGCCGAGAATGCGGCCAAGGCGATCGAGGGACGCCTGCGCACAGAGGCGAGGTCGATCCGCGAGAAGTACCTCGCCGCGCCGCACACCACCGACTTTGCGATCCTCTTCGTGCCCACGGAAGGGCTGTATGCCGAGGCGCTGCGCCGGCCGGGGCTGGTCGAGGCGATGCAGCGCGAGCACAAGGTGATGCTCGCGGGGCCAACCACCTTGCTGGCCACGCTGACCAGCCTGCAAATGGGCTTTCGCACGATGGCGCTGCAGCAGCGCTCGGCCGAAGTGTGGGAGGTGCTGGGCGCGGTGAAGACGGAGTTCGACAAGTTCGGCCAGGCGCTGGCCAGGGTCAAGAGCCAGACCCAGGGCGTGCTGGAATCGATCGACAAGGCGCAGACGCGCACGCGCCAGATGACGCGGGCGCTCAAGAGCGTGGAGGCGCTGCCCGAGACACACGCGCAACAGTTGCTGCTCGGTGCGCTCGACGACGAGCCGCTCGACGCGAAGGGCGATGCCCCGGGTGCCTGAATCCCCCACGCCTGGAAGCGGCGCGGTATCGCCGCGCCTGCTGGTCGCGCTGGTGATCGGACAGCTCGGTTTGCACAGCGCGATGGCGGGCTTGCGCATGTCGGCGCCGCTGCTGGCGCTGCGCGGCGGCCGCAGCGAGTGGGCGGTGGGCGTGCTGATGGCGCTGTTCGCGCTCGCTCCCGTGCTGCTGGCGTTGCGCGCCGGCCGCATGGCCGACCGCCATGGGTATCACCGCCCGGTGCGGCTGGCGGTGGTGTTGTCGCTGATCGGCGGGGCCGTCGCGCTGCTCGCCACCTGGTTCGAGGGCTGGCCGCAGTTCACCTTGCTGTGCGTGGCCGCGGTATTGGCCGGTGCCGGCACCAACCTCGGATTGATCGCCATCCTGCGCACCGCCGGCCACTGGGCGAGCGACAGCGTGCAGCGTGTGCGCGTGTTCAGCTGGTTGGGCCTGGCGCCTTCGATGTCCAACGCGATCGGCCCGGTGCTGGCGGGCCTGTTGATCGACGCTGCGGGCTTTCGCGTCGCGTTCGCCGTGTTGCTGGTGCTGCCGTTGTTGTCGTGGCACTTTGCGAACCGCGTCCCCGCCTGGCGACCCGACATCCCGCCCGGGCATGGCGAAGGCACCGCGTGGGACTTGCTGGCATTGCCGGGCCTCAAGCGCCTGATGGGCGTCAACCTGCTGCTGTCGGCGTGCTGGGACGTGCATGCCTTCGCGGTGCCGGTGCTCGGCCACGAGCGTGGATTCAGCGCCTCGACGATCGGTTTCGTGCTCGGCAGCTTCACCTTGGCCGTCACCGCGGTGCGTGTGTTGATTCCGGTGCTGGCGCACCACGTGCGCGAGGTCACCGTGTTGCGAGCGGCGATGGTCGGCACCGGGCTTGTCTTCGCGGCCTATCCGTTTGCCACCAACCCGTGGGTGATGGCGGCGCTGGCGATGGCGCTGGGTGTCACGCTCGGCTGCGTGCAGCCGATGATCATGTCGGGGCTGCACCACCTGACGCCGGCGCCACGCCACGGCGAGGCGATCGCGCTGCGCTCGATCGTCATCAACCTGTCGAGCACCACCTTGCCGCTGGTGTTTGGCGCGGCCGGCGCGGCCGTCGGCGTGGCGGTGTTGTTCTGGAGCGTGGGCGCCGCCACGGCCGTCGGAAGCTGGCCGGCGCGGCGGCTCAGGATCTGATGGGCGTCGGCGACCCACTAGACTCCCGGCTTCGCCATCCTCCACCGGACACGCTCATGCTGCGCCTTGCCGCCCTGACACTTTCCCTGCTTCTTGTCCCCGTGCTTGGCTACAGTCAGGCGTCCGAAGGCGCGCTCAAGAGAATCAAGGCCACCAAATCGGTGGCCGTCGCCTACCGCAGCGACGCGGTGCCCTTCTCGTTCGTCGACGAGTCCAAGCAGCCGACCGGCTTCAGCATCGACCTGTGCCGCCGCATCGTGGCGTCGATCGCGCAGCAGCTCGGCGTCGAAGGCATGCAGATCAAGTGGGTTCCGGTGACGACGCAAGACCGCATCGAGGCCGTCGAGAAGGGCCGCGCCGACATGGAGTGCGGCTCGACCACCGTGACGCTGTCGCGCTCCAAGCAGGTGAATTTCTCCAGCTACACGTTCGTCGACGGCACGGGCGTGCTGGTGAAGTCCAGTTCGAGTGCGCGCCAGCTGTCGGACCTCGGCGGCAAGAAGATCGGCGTCATTCCGGGCACCACCAACGAGAAGGCGGTCAACGACGCGCTCAAGCGCTCGGTGATCAACGCCACCGTGGTGCCGGTGAAGACACGCGACGAAGGCCTTGCGCAGTTCGAGGCCGGACAGATCGACGCGTTCGCCAGCGATCGCACGCTGCTGTTGGCCTTGGCACCGAAGGCGAAGGATCCGAAGTCGATCTCGATGCTGGGGGAGGACCTGTCGTTCGAGCCCTACGCAATCGTGCTGCCGCGCGGCGACGACGACTTCCGACTGGCGGTCAACTCGGCGCTGGCGCAGATCTACCGCAGCGGCAACATATCGGAGATCTTCAGGCGCTGGTTCGGTGCGCTGGGCAAGCCGGGCCTGATGCTCGAGGCCACCTACATCATGGGCGCGATCCCGGAGTGAGCGTGAGCGGCGCCCTCGGGCGCCGCGTCAGAAGCGGATGCCGGTGGGCGAGGGCGCGGTCGTCGGCGGTGCCGCGATCGGCTCCGCAGGCGGTGCCGCCGGGCGGGCCACGGGGGCCGGTGCCTCGGGTTGCCGGTCCACCAGCGGCGTGGCCGGTGGCGGCTGGTAGCTGCGCGGCAGCAGCGATTCGCGCGGATAGCCCGCCGCGTCGAGATACGACTGCCAGTCGCTCTCGGCAAAGCCGCGCAGAGCCTGGCTGCCGATGGTCAGCGTCGGCACCGAACGGCCGCCGGTGAGCCGATTCAGCGCCTCGGCGTCGTCTTCGTTCGCCACGCGCCGCTCGGTGAACGGCACACCGCGGCCCTGCAGCATGCGCCGGCCGCTCTCGCAGGGGGCGCAATCGTTGCTGGAATACAGGGTCACCGGGAAGCGGGCCATCGTCTGGCGCAACTCCAGCGGCAGGGCGGCCAGTGCGGCCGAATTGTCGCTGGCGGCGGCCCCCTGGCCGCGCTGGGCGGGGCGTGCGGCGTTCGTGGCCGGCGGCCGATCGGTGTAGGTGACCGTGCCGTCGGGGGCCACCACCTTGAACAGAGCGTGGCTCGGCAGCACGACGATGGCCAGCGCCAGTGCGGCACAGGACGAGAGTGGAGCAAGTCGCATCGGCGTCATCCGGGCAATCTAGCCCAGGCCGGCGCGCGGCTCAAGTGATTCCTTGGTGCCGGAGCAGGGCGGTGATACTTGGTTCACGCCCGCGGAAGGCCTTGAAGCTGTCGAGCGCGTCCCGGCTGCCTCCGACCTCGAGGATCTCGCGCCGGTAGCGCCGGCCGGTGTCGATGTCGAACAGGCCCACCTCCTCGAATGCGCTGTAGGCGTCGGCCGACAGCACCTCGGCCCACTTGTAGCTGTAGTAGCCGGCCCCGTAACCGCCGGCAAAGATGTGCGAGAAACTGTGTGGCAGCCGTTGCGCGGGGTCGGCATCGAGCACCGACACCTCGGCGTGCACCTCGTCGAGCACCTGCTCGAAGGCCCGCGCCGCCGCAGGCTCGTGGTGGATGCGCATGTCGAACAGTGCGTAGCGCACCTGGCGCAGCATCTCCAGCGCGCTGTGGAAGTGGCGCGCGGCAACCATCTTGTCGAACAGCGCGCGCGGCAGCGGCGATGCGTCGTCGACGTGCGCGCTCAGCCGCGACAGCACCTCCCACTCCCAGCAGAAGTTCTCCATGAACTGGCTGGGCAGCTCCACCGCGTCCCATTCGACGCCGGCGATGCCGGCCACGGCGAGCTCGTCGACGCGCGTCAGCATGTGGTGCAGCCCATGGCCGAACTCGTGGAACAGCGTGATGAGGTCGTTGTGGGTGAGCAGCGCATCGCGTCCGGGCGGCGGCGGCTCGAAGTTGCACACCAGGTTGGCCACCGGTGTCTGCAGCACGTGCCCGCTGTCGGGGCGGCGCCAGCGGCCGCGCGCGTGGTCCATCCATGCGCCGGGGCGCTTGCCGGCACGCGCAAACGGGTCGAGGTAGAACTGGCCGACCAGCAGGCCGTCGCGTTCGATGCGGTAGACGCGCACGCTGTCGTGCCACACGGGCGCCTGGTCGGGCGTGATGCGCAGCTCGAACAGCGTCTCGACGATGCGAAACAGCCCGTCGAGCACACGCTCGAAGGTGAAGTAGCGCTTGACCTCCTGGTCGCTGAAGTCAAAGCGCTGCTGGCGCAGCCGCTCCGCCACGAAGCGGTGGTCCCACGGCATCAATTCCTGGATCCCGCACTGCTCGCGCGCAAACTCTCGCATGTCGGCGAGCTCGTGCTCGGCCTGCGCGCGTGATCGTGTGGCGAGGTCGCGCAGGAATTTCAGCACCTGCGCCGGCGTGCGTGCCATCTTGGTGGTCAGCGACAGCTCGGCATAGTCGTCGAACTGCAGCAGGCGCGCGTTCTCCTGCCGCAGTTCGAGCACTTCGACGATCAGTGCGCTGTTGTCGTACTGGCTCGGCCCCAGGTCGCTGGCGCGCGTGTGAAATGCCCGGTACAGCTGCTCGCGCAGGTTGCGGTCGGTGGCGTACTGCATCACCGGCAGCCAGCGCGGCGCCTGCAGGCTGAGCTTGCAGCCATCGCGCCCGTCGCTGGCCGCATCGGCGCGCAGCGCCGCGCGCACGTCGTCGGGCACACCGTCCAGGCGGTCGGCATCCACATACAGGGAGAACGCATCGGTGGCGTCCTGCACGTGCTCTTCGAAGCGTTGCGACACCTCGGCGAGGCGATCCTGGATCTGCAGAAACCGCTGGCGGGCCAGGCCCTGCAACTGCGCGCCCGCGAGCACGAAGTCGCGCAAGGCATTGGCCAGCGCGCGGCGGCGCGGCTCGCTCAAGCCTTCGGCATCGGGGTCGATCGCGCGGTACTTCGCAAACAGCCGCGTGTCGGCGCCCAGCCGCGCGTAGAAGCCGCTGACACGCGGCAGGCACTCATTGAAAGCGGCGCGCAACGCCGGCGTGTCGTTTACCTGGTTCAAGTGGCCCACCGTGCCCCAGGCGCGCGACAGCCGCTCCACCGCGGTGTCGAGCACCGCCGACAGCGCCTCGTACTGGCTGGGCACGTCGGGGCCGCCGGCGCGCTCGAGCGCACGCTCGGCATCGCTCAACAAGGCATCGATGGCCGGCGCCACGTGTTGGGGCGTGATCTGGTCGAAAGCGGGCAGGCCGTCGGTGTTCAGCAGCGGGTTGCTCATCAATTACTGCTCCGGTTCGTGCTCGTTGCTGACGCGAAGGCGTGTTCGGCGGCGTCGACGGTGTTGACCAGCAGCATGGCGCGGGTCATCGGCCCGACGCCACCCGGCACCGGCGTGATCCAGCCGGCCACCTCGCGCACGGCCGCGAAATCGACGTCGCCGCACAGTTTGCCGGCGTCGTCGCGATTCATGCCGACGTCGATCACGAGGGCGCCCGGCTTGACCATATCGGCGCGCACCGTGTGGCGCCGCCCCACGGCGGCCACCACGATGTCGGCGCTGCGCGTGTGCGCGGCCAGGTCGGAGGTGGCGCTGTGGCACACCGTGACCGTCGCGTTGGCTTGCAGCAGCATCAGTGCCATCGGCTTGCCCACGGTGTTGGAGCGGCCGATCACCACCGCATGCTTGCCACGCACGGTCTCGCCGGTGGATTCGATCAGCTTCATGCAGCCGTGTGGCGTGCAGGCCTTGAAGCCCGCCTGCCCGACCAGCAGTGCACCGGCATTGCAGGTGTGAAAGCCATCGACATCCTTGGCCGGCGACAGCGCGGCAATCACCTTCAGCGGATCGATGTGACGCGGCAGCGGCATCTGCACCAGGATGCCGTGCACGCTCGCATCGTCGTTGAGGGCACGCACGCGCGCCAGCAGGTCGGCCTCGCTCAGCGTGGCCGGGTAGCGCTCGAGCAGCGAGCGCATGCCGACACCCTCGCAGTCCTTGACCTTGTGCCGCACGTACACGGCCGAGGCAGGGTCGTCGCCCACCAGGATCACGGCCAGTCCCGGTGTCACGCCGCGCTCGCGCAAGGCATGGGTCCTGCGCGCGACCTCGGCGCGCACGCGCTCGGCCAACCCGTTGCCGTCGATCAGTTGCGCCGTCATGAGGTGATGGGCTCGCCAGGCGTTGCTGGCGGAGGGTGGCGCCGCAAGGGGGGCGGTCAGCCCTTGGCCGGTGCGGTGGTGGCGCCCAGCGCGATTTTCAGCAGATCGGCCACCGTGTTCGCGTTGAGCTTTTCCATGATGTTGGCGCGGTGCGCCTCGACCGTCTTGATGCTGATGCCCAGGTCGTCGGCGATCTGCTTGTTCAGGCGCCCGGCGACGATGCGCTCGAGCACCTGGGCCTCGCGCGTGGTCAGCCTCGACAACAAGGCATCGCGGCTGGCTTGCTCCTGGTGCTGGCTGAACGACGCGCGGGCCTGGTCGAGCATGCGCTCGACCAGCGGCAGCAACTCGTCTTCCTTGAAGGGCTTCTCGATGAAATCCATCGCGCCCTTCTTCATCGTGTTGACCGCCATCGGCACGTCGCCGTGCCCGGTGATGAACACCACCGGCAGCGGGCTCTTGCGCTCGAGCAGGCGGTCTTGCAGCTCCAGCCCGCTCATGCCCTCCATGCGGATGTCGGCGATCAGGCAGGCCACCTCGCGCGGGTCGAAGCGCGACAGGAACGACTCCGCGGAATCGAAGCACTTGACGCGATAGTCCTTGCCCTCGAGCAGCCATTGCAGCGAATCGCGCACGGCTTCGTCGTCGTCGACGACGTAGACCGTGCCTTTTTTCGGGATCAGGCTCATGGGGTTGTGACTGCGGCTGGGTTGTCGGTCGCGCCGGAGGCCGCTGCGGCAGGCGCGTCGGCGGCAACGGGCGGCTGGATTTCAACGGGCAGTGAGAAGGCGAATCGACACCCTGACACGGCCGCGCCATTGTAGAGGTTCTGTGCCCTGATCCGGCCCCGGTGCGACTCGACGATCGAGCGGCACAACGACAAACCGATGCCCAACCCCTCTGCCTTGGTGGAGAAGAATGCCTCGTACAGCCGGCCGATCACCTCGTCGGGCAAACCCGGCCCGGTGTCGGTGACACTGAACTCGACGACGCCGCCTTCCTCGGTGGTGTGCTTGGGCACCACGCGCAACTCGATGAAACGGCGCGACGCCGGCATCTGTGCGTTGTCGATCGCCTCCGCCGCGTTGCGCACCAGGTTGAGCAACACCTGCTCGATCAGGATCGGGTCGACCATCAGCTCGGGCAGGCGTTGCGCCACGTAGCTGTGAATCGTCACGTTGCGCCGCTGCAGCTCGATGCTCGCCAGCTCGAGCGTGTCTTCGACGATCTGCCTGGCGTGCGCGTTCTGGCGTTGCGGCACGCTCTTGCGCACGAAGGCTCGGATGCGCTGAATGATCTGGCCGGCGCGCTCGGCTTGCCGCGAGGTTTTCTCCAGCGCCGACACCAAGTCGTCGCGGCCGATCGATTCGGCGCGCACGCGCGAAATCATGCCGTTGCAGTAGTTGGTGATGGCGGTCAGCGGCTGGTTCAGCTCGTGCGCCACCGACGACGCCATCTCGCCCATCGTGATCAGGCGGCTCGACACCTGCGCCTTCTCGGCCTGGTGCGCCACCTGCTCCTCGACGCGGCGGCGCGCCGTCACGTCGGTGGCGATCAGCATCTGCGCCAGCCGGCCGTCGGTCCACTGCAGGTAGCGTGAGCGCACGTCGAACCACTTGTTCAGCGATTCGATGAACACCTCGCGCGGGTCGGCGCCGGTCTTGGTGAGCTCCTGCGTCGGCAGGCCCGACAGCCCGTCGATGTGATCGTCGCCGTCGGCCTGGTACGGCGGCTGCGGCAGGCTGCCGCTGGCGAGCTGCGAGTGGCCGCGCGCATCGGCGCCGAACCACAAGCGGTACGAGCGGTTGGCGAACAACAGCTCGCCTTGCTGCACCGACAGCACCGAGACCGCGGCGTCGAGCCCTTCGAGAACGGTGGTGAAACGCTCGTGCGACGCCGACAGCTGGTCGCGGATGCGCTTGGCTTCGGTGATGTTGGTCATCGAGGTCATCCAGCCGGTCTGACGTCCGCGCGGATCGATCAGCGGCGACACGTACATGCGCGCGTCGAACAGCACGCCGTCCTTGCGCATCACGCGCACCTCGATGCCACCGGCCGGGCTGCGGCCCTGCAGCTCCTGCTGCAACAGCCGCGAGTTTTCTTCCACGCGCTCGGGCGGCCAGTACGGGTACGGCGGCAACCGGCCGATCAGCTCGGGCTCGGAGAAGCCCGTCATCGCGCAGAAGGCGGGGTTCACGTAGGTGATGCGGCCCTCGAGGTCCATCGCGCGCATGCCGGTGAGCATCGAGTTTTCCATCGCGCGCCTGAAATTGGTCTCCTGCACCAGCGCGCCCTGGATCTGGGCGCGCCGCCGCATGTGGCGCCAGGTGCCCAGCAGCATCCACAGCGTCAGGCCCGACAGCGCCAGCACCATCCAGAACAACGTGTTGCCGATCAGCAGCGCCGACGTGCGATAGCCGACGGCGCGCAGCACCACGCCGCTGGCCGACGGCGTGAGCGGCACATCGTGCACGATCGGCGCCTGCTCGTTGGCGCGACCGGGCAATGCGATCACCGTGCTGGCAAGCACATGGCCGCTTTCGTCGAGCACCGAGATCGCGCGCCGCCGCGCCACCTCCGGCGGCACGAAGTAGCGCAGCAGGCCTTCGATCGAATACTCGACGATCAAGGCGCCGGCGAACACGCCGCCGTTGAGCAGCGGCACATGGGTCTGGAACACCGCGGTGCCCATGGCCTCCCTGAACGGCCGCGAGTACACCGGTTGACGCATGTCGCGTGCGGCGATGAACGCCCACTCGGTCTCGCGCACGCGCGGTTGCGGGCCTGGCAGACGGCCTTCGTTGATGCCCAGCGGATGCGTCTCGGCGTCTGCCAGCGGCGAGGCATAACTGGCGCGCTTGCGCCGCAAGGCATCGAGCCAGGTGAGCTGCATCACCTCGGGTCGTGCGGCGCCGAAGGCGCGCGCCAGGCGTTGCGCCTCTTCGGCATCGATCTCCTTGGTCACGATCTGGCGCGCCAACTGAACGAGCTGCTCGTGGTTCTCGATCAGGTGCAGGCGGATCTGTTGCTGCG
Organism: Burkholderiaceae bacterium; assembly: GCA_036520715.1. GTDB lineage: Bacteria > Pseudomonadota > Gammaproteobacteria > Burkholderiales > Burkholderiaceae_C > JAEUPI01. Next base: position 18,889 of record DATDJF010000167.1, on the reverse strand, counting down.
CGATCTCGGCGTCACGCTTGACCGACTCGGCCTCACGCTCGAATTCCTCGTTGCGCAAGGTCCAAAACGCCGACACGATGGCCGCCAGGAACAGCAGCACCGACACCAGGGGCGCCAGCGTCGCGAAGCGGTCTTGTCGGGCTGGCGTCTGGCGTCGCCACCAGCGGCCGATCAGGCGCTGGCCCCACGACGCTGCCGGCGCCGCCGGCTTGGAAGGGGCCGAACGCAGATCCATGGCCGCAGATTATCCGAGGCTGCCGCGAGCAAGCCCATTCAGACAGGTTAAGACATTCCGTATTAAGAAATAGAGTCGCACTATTTGGAATTTTGCAGACCTTGTGCGACACTCCGGCCCGTTCTCGAAAACGACCCCCGCGCCCAGGAGACCACCATGTCAGCGATGCCCGATTCGGTTCTCGGAGCCGCCGCCAACGATGCCGACGCGCAGGAGACACGAGAGTGGCTGGACGCCTTGCAGGCCGTCATCGGAGCCGAAGGCCCCGATCGCGCGCACTACCTGCTCGAGCGCTTGATCGACGAGGCGCGCCAGGCCGGTATCGACCATCCGTTCTCGGCCAACACGGCCTACGTGAACACCATTCCCACCGATCAGGAAGAGCGTTCGCCCGGCAACATCGAGATCGAGGAGCGGCTGCGCACCTACATGCGCTGGAACGCGATGGCGATGGTGGTCAAGGCCAACCGCCTGCATCCGGCCGATGGCGGCGATCTCGGCGGCCACATTTCGAGCTTCGCGTCGCTGGCCACCATGTTCGGCACCGGCTTCAACCACTTCTGGCACGCCGAGACCAAGGACCACGGCGGCGACCTGCTGTACATCCAGGGCCATTCGTCGCCGGGCATCTACGCGCGCGCCTACATGGAAGGCCGCATCAGCGAACAGCAACTGCTCAACTTCCGACAGGAGGTCGACGGCAAGGGCATCTCGAGCTACCCGCACCCCAAGCTGATGCCCGAGTTCTGGCAGTTCCCCACCGTGTCGATGGGCCTGGGGCCACTGATGGCGATCTACCAGGCGCGCTTCCTGAAGTACCTGCACGCGCGCGGCATTGCCAACACCGAGAACCGCAAGGTCTGGGTGTTCTGCGGCGACGGCGAGATGGACGAGCCCGAGAGCCTCGGCGCCATCGGCTTGGCGGCGCGCGAAAAGCTCGACAACCTGATCTTCGTCATCAACTGCAACCTGCAGCGCCTCGACGGCCCGGTGCGCGGCAACGGCAAGATCATTCAGGAGTTGGAGAGCGAGTTCCGCGGCTCCGGCTGGAACGTCATCAAGCTGCTGTGGGGCAGCTACTGGGACCCGCTGCTGGCGCGCGACAAGGACGGCATCCTGCGCAAGGTGATGATGGACGTGGTCGATGGCGACTACCAGGCGATGAAGGCCAACGACGGCGCCTTCGTGCGCAAGAATTTTTTCGGCCGCCACCCCAAGCTGCTCGAGATGGTGTCCAAGATGAGCGACGAGGACATCTGGCGCTTGCAGCGCGGCGGCCACGACCCGCAGAAGGTGTATGCCGCGTTCCACCGCGCCGACAGCCACAAGGGCCAGCCCACCGTGCTGCTGATCAAGACGGTCAAGGGCTTCGGCATGGGCAAGAGCGGCGAGGGCAAGAACACCGCGCACCAGACCAAGAAGCTGATCGACGAAGACGTGCGCGCGTTCCGCGACCGCTTCAACATGCCGATCCCCGACGACCAGCTGCACGACATCCCGTTCTACAAGCCGGCCGACGACACGCCCGAGATGCGCTACCTGCACCAGCGCCGCCAGGCGCTCGGCGGCTACCTGCCGCATCGCCGCACCAAGGCCGACGAGCAGCTCAAGGTGCCCGATCTCGAGGCCTTCAAGGTGGTGCTCGAGCCGACCGTGGAAGGGCGCGAAATCTCCACCACGCAGGCCTACGTGCGCTTCCTGACTCAACTGCTGCGTGACAAGGAGATCGGCCCGCGCACGGTGCCGATCCTGGTCGACGAGGCGCGCACCTTCGGCATGGAAGGGTTGTTCCGCCAGATCGGCATCTACAACCCCGATGGCCAGAAGTACACGCCGGTCGACAAGGATCAGGTGATGTACTACCGCGAAGACAAGGCCGGCCAGATCCTGCAGGAAGGCATCAACGAGGCGGGCGGCATGAGTTCGTGGATCGCCGCGGCGACGTCGTACTCGACGAACAACCGCATCATGATTCCGTTCTACATCTACTACTCGATGTTCGGCCTGCAGCGTGTCGGCGACCTGTGCTGGGCCGCAGGCGACATGCAGGCGCGCGGCTTCCTGCTCGGCGGCACGTCGGGGCGCACCACGCTCAACGGCGAGGGGCTGCAACACGAGGATGGCCACAGCCACGTGCTGGCCGGCACCATCCCCAACTGCGTGAGCTACGACCCGACGTTCGCGCACGAGGTCGGCGTGATCATGCAGCACGGCCTGAAGCGCATGGTGGAGCGGCAGGAAAACGTTTTCTACTACCTGACGCTGCTCAACGAGAACTACCCGATGCCGGGCCTCAAGCCCGGCACCGAAGAGCAGATCATCAAAGGCATGTACCTGCTGCAGGAGGGTGCTAAGAAGACGCCGCGCGTCAACCTGCTGGGCTCCGGCACGATCCTGCGCGAATCGATGTTCGCCAAGGAGCTGCTGGAAAGCGAGTGGGGCGTGGCCGCCAACGTGTGGAGCTGCCCGAGCTTCAACGAGCTGGCGCGAGATGGACAAGACTGCGAACGCTGGAACCTGCTGCACCCCAACGACAAGCCGCGTGTGCCGTTCGTCACCGAGCAGCTCGCCAAGCACGCCGGCCCGGTGATCGCCGCCACCGACTACATCAAGAGCTACGTCGACCAGATCCGCGCGTTCTTGCCCAAGGGCCGCACGTACAAGGTGCTCGGCACCGACGGCTTCGGGCGCAGCGACTTTCGCAGCAAGCTGCGCGAGCACTTCGAGGTCAACCGCCACTACATCGTGGTGGCGGCGCTGAAGGCGCTGGCCGAGGACGGCGCGGTGCCGGTGTCCGCTGTGGGCGACGCGATCGCGAAGTACCGAATCAAGGCCGACAAGATCAACCCGCTGTACGCCTGAACAACAACGATCCCGCGGAGACCAGTCATGCCAACGGTGGAAGTGCGAGTCCCCGACATCGGGGACTTCAAGGACGTGGCCGTCATCGAGTTGCTGGTCAAACCCGGTGACACGGTCAAGGCCGAACAGAGCCTGATCACGGTGGAGAGTGACAAGGCCTCGATGGAGATCCCCTCGAGCGCGGCCGGCGTCGTCAAGGAAATGAAGGTAGCGCTCGGCGACAAGGTCAACGAAGGCTCGCTGGTGCTGCTGCTCGATGGCGCGGCGCAAGCGGCGGGTGCGGCTCCTGCAGCGGCCGCTGCAGCGCCGGCGCCGGCCCCCGCAGCTTCGGCCCCGCCCGCCGCAGCCGCCGCAGCGCCGAGTGCAGCCGCGGCAAGCGGTGGCGTGGCGGAACTGCGTGTGCCCGACATCGGGGACTTCAAGGACGTCGCGGTGATCGAGGTGTTCATCAAGCCGGGGGACACGGTCAAGCTCGAGCAGAGCCTGATCACGGTGGAGAGCGACAAGGCTTCGATGGAAATCCCGGCGTCGCAGCCCGGAGTGATCAAAGAGGTCAAGGTCAGGCTCGGCGACAAGGTCTCGCAGGGTTCGCTGGTGGCGCTCATCGAAGCGGCTGCCGGCACCGCTGCAGCGGCTCCCGCCGCCGCCGCGCCGCAGGCCACGGCGCCCGCTGCCGCTCCGGCCGCCGGCGCGCCGCGTGCATCGCCGACCGCGGCGCTGCCGCCCCACGAGCCCACGGCGCCGCAGGGGCAACTGCCGCATGCATCACCCTCGGTGCGGCGCTTCGCGCGCGAGCTCGGCGTGCCGCTTGGCGAGGTGAAGGGCAGCGGACCCAAGGGACGCATCACTCACGAAGACGTGCAAGGCTTCGTCAAGGGCGTGATGTCGGGTGCCGTGCACACCGGTGCACAGAAGGCCGCGGCGCCGCCTGCGCCGGCGGGGGCCGGCCTGGCGGGCCTGCTGCCGTGGCCGCAGATCGACTTCACGAAGTTCGGCCCGGTCGAGCGCAAGGATCTCTCGCGCATCAAGAAGATCTCGGGCGCCAATCTGCACCGCAACTGGGTGATGATCCCGCACGTCACCAACAACGACGAGGCGGACATCACCGAGCTCGAAGCGTTGCGCGTGCAGATCAACAAGGAAAACGAGAAGAGCGGCGTCAAGGTGACGATGCTCGCCTTCGTGATCAAGGCGGTGGTGGCCGCGCTGAAGAAATTCCCCGAGTTCAACACCAGCCTCGACGGCGACCAGCTCGTCTACAAGCAGTACTTCCACATCGGATTTGCCGCCGACACGCCCAACGGCCTGGTGGTGCCGGTGCTGAAAGACGCCGACAAGAAGGGCCTGCTGCAGATCAGCCAGGAGATGAGCGAGCTGGCGAAGAAGGCGCGCGACGGCAAGATGGGCCCGGCCGACATGAGCGGCGGCTGCATCTCGATCAGCTCGCTCGGCGGCATCGGCGGCACGCACTTCACGCCAATCATCAACGCACCGGAAGTGGCGATCCTCGGCCTGTCCAAGGGCTACATGAAGCCGGTGTGGGATGGCAAGGCCTTCCAGCCGCGTCTGATGCTGCCGCTGTCGCTGTCGTACGACCACCGGGTCATCGACGGCGCCTCTGCAGCCCGCTTCAACGCCTACCTGGCCAGCATCCTGGCCGACTTCCGGCGGGTGCTCTTGTGAGCAAGGGGGTCCGGGCACCGTTGCGGAGGGCAGCGTGACGACGATTTGCGTGGCCCGCAAAGCCGGGCAGGTGGCCGTGGCGGCCGACGCGCTGGTGACTTTCGGCGACACCCGCTTGGCGCACGGCTACGAGGCCAACGACAAGGTTTTCCGCATCGGCGACTCCTGGGTCGGCATGGCCGGCACGACCGCGCACTTTCCGGTGCTGAGGCGCGCACTGGGCGCGTTGCCGAAGCAGGACCTGAAGCTCGGCTCGCGCGACGACGTCTTCGAGACCTTCCTGAAGCTGCACCCCAAGCTGAAGGAGCAGTTCTTCCTCAACACCAAGGAGGAAGACAGCGACCCTTACGAGAGCAGCCAGTTCACGGTGCTGATCGCCAACGCGGCAGGCATCTTCGGCGTCTACTCGTATCGCGAGGTGTTCGAGTTCGATCGTTTCTGGGCCATCGGCTCCGGCCGCAGCTTTGCGCTCGGTGCGATGTATGCCCAATACGATCGTGCGCGCACGGCGCGCGAAGTGGCCGAGCTCGGCGTGCGCGCGGGCTGCGAGTTCGACAAGAACTCCGATGGTCCCGTGCGCGCACACACGATCAAGCTGAGGGATTGAGATGCCTGCCATCGAAGTGAAGGTGCCCGACATCGGCGACTTCAAGGACGTCGCGGTGATCGAGTTGCTGGTCAAGCCCGGCGACCGCGTGGCCGTCGATCAGAGCCTGATCACGGTGGAAAGCGACAAGGCGTCGATGGAGATCCCCAGCAGCGCCGCCGGCGTCGTCAAGGAGCTGAAGCTCAAGCTCGGGGACAAGGTCAACCAGGGCTCCATCGTGCTGGTGCTCGATGGCGAGGCCGGTGCAAGTGCGCAGGCTCCTGCCCCGACGTCGGCGAGCGCCGCCGCGCCCGCCGCATCTGTTGCCGCGCCGATCGCGGCCGCCAGCTACAGCGGCGGTGTCGACCTCGAGTGCGACATGCTGGTGCTGGGTGCCGGGCCGGGTGGCTATTCGGCGGCATTCCGTGCCGCCGACCTCGGCATGAAGACCGTGCTCGTCGAGCGTTATGCCACGCTCGGCGGCGTCTGCCTGAACGTGGGCTGCATCCCGTCGAAAGCCCTGCTGCACGTGGCCGCGGTGATGGACGAGGTCAAGCACTTCGCGGACATCGGCGTCGCGTACGGTGCACCGACGGTCGACCACGCCAAGCTGCTCGCGCACAAGAACAAGGTGGTGGGCAAGCTGACCGGCGGCCTCGCCGCCATGGCCAAGATGCGCAAGGTCACGGTGGTGCGCGGCTATGGCTCGTTCGCCGATCCGCACCATCTGCTGGTCGAAGAGACCAGCGGCGGCGCGCAGCAGAAAACCGGCAACAAGCAGACCATCCGCTTCAAGCACTGCATCATCGCCGCCGGTTCGCAGGCGGTGCGGCTGCCGTTCCTGCCCGACGACCCGCGCATCGTCGATTCCACCGGTGCGCTCGAGCTGCGCGATCGCGCCGCCAAGATGCTGCTCATCGGCGGCGGCATCATCGGCCTGGAGATGGGCACCGTGTACTCCACGCTGGGTGCGCGGCTCGACGTGGTGGAGATGCTCGACGGCTTGATGCTCGGCGCCGACCGCGACCTGGTGCGCATCTGGCAGAAGCTCAACACGCCGCGCTTCGACAAGATCATGCTGAAGACCAAGACCGTGGGCGCCGAAGCCAAGGCCGACGGCATCCACGTGCGCTTCGAAGGCGAGGGCGCGCCGGCGCTGCCCGAGCGCTACGACCTCGTGCTGCAGGCCGTGGGCCGCAGCCCCAACGGCAAGAAGATCGCTGCCGACAAGGCGGGCGTCGCCGTCAACGAGCGTGGCTTCATCCCGGTGGACGTGCAGATGCGCACCAACGTGCCGCACATCTTCGCGATCGGCGACATCGTCGGCCAGCCGATGCTGGCGCACAAGGCGGTGCACGAAGGGCACGTCGCGGCCGAGGTGGCCGCGGGCGACGACAAGGCCCGCTTCGATGCGCGCGTGATCCCGAGCGTCGCCTACACCGACCCCGAGGTGGCCTGGGTCGGGCTCACCGAAGACGAAGCCAAGGCGCGCGGCGTGGCCATCACCAAGGGCTTGTTTCCGTGGACTGCGTCGGGCCGTGCGATCGCCAATGGGCGCGACGAAGGCGTCACCAAGCTGCTGTTCGATGCGCAGACGCATCGCATCGTCGGCGGCGGCATCGTCGGCACGCACGCCGGCGACCTGATCAGCGAGGTGGCCCTGGCCATCGAGATGGGCGCCGACGTCGTGGACATCGGCAGCACGATCCATCCGCATCCCACGCTCGGCGAGTCGCTCGGCATGGCTGCCGAGGTGGCGCACGGCACCTGCACCGACGTGCCGCCGCAGCGCAAGCGCTAGGCGCTCATCTGCGAGTGATCGTGCCGCGCACGGGGCGGCGGGGCAGTCTTCAGCGCGCCGGCCTGGCGGCGTTGTTGAGCAGGCGCTGCGCGCGCTGGTCGAGCTCGTTGAGCGGCGTGGTCACCACCTCGGCCACCATCACCGGGCAGCGCTGCGGCGTGTCGTCGCCGGCGTTCCAGTTGCTGTCGGCGCCGGCATCGGAGGCCGTCACCGGTGCGCGCAGCCCGAGGCGCTGCGTGAGTTGCTGCATCGCGGCCAGCACGCGCGCCTGCGCGAACAGCCGGTCGTAGTCGGCGTTCGCGTAGGAACGGCGGGCGGTGTAGAGCTCGTTCTCGGAGTTCAGCAGGTCGAGCAGGCTGCGCTGTCCGATGTCGAACTGCTGGCGGTAGGCGTCGCGCGCCTTCTCGATCGCCAGCACGTTGCGGTCCAGCGTGCGCAGTTGCTCCTCGAGCTTGAGCACGTCGTTGTAGGCAATGCCGGCGTTCTGGCGGGCGTCGCGGCAGGCCCGGTCGCGCTGGTCGGCGGCCTGGTTCAGCAGGTTGGTCTGCTGCCGCACGCGCGCCTGGTCGGCACCGCCCGCGAACAGGTTCCAGTTGAGCACGACGCCGGCGGTGACCTCGCGCTTCTGGTCGGGTACGGCATCGAAATTGTGCCCGCTGCCGGCACGCACGCGTGCCTCCAGCTTGGGCCAGAACGCGCTCTCGCGCTCGCTGACGGCGGCACGCGCCGCGCGCAGGTTCTCGATCGCCGCATTGATCGCCGCGCTGTTGCGCAGCGCAACGTCCATCGCCTCGCTGGCGGTGGTGGGCAGCGCCGTACCGAGCGCTGCGGGGCGCGGCGGCTTTTGCAGCGGCGGCTCGCCCACCACGCGCAGGTAGCGCGCCACCACGTCGTGCAGGTTCGAGATGTCGGTGGTCAGGTTCGATTCGGCCAGCGCCACCCGCGCCGAGGCCTGCTCGACGTCGACGCCGCGGCCGACACCGGCGCGAAAACGCGACTGGATCTGCTGGAAGTAGAAGCGGTGATCGACGTAGTTGTCTTCGGAATACTCGACCAGCCGGCGCATGCGTGCCACGTCGATGTAGGCGCGCACGGCGTCGAGCGTGATCAGCTCGCTGACGTCGAGCAACTCGAACCAACGGGTCTGGCGCTCATGGTCGAGGCGGCGGATCTGCGAGGTGAGCGCCGTGCCGTCCCACAGCAACTGCGAGATGTTGAGCGCCACGCCGTTGTGATCGATCGTGCCGTTGGCCGGGTTGCGCGAGGTGATGCGGTCATCGGTGCGGCCGGCGCCCGCTTCGGCGTCGACCCGCGGCAACCAGCCGGCGCGTGCCACGGACACGGCATCGAGCGATGCCCGCAACGCGTTGACTCGCGCCGTGACGTCCGGGTTGGTCTCGAGCGCCTTGCGTGCCGCCTTGGCCATCGGATCGTCGGCCTGCGCGAGGCTGCTCAGCGGCAGCACGGCGCATGCGGCAGCGAGGGCGATCGAACGGACGGTCGGCGTCATGTCGAACTTGAGAACTGCGCGCGTGCCAAAGCACCGCGACCGGTCGTTGTTGCAAACCGGCCAAGTGTAGGTGCTCGTTTCGCCGCTGCGACGAGGCCCGACCGCGCCGAACCCGTCGGAAATCACGACCTGGTAGCAACTTGTTTCACGCTGTGCGCGAGTTCGTGGCGCCTTGCCGACGAGGGCGCTCAAGTCCTTGCTGCCAGCGACGAAACCTGGGGGACGCGCACTTCTTCAGCGGCCGCCGCGCGGGCCCCGCGCGCGCGTCCTCCAAGCCATGCGACAGCCAGCGCGCCTCGTCTTCGCAACGTGTCGCGCCTTCGGGCGGCGCACGGGGCTGGCTGCCGCGCTGCTGCTGCTGTCGCTGGCGCCGCTGGCCTGGGACGTGGAGCGCATGTCGCAAGCCGCGCAGCGCCTGAGTCCGCAAGCGGTGCAGGGCGTGCGCGTGCTGCAGCCGCTGCTGTCCAGCCTGGCCGAGGCCGACGACGCAGCGCGGCTCGATGGCGTGAACCGCTTCTTCAACCGCCGCATCGTGTTTCGCGACGACGTGCAGGTGTGGCGGATCGAAGACCACTGGGCGAGCCCGCTGGAGACGCTGCACCAGGGCATGGGCGATTGCGAGGACTTCGCGATCGCCAAGTACTTCAGCCTGCTGGCCACCGGGGTGGCGGCATCGCAGTTGCGGCTGGTGTACGTGCGGCTGCAATCGGATGGCGCGGGTGGCCCCTCGCAGCCGCACATGGTGCTGGCGTACTACGCCAGCGCGCAGGCCGAGCCGCTGATCCTCGACAACCTGATCACCGACATCCGGCCGGCATCGCGCCGCCCTGATCTGACGCCGGTGTTCAGCTTCAACAGCGAAGGCCTCTGGCAAGGCAACGGGTCGCGTCGCATGGGCGATGCGGCCGAGCGCCTGTCGCCGTGGCGCGACGTGCTGCGCAAGGCGCGAGCCGAGGGATTCCTGTGATTTATCGTTGCAACGATGGAGGACGGCCATGTCGCTGATCCGACGTGTCAGTTTGTTGATGGTGCTGGTGGTGCTGTTGGCGCTGGTGGGTGGCGTGCTGACCACGCTGATCGCCGCGCGCGACACGCTGCAAACACAACTCAGCTTGAAGAACCGCGACAACGCGCAGGCACTGGCGCTGGCGCTGTCGCAGCAACGTGGCGACGTGGCGCTGATGGAGCTCGTGCTGGCCGCGCAGTTCGACACCGGCCACTACCGCAGCATCGCCTTGTCCGGCAGCGACGGGCGGGCGCCGTTTCGCCGCGAGGCCGAGGCCGCAGCCACGGTGGCGCCGGCTTGGTTCGTCAGCGGTCTGCCGCTGCGTGCCGAGCCGGGCGTGGCGCAGGTGTCCGACGGCTGGCGCGCGATCGGGCAGGTCGAACTGGTGAGCCAGTCGGCCTACGCGAGCGATGCCTTGTGGCGGGCCGGACTGCGCGCCGCCGAGCTGCTGGCGCTGGTGGGGCTGGTCGGCGCAGGCCTGGCGGCCTGGGGCCTGCGCGCCATCCGGCGTCCGCTGGATGCGGCCGCGCAGCAGGCGCAAGCGGTGCAGGAAGGGCGCTTCGTCACCGTGGCCGAACCCGACGTGGCCGAGCTGCGGCCGCTGGCGCGCAGCATGAACACGATGGTCGACCGCCTGAGCACGATGTTCGACGCTCAGGCCAGGCAGGTCGAGGTGCTGCGCAGGCAGGCGCAGACCGACGTGCTCACCGGCGTCGCCAACCGGCGCCAGTTCATGCTCGATGCGCAGCAGCGTTTCGAGTCGCAGGCCGGCATGGCGTCGGCGCTGGCGCTGTTTCGCGTGCAGGACCTCGACGGCCTGAACCGGCGCGCCGGGCACGCCGCGGTCGATCGGCAGCTTCGTGCGGTGGCCGACACGCTGCGGGCGCAGGTGCCAGCGGCGCAGCAGCCACTGTTGGGGCGCCTCAACGGCGCGGACTTCGCACTTGTCGTATCGACCCCGGACGGCGCGCCGCTCGCCGCGGCGCTGGCGGCGCTGCGACAGGCCTTGCAAGGCGACGATCCGGCGCTGTCGGTGGTCGCCGGCGTGGCACTGTGCGAAGGTGGCGCCGACCTGGCGGGCGCGCTCGCAGCGGCGGACCAGGCGTTGGCGCAGGCCGAGGCTGCCGGCCCGTTTGCGTTGTCGACGCGGCCGTGCGCGAGCCGTGCGTCCGCCGTCGGCGAAGGCGACTGGCAGCGCCAGTTGGCCGACGCGTTGCAGCAGGGCCGCTTCGAACTGGCCGAGTACCCGGTGCTCGATGCCAATGGCGAGCTGGACCATCTCGACTGTCCGCTGCGCGTGCAGCTGCGTCCCGACGGGACGTTCGAATCGGCGTCGAACTGGCTCGCGCTGGCCACGCGCAGCCGCTTGACGACGGCGCTCGATCAGCAGGCGGTGTCACTGGCGCTGGCGCGCATCGAGCGTGACGGCGCGGCCCGTTGCGTCAACCTGGCAGCGGCCTCGCTGCTGGCCACCGAGTTCGTGGCTGCCACCTCGGCGCAACTGCAGGCGGCGCCACAGGCCGCGGGCCGCCTGTGGATCGACATCCCCGAAGCGCTGGCGGTGTCGCACCCCGGCGTGATCCAGGAGGTGACACGCCACTGGCGGCCGCTGGGCGTGCACATCGGGTTGGAGCACGCGGGCGCCGCTCTGGCAGGCATGACGCGGCTGTACCAGCTGGGGCTGGGCTACGTGCGCATCGATGCGCGCTTCCTGGGCGGCATCGCGCGCGACAGCGCCGTGCGCCGCCATGCCGAGGGCCTGGTCGCGCTGCTGCGCGGCCTGGGGCTGGCGATCTACGCCGAAGGCGTCAGCGAGGCCGACGACCTGCAGGTGCTGTGGTCGCTCGGCTTCGACGGCGCCACCGCAGGCCCGGTGGCGCGCCGCTGACCACCCCGGGCGACGTCTGCACGCCGCATGCGGGCGTGCGGGTGCATGATGCGCCCGCGTTACCGGGGGAGGCGAGATGCACGTGACACTGCTGCGTCGAGCGCGAGCGATCTTCGTGGCAACGCCCGACGGCGCCAAGATCGCGACGGTGCTCGCGGTGACGTCGCTGGCACTGGCCACCGCCTGGCTGGTGCACGCCACCGGCGGCGTGCGCTTTGCGATGCTGCACCTGATGTACGTGCCGGTGGTGCTGAGTGCGCTTGCCTTCGGCGTGCCCGGCGGCCTGCTGGCCGGCATTGGCGGTGGCTTGCTGCTCGGCCCGCTGATGCCCCAGGACACGTCGACCGGCGAGCTGCAAGGCACCCTCAACTGGATCTACCGCCTGACGTTCTTCACGCTGATCGGCGCGCTGGTGGGCATCGGTGCGCAGCACCTGCGCCGCCACCTGCGCGAGATGCAGTGGCTGTACGAGCATCATCCCGACAACGGCTTGCTCAACCTGGCCGGGCTGATCAAGCGGCTCGACCGCATGATGCGCGGCCCGAAGCCGCCGGACGTGGTGCTGTCGATCACGCAGTTGAACAACCTGCTCGAGATCCAGAACACGTTCGGATCGGCGTTCGGCATGCGCGTGCTGTCGCAGGTGCTCGAGCGTGCGCAACGTTTGGCGCCGCCGGGCGCATGGCTCGCGTTGGTGCAACCCGATCGCCTGGCGTGCGTGTTTCCCTCCGCAGCGGCGGCGCAACTGACGCGCGAACGCATCGAGGCGGCGCGCGAGGAGTCGTACGTGGTCGACGGGCTGCCGATCCACGTCGAGGCGAGCATTGGCGTGGCGCAGGCGCCCGAGCATGCCAAGTCAGCGGACGAGTTGCTGCAAAAGGCCAGCATCGCGATGCACTGGGCAGCCTCCGGCAGGTCGAGGATCTCGCGCTACGACAGCGCCAACGACCGCACCAGCCGCGACAACCTGGTCCTGCTCGGCGGCCTGCCCGATGCGATCGAACGCGGCGAGCTCCAGGTCTGGCACCAGGCCAAGATGTCGCTGGCCAGCCGCGAAGTGACCGGCACCGAGGCGCTGTTGCGCTGGAACCATCCGCAACGTGGCGTGGTGCTGCCGAGCCACTTCATCCCGCAGGCCGAGGAGACGACGCTGATCAACGCGGTGATGCAGGCCATGGTGGCCTGCGCGTTCGCCGACGCCGCAGCCTGGCGCGCCGCCGGATACCCGATGCGCGTGGCGGTCAACCTGTCGGTGCGCAACCTGATGGACCGCATGTTGACCGATGTGCTGGAGCGCAACGCGCAGCGCCACGGCCTGGAGCCGAGCGAGATCGACCTCGAGGTCACCGAGAGCGCGGTGATGGCCGACCCTGACCACTGCGCGGCACTGATCTCGCAACTGCGTGACCGCGGCTTCGGCGTGGCGATCGACGACTTCGGAGTCGGCCACTCGTCGCTGGCCTACCTGCAGAAGCTGCGCGTGTCGGCACTCAAGATCGACCAGGCGTTCGTCAGGACGCTGGCGACCGACACCAGCAACCAGAAGATCGTGCGGTCGATCCTGCAGCTCGCCCAGTCGCTGGGGCTCGAAACGGTCGCCGAGGGCGTCGAGGACGACGCATCGCTCGTGTTGCTGCGCGAGTGGGGATGCGACTACGCGCAGGGCTACGGCGTGCACCGGCCGGCGCCGTCGCACGAACTGCTGCAGTTCGTGGCGCGGCGCCGCGCCATCGCGCGCGACGCGATCAACCGCCCGGATCGGTGAGCAGCTTGCCCCGTTGCAGCAGGTCCTGGATCACCTGCTGATCGCTGGTGAACGAGCCGACCAGGTTGACGCCGTTCAGCGTGATCGTCTGGTCGACTGCGCCCGACGAGAAGCCCGACGAGAAACCGCCGCTGCTGCTGATCGAAACGGTGGTGTTGCCGCCCGAGGTGGTGAAGTGCAGGTAGTTCGACAGGTTGCTGCTGTTGTCGCCGACCAGCAGGTCGCGCAGGTCGAGCTTGTCGGTGCCGGTGCCAGCGTTGAAATCGGCCACCGTGTCGGTTGCGGGAGTGGCGGTGGTGCCCTGGTCGCCCAGGCGCCAGCGGAACACGTCGTTGCCGGCGCCGCCGGTGAGGGCGTCGTTGCCCCTGCCGCCCACCAGCACGTCGGTTCCGTCGCCGCCACTGAGGGTGTCGTTGCCGAGGCCGCCGTCGAGGTAGTCGTTGCCGTTGCCACCGCTGATCGTGTCGTTGCCGGCACCGCCGAAGATCATGTCGTCGCCACTGTTGCCGGTGAGCGTGTCGTTGCCGACCAGCCCCTGGATGTGGTCGTTGGCGCCGGTGCCGGCCAGCGCGTCGCCGCCCTGCGTGCCGGTCAGCGTGGCGCCGGTTTCGCTCACCGTCACCGCGATCGTCTGGGTCGTACTCGCTGTCGAACCGTTGGACGACTCCGTCGCCGTCGCGGTGACGTTGAGATTCATCGTGCCGGTGTAGCCGTCGGCCGGCAGCAGCGTCAGCCCCGACAACTGCGCCTTGGTGAACGACCAGGTGCCGCTGCCGAGGTCGGTGCCGGTGCTGAACGACGCGCCAGCGGCCAGCCCGGAGATCGTGACCGCGAGCGATTCGGAGCCGTCGGTGTCGGCCAGATTGACCAGCATCGGCAGGTCGATCGGCGTGCCGAACACGGTGCTGCCGTTGCGGAATTCGACGTCGACGGTGGCGGCCGACGAATCCTTGGTGGAGTCGCCGCCGTTGACGACGATCCAGGTGAAGTCGTAGTCGCCGGCGGTCGGTGCCGTGAAGGTGAAGGTGCCGCTGCCGTTGTTGCTGGCACCCAGCATCTCGGAAGCCGTGACCAGCTGGCTGGTCTTGGTGCCGTCGGGCGCAGTGATCGTCAGCACCAGCAGGTCGTTGAAACCGTTGTTGATCTCGCTGGCCACGTTCTCGGCGTTGGTGAAAGTCCACGCGAACGCCACCGTGAGCCCGGCGCTCATCGAGTAGTGGTAGTTGGTCAGGCCGCCGTCCTGGGCGTCGACGTTGCCGGGGTCGTTGGTGCCCGGTCCGTTGGCCGGGTTGAAGCCGTCGAGCGCGCCTGACGCCAGGCCGGCCGCCGCTTCGAGGTTGGCCTGCGACGTGCCGGTGGCGGTGGCACCGCCGGAGGTGCCGGCCACCCAAGCGCCGTAGCTGCCCGGTGCGACCAGGATCGGCGCGTCGGCCACTGCCGTGACGTTGATCGACACCGTGTCGACGTCGGTCAGCGCGCCGCCCGTGCCGGTGTTGCCGCCGTCGTTGGTGGTCATCGTCAGCGTGGCGGCGCCGCTGAAGTTGGCGGTCGGCACGTAAGTGACGTTGGACGCCAGCGTCGCGTTGATCTGCGCCGCGGTGCCGGTGAGCGTGACGGTGCCGGTGCCGCTATTGGCGATGGTGGCGCTGCCGCCGCTGACGGTGAGGGTGCCGTTGGTGACGGCCAGCGTCACCGTCATCGTGCCGGACGCTGCATCGACGTCGCTGATCGACAGGCCGGTGATCGCCCGGGAGGTGTCTTCGTTGGTCGTCTGCGCGCCGGGCACCGTGTTGACCGGGGCGTCGTTGACCGCGCTGACGTTGAAGGTGATCGTGTTCGGCGTGGCGTCGGTGTCGACGCCGCCGTTGGCCGTGCCGCCATCGTCGCGCACCTGGAACGACAAGCTGGTGTAGCCGTTGCCGCTGGCATTGGCCGCCGGCGCGAAGCGCAGCAGCCCGGAGTCGAGTTGCGCCACGGTGACCACCGTCGCGCCGGTGATCGCCACGCCGTTGAGCGTGAGTGTGCCGGCCGCTGTCGGGTTGACGGTGACCGACATGAAGTTGTTGCCTTCGCCGGCGGCGTCGGAGAAGCCGAAGTCCGCGCGGGCGAAGGTGTAGCTCGAGTCCTCGAGCAGGCTGATCGTCCTGTCGGCGCCGCTCGGTGCGTCGTTGACTCCGGTGACCGTGATGCCGATCGAATCGGAGTCGGTCAGGCCGAGGCCGTCGCGGCTGATCACCACCAGCGTGTCGCCGCCGGCGTAGTTGGCATTGCCCTGGTAGCTCACCGTGGCCAGCGTCGCGTTGATCGCGGCCTGCGAGCCGCTCAGCGTCAGCGTGCCGCTGTTGTTGGCGCCTGCCGAGATGGTGGCGCCGCCGGTGAGCGTGACCAGCAGCGTGCCGTTGCTGACGCTGAGCTGCGTGGTGGCGAGGCGGCTGCTGGCCGGACCGAGCGCCTCGTCGGGATCGGCCACCGACAGGCCGCTGATGGCCGTGCGCACGTCCTCCAGGATCGTCTGTGCGCCCGGCACGGTGTTGATCGGCGTGTCGTTGATCGCGTTGACGGTCAGGTTCACGGTGGCCGTCTCGGTGACGCCGCCCGAGGTGACCGTGTAGCTGAACGAGGCCGCGCCGTTGTAGTTGGCCGCCGGCGTGAAGTTCAGCGTGCCGTTGGCCAACAGCGTGACACTGCCGTTGGTCACTGCCACCGAGCCACCCACCACGATCGCCGTGCCATTGACCGCGGTGATCGTGTGACCGGTGTTCTCGAACGAGTCGTTGGCGTTGACGTCGACGTTGACCAGCGTGTCTTCGTTGGTCGTGAAGCTGTCGGCGCCGATATCGGCCACCGAGGTCACGGTGATGCCGACCGTCGACACCACCGGTGTGGCCACGCCGTCGCTGGTGGTCAGGGTCAGCGTGGCGCTGCCGTTGTAGTCGGCCGTGGGGTTGTAGGCCAGGCCGTTGAGCGCGCCATTGATCGCTGCCGCGGTGCCGCTGATCGTGACCGTGCCGGTGCCGTTGTTGCTGATCGTCGCGCCGGCAAAGGCCACCGCGGCGAGGGTGCCGTTGTTGACGGCGACGGTCACGGTCAGCGTGCCACCGTCGACATCGGCCACGCTGATCGCATTGCCGTTGCCGGTGCTGAACACACGCGCGTTGTCTTCGGCGGTGGTCTGTGCGCCCGGCACGGTATTGACCGGTGCATCGTTGACCGCGGCGACGTTGATGGTCACCGTGTCGACGTCGGTCAGCGTGCCGCCCGTGCCGGTGTTGCCGCCGTCGCTGGTGGTCATCGTCAGCGTGGCGGCACCGTTGAAGTTGGCCGTCGGCACGTAGGTGACGTTGGACGCCAGCGTGGCATTGATCTGGGCGGCGGTGCCGGTGAGCGTGACGGTGCCGGTGCCGCTGTTGGCGATGGTGGCGCTGCCGCCGCTGACGGTGAGGGTGCCGTTGGTGACGGCCAGCGTCACCGTCATCGTGCCGGACGCTGCATCGACGTCGGCGATCGACAGGCCGGTGATCGTCCGGGAGGTGTCTTCGTTGGTGGTCTGCGCGCCGGGCACCGTGTTGACCGGGGCATCGTTGACCGCTGTCACCGTGATGCCGACGGCGTCGACATCGACGAGCGAGCCGTCGCTGCTGGTCATCGTCAGCGTCGCCGCGCCGTTGAAGTTGCCCGTCGGCACGTAGCTCACGGTGGCCGCGAGCGTGGCGTTGATCTGCGCCTGCGTGCCGGTCAGCGTCACCGTGTTGGTGCCGCTGTTGCTGATGGTGGCCGTGCCGCCGGCAACCGTGAGCGTGCCGTTGGTGACGGCCAGCGTCACCGTCATCGTGCCCGAGCCGACATCGGCATCGGCGACCGACAGGCCGGTGATGGCCCGGCTGGTGTCCTCGTTGGTGGTCTGCGCGCCGGGCACGGTGTTGACCGGTGCGTCGTTGACCGCCACCACGGCGATCGTGCTGGTGGCCAGGTTGCTCGACGAGGTGCCGTCGGTGACGCTGACGGTCACCGTGCGAGCGGTGGTGTCGGGCGCGTCGCCGCCGCCGGCGGCGAAGGTAATGCCGCGGATCACCGTCTGGTACAGGGCGGGCGTGGCGCTGCCGCTCAGCGTGATGGTGATCTGGGTTGCCGTGCTGTTGACGCTGGCGGTGATGCCCGGTGGCAGCCCCGGCAGGTTGAGCGCGTCGCCGCTTTGGCGGTTGGTCAGGACGATCGTCGCGCCGGCGAGGTTGCTGCTGTCGACGTCGCTGATCGCGATGTCCACGTCGGCGATCGCCACCGCCGCGCCTTGCTCGGTGTACGAGGTCGCGTAGCCGGTGCCGGCACTGCCGCTCGAGTTGTTGGCATCGAGGTCGAGCACCGGAGGCGCGTCGTTGTCGACGATGGTGCCGACGCCGGTGTCGTCGGCGATGGTGGCGTTGGTGGCGCCCGACAGCGTGACGTTGAAGGTCTCGCTGCTCTCGCTCGCGAAGTCGTCGCTGATCGGCACCGTGATGGTCTGCGTCACCACGCCGGGCGTGAACGTCAGCGTGCCCGACGTCGCGCTGTAGTCGCTGCCCGCGGTGGCGCTGCCGCCGCCGGTGGCGTAGGCGACGGTCACGGTCTGGCCCGACACGGCCGACAACGTCACCGTGAAGGTGGCGGTGCCAGCCGCTTCGTTGACCGTGACATCGTCGATCGACAGCGACGGGGATGCGTCGTTGTCGGTGATCGTGGTGGTGACGCTGTTGTTGGTCGGATGCGCGGCGATCGCTTCGAAGCCGCCGCCGCTGATGCTGCCGAGCGACACCACCACGGTTTCGTCGGCTTCGTCGATCGTGTCGTTGGTGGTCGGCAGCGTGAAGGTGGCGCTGGTCGCGCCGGCCGGGATGGTGACGGCGAGCACACCGGTGTAGTCGGTGCCGCCGCCCGTGGCGCTGCCGCCGTAAGCAAGGTTCACCGTGACCGCGGTCTGCGCGGGCTGCCCCAGCGACACGGTGTAGGCCGTGGTCGTGGCGCCTTCGACCACGCTGCCCGGGCCACTCAAGCTGACCAGCACGGTGTCGGGCGCGGCTTCGTCGCTGATCGTCGTGGTGACGCTGTTGGCGCTGCCGCTGACCACCAGGTTCTCGAAGCTGCCGCCGCTGACCGAGGCCACGCCGACGACCAGCGTCTCGCCGCTGTCGGCCAGCGCGTCGTCGAGCGTCGCGATGTCGAAGGTGGCGCTGCTGGCGCCGGCAGGGATGGTGACCGTGGCCACGCCGGTGTAGTCGGTGCCGTTGGCCGCCGTGCCGCTGTAGCTGAGGTTGACCGTCACCGCGGTCTGTGCGACGCCGGTCAGTGAGATGGTGTAGGTGCCGTTGGCGCCCTCGGTGACGGTGCTCGGTCCGGTCAGGCTCAGCGTGGTGGCGTCGAGGTCATCGACCACCGTGTTGGTGACGGTGCCCGAGGCGGTGAGCTGCTCGAAGTTGCCGCCTGAGGTGGCGCTGATCGACACCGCCAGCGAGTCGGTGCCTTGCACCAGCGCGTCATCGGGTCTGACCGTGAAAGTCACGCTGCCGCTGGAGGCGCCGA
>DATDJF010000166.1:0-3608 GCA_036520715.1 Burkholderiaceae bacterium | reverse complement strand
ATCACGCTAGCGGTGGCCGGCCGTGTGCGTCCCGGACTCGCCCGCGTAGCCCTCGCACGACACATGGGGATTCCAGTCGGCAAACATGCCGCTCGGGTTGTCGCGCCAGGCCCACACATGCAGCTCGTAGAACGGCGGCAGACCGTAGCGGTTGGGGCTGCCGACGTAGTGGAAGTGCTGGCCCATCAGCATCGGTGGCGCCGCGTTGGCCGCATGCCACTGCTCGGCGATGACAAGGAACTCGACGCCAAGCAGGCGCAGCCGGCCTGCGCGCTGTTCGTAGATCAGGATCTCCGGACGCCGCGGATCGAGCACGCCGTCACCCACCAGCGCGCCATTGGGGTAGTGAATCCCCATCGCGCCGGCCTGCGGGCCGCTCACGCAGCTGCCGGCGGATGTATAGCCGGCGCCGATCGCGACGCCGACGTCATGGAAGTCGCGCGTCGCCAGGCGGACTTCGGCGACCAACCCGGACGGCTGGCCGGGCGGCTGCGGCTGCGCCAGCGGCGCCACGCTGATCGCGGCGAGCGCCAGCGCGGCAATGGCATGGTTCGAGCTTCGTTTCATGGGGGGTCCCTCCGCAGCCCGGCTTGCATCGCGCCCGCCGATTGGAGCAAGATCGTCGATACGTCGCGGGAAGTCCCGAAAGCGCGACGAAATCGCCCCGAAATCACGATGCAGCGCGACGCCGGATCCGATCTGCGACAACTGCAGCGCCTGGCCTGGCCGGGTTTCGTGCTCGACCTGGGCGCCGGCGAGTTGCTTGCTGCCGACGGTCGCCCAACCGAGTTGCGCGCGCAGGCGCTGAAGGTGCTGCTGGTCCTCGGCGAGCGCGCCGGGCAGGTCGTCGGCAAGGACGAATTGATGCGCCGCGTCTGGGGCGATGTGATCGTCACCGAGGATTCGCTGGTACAGGCGGTGGGCGACATCCGTCGCGTGCTCGGCGATGCGAATCACGAGCGCGTGCGCACGGTGCCGCGACGCGGCTATTTGCTGGAGCTCGATGCTTCCACACCGCCCGTGCCGCCGCCGACGGCAGCTGCGGTGGCGAACCGGCGCCGCGCAGGGCCGCTGGCGCTTGCCATCGTCGTCGCGCTGGTCGTGCTGGCCGCCGGCCTGTACCTATGGCCGCAGCCGGATGCGCCGTCGCGCACGCTGGCGATCCTGCCCTTCGACAAGGACGCGGCCACCGAGGACTGGTTCGTCGACGGCGTGACAAACGAGCTGACCACCACCGTTGCCGGCTGGCGCGACGTGCAGGTGATCGGCCGCGGCACGATGGCCACCTACAAAGGCCGCGCGGTCGATGCGCGCGCGATCGGCCGCGAACTCGGCGTGCGACATGTGCTGGCCGGTCACGCGCGGCGTGCCGGCGACCGGGTGAGTCTGGCGGTGGAGCTGGTCGACACGCGCGATGGCCGCATCGTCTGGGCCGACCAGCGCGAGCTGCCTCGCGGCGAACTCGGCGTTGCGGTTGGCGAGGTCGCCGGCGGCATCGCGCGCGCATTGATGGGCGGCTACGGCGACGCCATCGTGGTCGACGCGCTCAAGCTCGCGCCCAGCCAGGCGCAGGCCGACGACCTGGCGCTCAAGGGCATGGCAGAGCTGCTGCGCAGCGTGTCGCGCGAGCACTGGGAAGGTGCCCGCGTGATCTTCGAGCGCGGCCTCGAGATCGACCCCGACTGCCGGCGCTGCCTGGCCGGCGTCAGCGTGACCAATACCAATCTGGCGCTGTGGGAGTGGGCTGACAACCGCGCGGCGGCGATCGCCCGCGCCGAGCAGACGCTGACGCGGCTGGACCAGCTGGAGCCGGACATGCTGCTGGCGCAGCTCGCGCATGCCAGTCTGACCAACCTGCGCCACGACTGGGCCGGTTTGCTCGCGGTCGGCGACCGGCTGGTGCAGACCTTCCCCTACGAGCCGGCGGCGCACAACCACCGCTGCTCGGCGCTGCTGCGGCTCGGCCGCTTCGACGACAGCATCGCCGCCTGTGAGCGCGCGATCCGCATCAGCCCGCGCGACTCGCGCGTGCCGACCTGGCAGGGGCTGATCGGCTTCAACGAGTTCCAGCGCGGCAACCACGCCGCGGCCGAACAAGCGCTGCGAGCGTCGGTGATGGCGAACCCGCGAGTGCCGTTCTACAGCGTCGTGCTGGCCGCGACCCTGGCCGAGCAGGGCCGGCGCGACGAGGCGGCGAAGGTGCTGGCCGACACGCACGAGCGCCACCCGAAGTACGGCCGCGGGACTGTCACCGCTTACTGGGTGGCGACCGATCCCCGCTTCCTTGCCGGGCGCGACCGCATCGTGACGCTGGCCGGCGAGCTCGGGCTGCCGCCCTGAGGGTTCCGAGCCCGCTGTCCGGCGAGCGGTCGGCTGTTGACCTGCGAATGACTGGTTCGCTGCGATGTGTTCGGGATATCGAACTTCTGCTGTGGGTCGGAACCCGAAAATCAGGGTTCCTTTCGCGGACACGTTTCGCGGTCGGCCTCGGTGAAGTACCAGTCAACGTTGCTCGTCAACGGGCCTTCGTTGTCACCGTGACTGCAAGTCCATCGCGGAAGCTGTGTGTGTTGAGTTCAACGAGCCTCAGCGTCGGCGTCGTTGCGTCTACCCCACAGCAGGGATGACAGCGGCACGCCCTCGGTCCACCATGCTCCTGTCATCGCCGGAGCATGCTCATGCAAAGGTTTAGTGCCGGGGAAGAAGAAGCCTTCCTGCACGCCGAGGCGTGCGAACTTGCTGTGCTGTCGACAGAACACGTCCGCTGTGCCGCTGCGGGGCGAAAACCGAAGAGCGTTCTTCATACGCTGAGTGTCGAGCTGTCGGTGCTGATAGGTCTTGACGACAGAGAGCGTCTGGACCGGCTCGTCGCCGAGGCGACGCGACTTCTTGCGCGCGAAGGCCGCCAGGACGCCATCACGGTGCTGCAAGCCATTTCGTCCAGGCTGCAAGACGTTGCGTCGAGCCATGCATCGAATTGACGCACAGTTGGTTCGGAGTATCGAGGCGGAGCCAGGCTGCAGGCGATTACGTCAGGCGGTGCCGGGGCTGCCGTACAGCGACCGCAGATGGCCGGGTCCTACCCAGAGCGGTGCCGGCTTTCGACCTCGCGAGCGGCAACTTCCTTGGCCAGCTCGGCGACGAGAATGACAAGCCGATTGCGAACACCGGCTTGTGGGGATTGGCATTCAGCAATGGCGGGTCTGGCGGCAACCCGAACACGCTTTACTTCGCGGCCGGGATCAACGATGAGGTGAACAGCCTATTCGGTTCCATCAGCGCCGTGACCGCCGTGCCCGGGCCTTCATCTCTCGCCCTGGTCGCACTAGGAGGCGTCGTCACCGGCGCTATCAAGTTGCGCAAACACCGGCGGGTTTGACTCTGGGTTTTCGTCCCTCAGGCTTCGGTTCGACCTCCTCGACGGCGAATCTTCGGGCGGCTGCGCAGGCGGCCACGGTTCAATAGTCGCGCCGGGTGCGAGCTTCGCGTATCTGAATGCACTGGGGATGCGTCTTGAAGCGTTTCTCGTCGCATTGCTGCTGAACGCAGTAGGGTCGCACGAAGAAGTTGCGGCCAGCGCACAGCTCGATGGGCCCTGGCGATGCCAC
>DATDJF010000165.1:0-19911 GCA_036520715.1 Burkholderiaceae bacterium | reverse complement strand
GCGCTGCTGGGGTTGAAGGGCCTGGTGTTCAAAGCCCACGGCTCGTCCGATGCCTTCGCCTTCGAGCAGGCACTGGCCCGCGCGTATGATGCGGCTCGCAATCGATTGCTCGAACGCGTGCACGACCGCATCCTCGAGACGCTCCAGGCCATGCCCTCGGTCGCCGAAGAGCCGAATCTGTCACCCGCTGAATGAGCACCGCACGGCCGTTCCGAAGGTGCTCGGCCTTGCAGGCCGCGGTGTCGCGAGACGCGACACCTCCTCGGCCCGTCCGTGCCCGCGCAGGCGGGCACAGAGCCGCGGGCCTCGGCCCCCTCGGGGGGACGGCGCGTAGCGCCAAGGGGGTCTCATGACAGCCCCAGCACGCTTTTCGCGCATCACCGGCACCGGCAGCTTCCTGCCTTCGCGGCGCGTGACCAATGCCGAGCTGGCCGCCGACTTAGCCACACGCGGCATCGAAACCTCCGACCAGTGGATCGTCGAGCGCACCGGCATCCGCGCGCGCCATTTCGCGGCCGCAGGCGTGACGGCGAGCGACCTCGCGCTCGAGGCGTCGCGCCACGCACTGGAGTCGGCGGGGCGCAAGGCGCAGGAACTCGACCTCATCATCGTCGCCACGTCGACGCCCGACATGGTCTTTCCGTCGACCGCCACGATCCTGCAGCACAAGCTCGGCGTGGCCGGTTGCGCGGCGTTCGACCTGCAGGCCGTGTGCTCGGGCTTCGTCTATGCGCTGACGGTGGCCGATTCGATGATCCGCACCGGTGCGGCATCGCGCGCGCTGGTGGTCGGCAGCGAGGTGTTCTCGCGCATTCTCGACTTCAACGACCGCACCACGTGCGTGTTGTTCGGCGATGGTGCCGGCGCGGTGGTGCTCGAGGCCAGTGATCGGCCAGGCATCCTGGCATCCGACCTGCACGCCGACGGCGCCTACCGCGACATCCTGTGCACGCCCGGTACGGTGGCCGGTGGCAAGGTGCTCGGCGATCCGCTGCTGAAGATGGACGGGCCCGCGGTGTTCAAGCTCGCGGTGAATGTGCTCGAGGCATCGGCGCGCGCCACGCTGAGCGCGGCGGGCCGCAGCACCGAAGACGTCGACTGGCTGATCCCGCACCAGGCCAACATCCGCATCATGCAAGGCACGGCGCGCAAGCTGAAGCTGGCGCCCGACAAGCTGGTGGCCACCGTCGAGTCGCACGGCAACACGTCGGCGGCGTCGATCCCGCTGGCGCTCGACGTGGCCTGCAAGGATGGCCGCGTCAAGCGCGGCGACACCGTGCTGCTCGAAGGCGTGGGCGGCGGCTTCACCTGGGGCGCCGTGCTGCTCGATTTCTGAAAGACCGCTTGGAATGAAGCCGTTTGCATTCGTCTTTCCCGGGCAGGGCGCGCAAAGCGTCGGCATGCTCGACGCCTGGGGCGACCACCCCGCCGTGCGCGACGTGCTGGCCGAGAGCGCGCAGGCGCTGGGCGAAGACGTCGGCCGCCTGATTCGCGAAGGCCCTGCCCAGGCGCTCGAGCTGACCACCAACACGCAGCCGGTGATGCTGGCCGCGGCCATCGCCTGCTACAGGGCGTGGCGCGCCGAGGGCGGAGCCGAGCCACTGGCGCTGGCCGGCCACTCGCTGGGCGAGTACACGGCGCTGGTGGCCGCCGGCGCGCTGACGCTGTCCGATGCGTTGCCGCTGGTGCGCTTTCGCGCGCAGGCGATGCAGCAAGCGGTGCCGGTGGGCGCTGGCGCGATGGCGGCCATCCTCGGCCTGGAGCCCGCGGCCGTGGTGGAAG
Organism: Burkholderiaceae bacterium; assembly: GCA_036520715.1. GTDB lineage: Bacteria > Pseudomonadota > Gammaproteobacteria > Burkholderiales > Burkholderiaceae_C > JAEUPI01. Next base: position 18,129 of record DATDJF010000165.1, on the reverse strand, counting down.
GTTGCGCGCGGGCGGCGGCGGATACCGGTGCGGTGGTGTCGGCGGCGAACTTCAACGATCCCAGGCAGACGGTGATCTCCGGCGCCAAGGCGGCGGTCGACAAGGCCTGCGAGATTCTCAAGGGCATGGGCGCCAAGCGCGCGCTGCCGCTGGCGGTGTCGGCGCCATTCCACTGCGCGTTGATGCGGCCGGCGGCCGAGGCGCTGCGCGAGCGCCTCGCGACCGTGGCCATCGCGTCGCCGCGCATCCCGGTGGTCAACAACATCGACGTCGCCGCGGTCGATGACCCGGCGGGGATCCGCGACGCGCTGGTGCGGCAGGCCTACGGTCCGGTGCGCTGGGTCGAGGTGGTGCAGGCTTTGCGCGCGCGCGGGCTGACGCATGTGCTGGAATGCGGCCCCGGCAAGGTGCTGAGCGGCATGGTCAAGCGCATCGACGGCGAGGCGGTGACGGCCAACGTGTCCGACCCGGCGTCGCTGCGCGATGCGATGGGGCTGTTGGCATGAGCGAACCTGCATCAACCCAGGTAGCGCTGGTCACCGGCGCCTCGCGCGGCATCGGCCGGGCCATCGCATTGGCACTGGCCGCGCAGGGCTTTCGCGTCGTCGGCACCGGCACCACCGAGGCCGGCGCCGCCGCCGTCACGCAGGCGCTCGAGGCACAGGCCGCGCCGGCAGGCAGCCGCGGCGTGGTGCTGAATGTCAACGATGCGGCGGCCGGCGACGCGCTGATCGAGTCCATCGTCAAGCACGACGGCGGCCTGCACGTGCTGGTCAACAATGCCGGCATCACGCGTGACCAGCTCGCGATGCGCATGAAGGACGACGACTGGTCCTCGGTCATCGAGACCAACCTGCACGCGGTGTTCAGGCTGTGCCGCGCGGTGATGCGCCCGATGATGAAGCAGCGCTTCGGCCGCATCATCAACATCACATCGGTGGTCGGTGCCGCCGGCAACGCTGGCCAGGCCAACTATGCGGCGGCCAAGGCTGGCGTGGCCGGCCTCACGCGCGCGCTGGCGCGCGAGCTGGGCAGCCGCAACATCACGGTCAATTGCGTGGCGCCAGGCTTCATCGCCACCGACATGACCGATGGCCTCACCGAAGCACAGCGCCAGGCCCTGTTGACGCAGGTGCCGTTGGGTCGCCTGGGTGCGCCGCAAGACGTGGCCGCCGCAGTGGCATTTCTGGCGTCCCCAGGGGCCGGCTACATCACGGGCACCCAGCTTCACGTGAATGGCGGCATGTTCATGGACTGACCGTGCGCGCGTGCCCGTCCTCCGGTGCGCGTGCGGCCGGGTCGGACCCAAAACCAGGTCGGGTCACCGGTGGCCGACCGTCGGCTCGTCGTTGGGCGAGGCCGTAGAATCACCGGCTGTTTGTTGCAACTCCTGGAGGAGTCATGAGCGATATCGAAGCACGTGTCAAGAAGATCATCGCCGAGCAGCTTGGCGTGCCCGAGTCCGACGTCAGCAACGAGAAGGCCTTCGTGGCCGACCTGGGCGCCGATTCGCTTGACACCGTGGAACTGGTGATGGCCCTCGAGGACGAGTTCGGCATCGAGATTCCCGATGAAGAGGCCGAGAAGATCACCACCGTGCAGTTGGCGATCGACTACGCCTCCAAGCACCAGAAGGCCTGAACGGCGCCCAGCGAGACTCCAGGATGTCGCGCCGCCGCGTCGTCGTGACCGGCCTCGGGCTGATCAGCCCGGTGGGCAACACCGTCGAGCAGGCCTGGTCCAACCTGACCGCAGGACGCTCGGGCATCAGCACGATCACGCGCTTCGACGCCACGCCGTTCGCCTGCCGCTTCGCGGGGCAGGTCACTGATTTCAAGGTCGACGCCTACATGCCCGCCAAAGAGGCGCGGCACATGGACACCTTCATTCACTTCGGCCTGGCTGCCGCCGTTCAAGCGGTGCGGGATTCCGGCCTGCCCACCGGCGACGCATTGAGCGAAGAGCGCGCCGAGCGCATCGGCTGCGTGGTGGGCTCGGGCATCGGCGGCCTGCCGATGATCGAGGACACGCACGACGAGCTGCTCGCACGCGGGCCGCGCCGCATCTCGCCGTTCTTCATTCCGGGCACGATCATCAACATGGTGGCCGGCCACGTGTCGATGCGCTTCGGCTTCAAGGGCCCGAATCTGGCAGTGGTCACCGCCTGCACGACTGGCCTGCACTGCATCGGCGAGGCCGGCCGGCTGATCGAATACGGCGATGCCGACGTCATGGTGGCCGGCGGCACCGAGGCGGCGGTGTCGCCGCTGGGTGTCGGTGGTTTCGCCGCGATGCGGGCGCTGTCCACCCGCAACGACGACCCCGCCACCGCGTCGCGCCCCTGGGACAAGGATCGCGACGGTTTCGTGCTCGGCGAAGGCGCCGGGGTCGTGGTGCTCGAGGAGTATGAGCACGCCAAGGCACGCGGCGCCAAGATCTATGCCGAACTGGCCGGCTACGGCATGAGTGCGGATGCCGGCCACATCACCGCACCCAACACCGACGGTCCGCGCCGCGCGATGCGCGCCGCCTTGCGCAATGCCGGGCTCGATGCCACGCAGGTGCAGTACCTCAACGCGCACGGCACTTCCACGCCGCTGGGCGACGTCAACGAGACGCAGGCGATCAAGCTCGCTTTCGGCGAGCACGCCAGGAAGATGGTGGTCAGTTCCACCAAGTCGATGACCGGGCATCTGCTGGGCGGGGCCGGCGGCATCGAGACGGTGTTCACCGTGCTGGCGTTGCACCATCAGGTGGCGCCGCCGACGATCAATCTGTTCAACCCAGATCCCGAATGCGACCTCGACTACTGCGCCAACGAGGCGCGTGAGATGCGCATCGACGCGGCGGCGAAGAACAATTTCGGTTTCGGCGGCACCAACGGCACCCTTGTGTTGCGCCGCGCCTGAGCGGCAGCGAGCGACGCGGGCCATGCGCTTCGCGCCGGCATTCGAGTTGGACGTGACGCCCGGGCGTCTGGAGCGGGTCGTGCTCGCGACGATCGGCGGCACTTGTGCGGCTGTCGTGGGCGCCTGGCTGTGGTCGCATGTCGACGCGGCCGCCGGCCGCGCTGGCCACGGCGCGCTGGCGTGGGCCGCAGTCGTCGTGAGCGCAACGCTGCCGGGGCTGTGGCTCGGCTGGCGGCTCGCACCGCGCTCGCCGGGCACACTCGCTTGGCGCCAGGGGGAGTGGACATTGTCCAGGCCGCCCGCAGCCTCGTGCGCTGGTGCCGCGCAGGCCAAGTTGGATGGCGGCTCCTGGATGCTGCTGTGCTTTCGGCCCGCCGATGGGAGCCAATCCCGCTGGCTGGCCGTGCGCGGCAGCGCGGCCGGGCCGGCCTGGCATGCCTTGCGCGCCACCCTGTTTGCACCGGGTGCGCCTGGCCCGGCACGAGGCCCCGACGAAGGCGCAAGCGCATGAACCCCCACGACGCCGACCGCGCGCTGGTGGAGCGTGCACAGGCGGGCGATTCGCGCGCTTTCGAGATGTTGGTGGTCAAGTACCAGCGGCGCATCGAGCGGCTGATTTCGCGCATGGTGCGCGACGTGGACCTGGTGCACGACGTCGCCCAGGAAAGTTTCATCCGTGCCTACCGGGCGCTGCCCCAATTCCGAGGCGACAGTGCGTTCTACACGTGGCTGTATCGCATCGCCGTGAACACGGCCAAGAAGACCCTGGTCGAACTCAAGCGCGACCCCGTTTCCACCGAGTCCGCGCGCGCCCGGCCGGGGGAGGACGACGAAACTTACCGTGCCGACCACGAACTAAGCCACGGTGAAACGCCGGAGGCGTTGCTGGCGAGCAAGGAGATTGCCGCCACCGTCAACGCCGCCATCGATGCCCTGTCGGAGGATCTCCGGCAGGCCATCACCCTGCGGGAAATCGAAGGCCTGAGCTACGAAGAGATCGCGGATGTGATGAATTGCCCGATCGGCACCGTGCGGTCACGGATCTTTCGTGCCCGCGAAGCGATCGCATCACGACTGCGGCCGTTGTTGGGAACTCGCGAGGGAGAGCGCTGGTGAGCGCTCGCCCGAGCCGCCGCGGCGGCCACTGCGCACCTGTCTGGAGTGAAGATGTCTGACCATCCGTTGCCGAGCCCGCAGCAACAGCGCGACGATGAATGGGCCGCGCTGTCGTCGCTGGCCGATGGCGAAGCCACCTCCGAAGCGCAGGAGCGCTGCCTGGCGTTGTGGGCCGAGCAGGCCGCCGCGCGCGAGCGCTGGCGTCACTATCAATTGATCGGCGACGTGCTGCGCTCGGGCGAGTTGGCGCGCGAAGGCGCCCACGACGCCGCGTTTCTGGCCGCCGTGCGCGCTCGGCTTGCGAGCGAGCCGGTGGTGCTGCGGCCCAAGCAGCCCGTCGCGGTGCGGCCCTTGCGGGCGTGGGCCACGCCGCTGGCTGCGGCCGCCGGCGTGGCAGCGGTGGCTGGCGTGGTGGTGATGCTGCGCGCGGTGCCTACGCCGCTCAGCGGTGCGCAGGTGGCCACGGCGCCCCTCGGGCGGGCCGTCGTCGCGTCGGCGCCGGCCCAGTGGGAGCCGTCGCAACAGCCGGTCAACATGCGCTTGATTCGTGACGCCCGGCTCGATCGCTACTTTGCGGCGCATCGCCAAAGCGGCAACGGCGCCGCCCTGCAGATGCCAGGCGTCGTCGTGCGCAGCGTCGACACCGTCGTGCTGGAGGATCGGTGACCGCACTGCGGCGGTCGCTGCGCACCTGGCTGTGGGCCGCGAGCCTGGCGGCTGCCTGGCCCGCCCATGCGCAGAGCGCAGCGTCCGCGGCCGCCGGCGCCCAGCCGAACGACGTGCGCTCGTGGATGGCGCGCGTGCAGCGTGCAGCCGCCACGCTCAACTACCAGGGAACGCTGGTATCGAGCGCGGCCGGCGTGGTGTCGAGCTCGCGTGTGGCGCACTACTGCGAAGGCAAGCAGCGCTACGAGCGCATCGATGTGCTCGACGGCGAGACGCGACAAGTGCTGCGCCACAACGATGTCACGCAAACGGTGTGGCCGCGTGCGCGTGTGGCCGTGATCGAACAGCGCCTGGCGATGCCCGACTTTCCCGGCCTGCCTCCAGTCGATGCGCGCTCGGAAGACGTCTATGAACTGCGCCTGCTCGGTACTGAACGGGTGGCCGGCCATGAGGCGCAGGTGCTGATGTTCAAGCCGCGCGATCCGCACCGTTTTGCCCAGCGGCTGTGGGCCGAGCAGGGCAGCGGCCTGCTGCTGCGTGCCGACGTGGTGGGTCCACGCGGAGAGTTGCTCGAGTCGGCATCGTTTTCCGATGTGGTGATCGGCGGCAAGCCGAATCCCGACCTCGTGCGGCAATCGATGCGCAAGCTCGACGGTTATCGCATCGTGCGTCCGGCGGCCAGCCGCAGCACGCTCGATGCCGAGGGCTGGAGCGTTGCCCACCCGGTGCCGGGCTTTCAGTTGGTCGGTTGCATGCGCAGGGAACTCGGCGCGCTCGACGAGCCCACGGCCGGCACCGGCACGCAGGTGCTGATGGCGGTGTTCTCCGACGGCCTGACCCACGTATCGGTGTTCGTCGAGCCGTATGACGCCCAGCGCCACAAGCCGGTGGCCACCAACCTCGGGGCCACGCACACGGTGATGACACGCTCGGGCGGCTGGTGGATCACCGCGATGGGCGACGTGCCGATGGCGACCGTGCAGCTCTTTTCATCGGCGCTGGAGCGGCGTCGTTGAGCCGCGCTGCGCCGCCCGCAGCCCCCGCTTTTTTTCTCTCTCGCGGCCCCCATCTGGGCTGCCATGGTCTGACATGAGGTCTTGCATGCATCGTCACACGGTTTCTTCGGTTCTCGATCTGCGCCGCCGCGCTGCCGCCGTCACCCTCGCGGCATGCCTGGGCCTGGGCGTTTGGGGTGTTGCCGTGACGCCGGCGCAGGCGCAGGGCCGCGAACTGCCCGACTTCACCGAGTTGGCCGAGAAGTGGAGTCCCTCGGTGGTCAACATCCGCACGCTCGAGCGCAGCCGGGCCACCACCGGTGGCGAGGTCGATCCCAACGTCGAGGAGTTCTTCCGCCGTTTCGGCATCCCGATGCCGGGCCGCCCCGATCCGCGCCGCGGTCCTCGCGGCGGTGACGAGGAGCCGCAGCAGCGAGGCGTGGGTTCCGGCTTCATCCTCAGCAACGACGGCTTCGTGATGACCAATGCCCACGTCGTCGACGGCGCCGACGAGTTGCTCGTGACGCTCACCGACAAGCGCGAGTTCAAGGCGCGCGTCATCGGCTTCGACAAGCGCACCGACGTGGCCGTCGTCAAGATCGAGGCCACCGGCTTGCCCGCCGTTCGCATCGGCGATGTCGGCAAGCTCAAGGTCGGCGAGTGGGTGATGGCGATCGGCTCGCCGTTCGGCCTCGACAACACGGTCACCGCCGGCATCGTCAGCGCCAAACAGCGCGACACCGGCGACTACCTGCCGTTCATCCAGACCGACGTCGCGATCAACCCCGGCAACTCCGGCGGTCCGCTGCTCAACATGCGCGGCGAGGTGATCGGCATCAACTCGCAAATCTACAGCCGCTCCGGCGGCTTCATGGGCATCTCGTTCTCGATCCCGATCGACGAGGCGATGCGAGTCGCCGACCAGCTGCGTACCAGCGGACGGGTGATCCGCGGCCGCATCGGCGTGACGATCGCGCCGGTCACCAAGGAGGTCGCCGAGTCGATCGGCCTGGGCAAGCCGATGGGCGCGCTGGTGCAGGGCGTGGAGTCAGGCGGACCGGCCGAGAAAGCGGGCATCGAGGCCGGCGACATCATCGTCAAGGTCGATGGCAAGGCGGTCGACAAGTCGGCCGACCTGCCGCGCATCATCGGTGCCACCAAGCCGGGCAGCCGCTCGGCGCTGCAGGTCTTCAGGCGCGGCGCGACGCGCGACCTGCAGGTCACCGTGGCCGAATTCGAGGCCGATCGCCCGACGCGCAGGGCGCAGGCCGAGCCGGGTGCCGCGGGCCCACAGGCCAAGAGTGCATTGGGGCTTACCGTGTCGGATTTGTCCGAGGCGCAGAAGCGTGAATTCAAGCTCAAGGGCGGCGTTCGTGTCGAGGCGGCCGAGGGTGCCGCCGCCCGTGCAGGGCTGCTCGAGGGCGACGTGATCCTGGCGATCGACAACATCGAGGTCGCCGACGTCAAGCAGTTCCTCGCCACCGCGGCCAGCGCCGAGAAGTCGCGCGCGGTCAGCGTGATGGTCAAGCGGGGCGAATTCGTCAACTACCTCGTGATCCGGCCGAGCCGATAGTCCCTGCCCGGCAGTAGGAGACTGGCGCCGCTTTCAGCATTGCGGAAGCGGCGCGGTCTCACGCGCTATCCCCAGCCCGGGATCGGGCAAGCCTGTCTCGATGCCGGAAGCGCAGCCGGGAGTAAGTTCTAGCTATCGCGTATTCAGGCCGCCCTTGCTTGGCCCGACGCTAGAATCCGCCTCCTTCGAGCGCCATTTGGGTGCCTTGCCGTCGCGCTCGAATCTGCTCGGGCTGGCTCATTCCGATGGTTGGCGAGGCTGTGGATAAGCTGTTGATTGATCCGCCTTGTTGGCGCCCCGCAACGAGCCAAAATCAAGCAATGGCGCGGCTCTCCGCGGGGTCCTTTTGGCTACAATGAAGGCCCAACAAGCAGTTGCCATACGTTTTGTTGGAAGGCGCGTCATCTCTTGGACGTGCCTTTTTTTTGGTTGTGGCACGGCCCTTCGGGCCTTCACATCGCTTCGCGATATGAGCCTTCACCGCAGCGGCTTCACCGCTGTAGCCTCCGGCCGCGCGACGCCGATCTGATTGCATGGACCACATCCGCAATTTCTCGATCATTGCCCACATCGACCACGGCAAGAGCACGTTGGCGGATCGGATCATTCAGCGCTGCGGCGGCTTGAGCGATCGCGAGATGGAAGAGCAGGTGCTCGACTCGATGGACCTCGAGCGCGAGCGTGGCATCACGATCAAGGCACAGACGGCGGCGCTGCAATACACCGCGCGCGACGGCCAGGCCTACAACCTCAACCTGATCGACACGCCGGGCCACGTGGACTTCAGCTATGAGGTCAGCCGGTCGCTGTCGGCCTGCGAAGGGGCCCTCTTGGTGGTCGACGCCAGCCAGGGCGTCGAGGCGCAGACGGTCGCCAACTGCTACACCGCGCTCGACCTGGGCGTCGAGGTGGTGCCGGTGCTCAACAAAATGGATCTGCCGCAGGCCGATCCCGAAAACGCGCGCGCCGAGATCGAAGACGTGATCGGCATCGACGCCAGCGGCGCGATTCCATGCTCGGCGAAGACCGGCATGGGCCTGGACGAGATCCTGGAGGCGGTGATCCACCGCATGCCGGCGCCGCGTGGCGAGCCCGATGGCGCGCCGCGGGCGATGGTGATCGACAGCTGGTTCGACAACTACGTCGGCGTCGTGATGCTGGTGCGCGTGGTCGACGGCTCGTTCGCCAAGGGCGAGCGCATCCGCCTGATGGCCACCGACGCCTGCTACGGCATCGAGCAACTCGGCGTCTTCACGCCGAAGTCGCAGCCGCGCGAGCTGCTGCGCGCGGGCGAGGTCGGTTTCGTGATCGCCGGCATCAAGGAACTGCACCACGCGAAGGTCGGCGACACCCTCACGCTGGAAAAGAAGCTGCCCAACAACGCCGGGCCAGCCAGCGAGCCGCTGCCCGGCTTCAAGGAGATCCAACCCCAGGTGTTTGCGGGGCTGTACCCGGTGGAGGCCAGCGAGTACGAGTCGCTGCGCGATGCGCTGGACAAGCTCAAGCTCAACGACAGCTCGCTGCGCTTCGAGCCCGAGGTCAGCCAGGCGCTGGGCTTCGGCTTTCGTTGCGGCTTCCTCGGCCTGCTGCACATGGAGATCGTGCAGGAGCGGCTGGAGCGCGAGTTCGACCAGGACCTGATCACCACCGCTCCCTCGGTGGTGTACGAGGTCGAGCTCGGTGACGGCACGGTGATCAAGGTCGAAAACCCGTCGAAGCTGCCCGACCAGGGCCGCGTGCGCGAGATCCGCGAGCCGATCGTCACCGTGCAGCTGTACATGCCGCAAGACAGCGTCGGCCCGGTGATGACGCTGGCCAACCAGAAGCGCGGCGTGCAGGTGCAGATGTCCTACCACGGCCGGCAGGTGCACCTGACCTACGACCTGCCGCTGGCCGAGATCGTGCTCGACTTCTTCGACAAGCTGAAGTCGGTGTCTCGCGGCTATGCCTCGATGGACTACGCCTTCAAGGAGTACCGCGGGGCCGACGTGGTGAAGGTCGACATGCTGATCAACGGCGACCGCATCGACGCGCTGTCGGTGATCGTGCACCGCAGCCAGAGCATCTACCGCGCCCGCGAGGTGGTGGCCAAGATGCGCAAGATCATCCCCCGGCAGATGTACGACGTGGCCATTCAGGCGGCGATCGGCGCCAACATCATCGCGCGCGAAGACGTCAAGGCGCTGCGCAAGAACGTGCTGGCAAAATGCTACGGCGGCGACATCACGCGCAAGAAGAAGCTGCTCGAAAAACAAAAGGCGGGCAAGAAACGCATGAAGCAGATCGGTACCGTCGAGGTGCCGCAGGAAGCCTTCCTGGCGATCCTGCAGGTCGACGACTGATCGGCGGCGTCACCGCTGCCCCGAACGCGCCGGCCGGCGCCAACCCGACACGAGACCCGATTCACCATCCATGAGTGCACTGACAGCGATTCTGTATGCCGCGCTGGCGATCTACCTGGGCGGCTGGTACGCCGACCAGTGGATCGGCAACTTCTCGCTGCTGCTGTTCGTGCTGACGGCCGTGACCCTCGGCTATTGGCTGGCCGAGCGGTTTCACTTCAAGCCCGCGCGCGAGGCAGCCGCTGCCGCCGTGGAGAGCCAGCACACGCAACGCCGGGCCGAGCTGGCCAGCCAAGGCATCAACCAGGTCGACGGCAATGTGCAGGAGGCCAGGCAGGCGGCGCTGGCGCAGCCGTGGTGGCTCGATTGGACGGCCGGCCTGTTCCCGGTGATCCTGATCGTGTTCCTGCTGCGCTCGTTCCTGTTCGAGCCGTTCAAGATCCCGTCGGGCTCGATGGTGCCGACCTTGACGGTGGGCGATCTGATCCTGGTGAACAAATTCCACTACGGCGTGCGGCTGCCGGTGATCAACAAGAAGGTGGTCGCCAACCACAACCCCGCGCGCGGCGACGTCATGGTGTTCCGCTACCCGGTCGACCCCAGGGTCGACTACATCAAGCGCGTGGTCGGCGTGCCCGGCGACGAGGTCGCCTACCTCAACCAGCGGCTCTCGATCAACGGCAAGCCGGTCGACCTCAAGGCGCAGGGCGAGTACTACGACGACGAGGCAAGGCGCTACTTCCCGCAGTTCGTGGAGTCGCTGGGCGCCATCGAACACCGCATCCTGGTGGACCCTCAGCGTGCGGCCTACTACGGCGGCGGCGACTCGCGACAATTTCCGCACGCGCAGAAATGCCGCTACTCAGCCGAGGGCGTGGTGTGCAAGGTTCCCGAGGGCCACTACTTCATGATGGGCGACAACCGCGACAATTCGCAGGATTCGCGGTTCTGGGGCTTCGTGCCCGACGAGAACATCGTCGGACGGGCCTTCTTCGTTTGGATGAATTTCGGTAATCTCCGGCGCATCGGATCGTTCCAATGACGGGGGCGGGAAAGGGGTCTGGCATGGGTTCATCGTCGCGGGTCGGCGTGCGCGCGCAGCGCGGCGTCAGCCTGATCGGGCTGCTGGTCTGGGCCATCGTCATCGGCTTCATCTTCTACGTCGCGATCCGCGTATTGCCGACGCTCAACGAGTACTTCACGATCACGCAGGCGATCAACAAGATCGCCGCGTCCAAGCCCAGCACGGTGGGTGAGATCCGACAGCAGTTCGACAAGCAGAAAGACATCGAATACTCCATCGTGTCGATCTCGGGCAAGGACCTCGACATCACCAAGGAGAACGACCGCGTCGTGATCCGCTTTGCCTACCCCAAGGAGATCGAGTTGATCGCTCCGGTGTTCCTGCTGATCAAGTACGAAGGGCGGTCTCGCTGAAGGCATGGATGCGCGTCTTGATGCGCTGCAAAAACGCCTGGGGCATGTGTTCTCCGAACAGGCGCTGCTGACGCGTGCGCTGACGCACCGCAGCTTCGGCGCCGACCACAACGAACGCCTGGAGTTCCTGGGCGACGCCGTGCTCAACCTCGCGATCTCGGGCCTGTTGTTCGAGCGCTTCGGCGGTTCCGACGAGGGTGACCTCACGCGCGTGCGGGCGAACCTGGTGCGCGAGGAAAGCCTGCACCGCACCGCACTGGCACTCGGCCTGCCCGACGTGATGCGGCTGTCGGAAGGCGAGGCGCGCGGCGGCGGGGCCCAGCGCGCGTCGATCCTGGCCGATGCGCTCGAGGCGCTGATCGGCGCCGCCTACCTCGATGGCGGGTTCGATCGCGCGTTCGAGCTGGTGCGGCGGCTGTTCGGCGAGGTGATCGTCGCCAGCGAGGCGCACACCTGGTCGAAGGACGCCAAGACCGAGCTCCAGGAGTGGCTGCAGGCACGCCGCATCGCGGTGCCGTCGTACCGCATCGTCGGCACCACCGGCCAGGCGCACGCGCAGACTTTCGAGGTCGAGTGCGCGATTCCGGCGCTGTCGTTGGCCGAGATCGGCCACGGGCGCTCGCGCCGTGCCGCCGAGCAGGAGGCCGCGCGCCGCCTGCTCGACGCACTGAAGGCGAGCGACCAGCCCGGCGGCCCGTTGCGGTCCTAGGATGGCGCCGCCAAGCGATCTGACCGGCGCGACCACGCGCTGCGGCACGGTGGCGATCGTCGGCAGGCCCAACGTGGGCAAGTCGACGTTGCTCAATGCGCTGGTCGGCCAGAAGATCAGCATCACGTCGCGCAAGGCGCAGACCACGCGCCATCGCATCGTCGGCGTGCGCACGCGCGGCGCCGCGCAGTTCGTGTTCGTCGACACACCGGGCTTCCAGACCCGGCATGCGCAGGCGCTGAACCGCAACCTGAACCGCGCAGTGCGCGGCACGCTGGCCGATGTCGACCTGGTGCTGCTGGTGGCCGAGGCCGGGCGTTTCGGCAGCGACGACCAGCAGGTCGTGGCGCTGCTGCCGGCCGGCGTGCCGGCCATCCTGGTGGCCAACAAGCTCGACCTCGTGCATCGCCGCGCCGATCTGCTGCCCTGGTTGCAGGCCCTGCCGCAGCACCATGCGTTCGCCGAGTACGTGCCGATGTCGGCCGCGCGCAGCGCCGACGTGGAGCGCCTGCTCGACATCATCGAGCCCCACCTGCCCGAGCGGCCATGGGCTCACGATCCCGACGCGTTGACCGACCGCGACGAGCGATTCCTGGCGGCCGAAGTGGTGCGCGAGAAGCTGTTTCGGCTCACAGGGGACGAACTGCCCTATACGTCGACGGTGGTGCTCGATCGCTTCGAAGAGTGGGACGCCGGGGTGCCGGCCAGGCCGCGAGAGCGCCCGGCAGCACCGCCGCGCAACGTGCACATCGCGGCGACGATCGTCGTTCAGCGCGACGCCCACAAGGCCATCGTCATCGGCCACGGCGGCGAGCGATTGAAGCGCATCGGCACCGAGGCGCGCCACGAGTTGCAGCACCTGCTCGATGCCCGGGTGCACCTGGCGCTGTGGGTGCAGGTGCGCTCGGGCTGGGCCGACGACGAGCGCCACTTGCGCAGCTACGGCATCGGATGAGTCCCGGTCCGGGCGAGTTCGGTGTCACGCCGGCGGCAGCCGGCGTGTCGACCCTCGCCAGCCCGCGGCGATCGGCTGCTGTCGCGCAAAGCGCCTTCGTGCTGCACAGCTACGATTGGAGCGAGTCGAGCCTGATCGTCGAGTTGTTCAGCCGCGACGCCGGCCGCGTGGTCGCGGCGGCCAAGGGTGCCAAGCGGCCGACCTCGCAGATGCGTGCCGTGCTGCTGCCGTTTCAGGTGGTGCAGGTGCAGTTCGCGCGCTCCAGGGCCGACGGCGGCACCGAGGTTCGCACCCTGCGCAGTGCCGAATGGGGTGGCGGCGACGTCGTGGCCTGGCGGGGGTCGGGCTGGCTCTCGGGTTTCTATCTCAACGAGTTGCTGCTGCGGCTGCTGGCGCGTGACGATCCGCACCCTCGTCTGTTCGACGGCTACGCGGCAACGCTGCAAGGGTTGGGTGACAACGAGCTGCGCAGCGAGGCGGCGCTGCGCGCGTTCGAGCTGCTGCTGCTGCGCGAGACCGGCGTGCTGCCCGAGTTCGGCCGCACCACGCTGACCCAGGTCGCGGTGTCGCCGGCCAGCCGTTATGCGCTGCACGTCGATCAGGGCCTGGTCGAGGCGACAGCGGGAGAAGCCTCGCTGGCCGGAACCGCCTGCCTGGAGCTGGCCGCGGCATTGGACGAGTGGGCCGCGCAAGCCACCGGGGCCGCCGCGCTGCAGGCGCTGCACTCGGTGTGCGCGCGCGAGTTGCCGGCATTGAAGGTGATGCTGCGCGGCCAGCTTCACTATCATCTGGGCGGCGCGCCGTTGCGCACCCGGCAGGTGGTCATCGAGACGCAACGCCTGCTCGAAGGCACACCTCGGTCACGATGAACCCGCTGATTGCTCCCGAAGCGCTGGCTCGCGACGCGCGCACCGCGCTGTCGGTCAACGTCAACAAGATTGCGCTGCTGCGCAACTCGCGCCATCTCGACGTGCCCAACGTGGTGGCGCTGTCGCGCACCGCCGTGCTGGCCGGAGCGCAGGGCATCACCGTGCACCCACGCCCGGACGAGCGCCACATCCGCACACGCGACGTGCACGAGCTTGCAGCGCTGCTGCGCGAGTGGCCGCACGTCGAGTACAACATCGAGGGCAATCCGACGCACAACCTGATGCAGTTCGTGGTCGAGCTGAAGCCGCACCAATGCACGCTGGTGCCCGACAGCGCCGAGCAGTTCACCTCCGACCACGGCTGGGACCTGCCCGCCGATGTGCCGCGGCTGCGGCCGCTGGTGGCCCAGGCGCGTGCGCTGGGTGTGCGCGTCAGCCTGTTCATGGACCCGTTGCCCGAGGCGATGGCGCACGCCGCCGAACTCGGCGCCGACCGCGTCGAGCTGTACACCGAGGCCTATGCCAGGGCCCACGGCACCCCCGAGCAGGACAGCGTGCTGGCGCGCTACGCCGCCGCTGCACGGGCGGCGCAGGCCCTGGGTCTGGGCGTCAATGCCGGGCACGACCTGAATCGCGACAACCTCACCGACTTCCTGCGCGCGGTGCCCGGCGTGCTCGAGGTGTCGATCGGCCACGCGCTGGTGGCCGATGCGCTGGAGCTCGGCATGACGCAGACGGTGCGCGAGTACCAGCGCTGCATCCAGCTGGCGCAACCGACGGGCACACGATGATCGTCGGCATCGGCACCGACGTGTGCGACATCAGCCGCATCGCGGCGGCGCTCGAGCGCCACGGCGATCGATTCGCGCAGCGCGTGCTCGGGCCCGACGAGTTGCGGGTGTTCGAGGCTCGACGTTCGCGTGTGGCACGCCGCGGCCTGAGCTACCTGGCCACCCGCTTCTCGGCCAAGGAGGCGTTCTCCAAGGCCATCGGGATGGGCATGCGCGCGCCGATGACCTGGCGCTCCTGCGAGGTGATCAACGCGCCGGGAGGCAGGCCCGAGATCAGGCTGCACGGCGCGCTCGCGGCCTGGTTCGAGGAGCGCCGGCTGCGTGCCTTCGTCAGCGTCAGCGACGAGGCCAACGTCGCCACCGCATTCGTGGTCGTAGAGACGGTGTCCACACAATGAGTCCACATGCACCGGTCGTGCTCGATGTCGCCGGCCTCGCGCTCAACGCCGACGATCGGCGCCGCCTGCAGCATCCGCTGACCGGCGGCCTGATCCTGTTTGCGCGCAACTGGCAGGATCGAAGGCAGCTCACCGAGCTCACGACAGAGGCCAAGGCGCTGCGGCCCGACCTGCTGATCTGCGTCGATCACGAGGGCGGCCGCGTGCAGCGTTTTCGCAGCGACGGCTTCACGGTGCTGCCGCCGATGCGTGCGCTCGGCGCGATCTGGATGCACGATCCGATGCGCGCCACCGATGTGGCCACGGCAGTGGGCTGCGTGCTCGGCGCCGAGTTGCGCGCCTGCGGCGTCGACTTGAGCTTCACGCCGGTGCTCGACCTCGACCATGGCGGCAGCACCGTCATCGGTGACCGTGCGTTCCACCGCGATCCGCGGGTCGTGGCGTTGCTGGCCAAGAGCGTGATGCACGGCCTGCTGCGCGTGGGCATGGCCAACTGCGGCAAACACTTTCCGGGTCACGGTCACGTGGTGGCCGACAGCCATGTCGACCTGCCGATCGACCGCCGCAGCCTCAAGGCGCTGCTGGCCGACGATGCGGCGCCCTACGCCTGGCTGTCGACCAGCCTGACCAGCGTGATGCCGGCGCACGTGGTGTACACCAGGGTCGACTCGCGTCCGGCCGGATTCTCCAGCCGCTGGTTGCAAGACATCCTGCGCGAACGGCTGCGCTTCGACGGCGCGATCTTCAGCGACGACCTGAGCATGGCCGGCGCGCGTCGGCTCGATGGCCGCGACCTGAGCTACACCGACGCGGCCGTGGTGGCACTGCAGGCGGGCTGCGACATGGTGCTGCTGTGCAACCAGTCGGTCGACGGCGGCTCGGCAGTCGACCAGTTGCTCGATGGCCTAGCCGCCGCGCAGGCGCAGGGCCACTGGCAAAGCAGCGAGGCCAGCGAGTCGCGGCGGCAGGCGCTGCTGCCGGCCAGCGCGCCGCTGGCCTGGGATGAGCTGATGACCTCCAGCGCCTATCGGCACGCGCTGGACTGCCTGGCCTAGACGCGTCGTCGCGCGCCGGCCCCAGCGGGGCCGGCTGCGCGCTGTCGAGGCGCTGCCTTACTGCGGCGGCCGCGCTGACCCGGCGGCCTGGCGCTCGAACGGCAGCCCGAGCTGCGACAAGTCCTTGCGGGTTTCGACCAGCACCAATGGCCCATCGTCAGGCAGCACCACGGCCTTGCGCTCGCGCGGCACGTGCGCCTGCCGCGGCTCGGCGGCGATGGCCTGCTGCACGCTGCGCACCTTGTCGGCATCGGACTGCACCCATTGCAGACCGGCGCCGTCGGCGATTTGCTCCAGCTCCTGCGTGGGCAGCTCGAATGGCGGCAACGGCAGCGCGCTGCGAAGTGCCGTGACCGGAGTTGCTGCAGTGCTTGGCGCTGCGGTGACCACGGGCGGCGCAGCGATCGGTGCCGGCACCACGATATCGGGTGCGGCTGTGTCGCTGCGCTCCTCGTGCCGCTGCCAGCCGCGCTCCTGTGCTGCCGGGGCTTGGACAAATGAGGTTTCGCTCACCACCTCGGTCGTTGCAGGCGGCATCGCTGCGAGGCCGTCGTCGCCTGGCGCTGCCTCGCGGCCCTCGTTCGGTACGAATGCGGCGTCGGAGCCCGCATCGTCACGACGGCCACCGCGGCGGCGGCGACGCCGGCGCACTTCGCGTTCGCCATCGCCCACTTCAGCCGCGGTCTCACCGACCGGAATCGTGTCGACGAAGCCGGGCGGCGGCGCGACGGTGGCACCCTCCGCCTGCGGCCTCGCTTCGCGAGGTGGCCGCGGGCTGCGGCGTTGGGCGCCGCTCGCCTCGTCCCGCGCCTCGGTGCGCTGCACCGGAGCGGTTGCTTCGCCTGGCGCTGCTTCTGCGCGCGGGCCGCGGCCATCGCGTCCGTCACGGCCATCCCGATTGCGACGCCGCGAGTCGTCGGCGCGCGGCTCGCCACGACCGTCGCGCTCGCCAGTGCGGGGCTCGCGTTCAGCGCGGCCGTCGCGCTCGCCACCGCGGGCTTCGCGCTCGCCGCCGCGATTGCCGCCACGGCCATCGCGGTCACCACCGCGGCCGCCACGTCCGCCGCGGCCGCCACGCTCTCCGCGTTCACCACGGCGTCCGTCGCGGCCGGCCTGGCCGTCGCGATCCTTGCGCGCCGGCTCGGTCACCGGGCTCTGCGGGGCCGCCGCCACGGGCTCGGGCTCCGGTCGTGCTCCGAACAACTTCTTCAGCCACGCCTTGAAGCCGCTGTGTGCGGGCTCCGGCGCGCTGCGCGCCGGAGCGGCTGCGGCCGGTGCGGCGAGCGGCGTCTTGGCCGTCGAAGGCGCTGCCGCGGGCTCGGGTGGGCGCGGCGCCGCCACCGGCGCCGGCTGGTCGGGCAAGACACCCTTGATCACCGGCTCCTGCTTGGCCTTGGCCTTCTCGCGGCGCGAGATCGCGACCTCGTCGTCGGGCTCCTCGATCATCGTGTAGCTGGCCTGCAGGTTCTCCAGTCGCGGGTCGTCGTGGCGCAGGCGTTCGAGTTTGTAGTTCGGCGTCTCCAGGTGCTTGTTGGGCACCAGCAGCACGGTGACGCGCTGCTTCAGCTCGATCTTGGTGATCTCGGTGCGCTTCTCGTTGAGCAGGAACGAGGTCACCTCCACCGGCACCTGCACGTGCACCGCGGCGGTGTTGTCCTTCATCGACTCTTCCTGAATGATGCGCAGGATCTGCAGTGCGCTCGATTCGGTGTCGCGGATGTGGCCGGTGCCGTTGCAGCGCGGGCAGGTGATGTGGTTGCCTTCGCTCAAGGCCGGGCGCAGGCGTTGGCGAGACAGCTCGAGCAGCCCGAACTTGCTGATCGACGAGAACTGCACGCGGGCGCGGTCGTAGCGCATGGCGTCGCGCAGCCGCTGCTCCACCTCGCGGCGGTTCTTGGACTCCTCCATGTCGATGAAGTCCACCACGATCAGGCCACCGAGGTCGCGCAAGCGCATCTGGCGCGCGATCTCGTCGGCCGCTTCCAGGTTGGTGCGGGTGGCGGTCTCTTCGATGTCGCCGCCGCGTGTGGCGCGCGCCGAGTTGACGTCGATCGACACCAGCGCCTCGGTGTGGTCGATCACGATCGCACCGCCGGCCGGCAGCGTGACCGTGCGCGAGAACGCGGTCTCGATCTGGTGCTCGATCTGGACGCGGGAAAACAGCGCCGCGTCGTCGCGGTAGCGCTTCACGCGTGAGGCCGACTCCGGCATCACGTGGTTCATGAACTGCTGCGCCTGATCGAAGATGTCGTCGGTGTCGATCAGGATCTCGCCGATGTCGGCGGTGAAGTAGTCGCGGATCGCGCGGATGACC
>DATDJF010000164.1:0-17259 GCA_036520715.1 Burkholderiaceae bacterium | reverse complement strand
CTCGCGGCGTTCGAGCGGCTGCTGGCCGACGATGCCGGCAGCGGCGCGGCCTGGTTTCGCCACGGCCAGACGCTGCAGGCGCTCGATCGTCATGCGCAGGCGCTGCAGTCGTACGAGCGCGCGCTGGCGCTCGATGCGGCGCAGCCGCAGGCCTGGATCAACCGCGGCGGCATCCTGCGCGAAACCGGGCGCGACGCCGAGGCCGCGCTGGCTTACCGGCAGGCGCTGGCGCACGGCGGCGACGCCGAGATGATTGCGTTCTTCCTGGCGGCGGTGGAGCGCCGTGCCGCGCCGCCGGCGCCGCCGCGCGAGCACGTGCAGGGCTTGTTCGACGACTACGCGGCCCAGTTCGACGCCCATCTGCTGCAGGTGCTGCACTATCAGGGCCATCGGATCCTGGCCGACGAGCTGCGCCAGGCGGCCGGCGGGCGGCGCCTCGTGCATGCGCTCGACCTCGGTTGCGGCACCGGCTTGAGCGGCGTGCAGCTCGCGGCGCTGGCCGAGCGCATCGACGGCGTGGACCTGGCCGCCAACATGCTGGCGCAAGCGCGCGCGCGCCATCTCTACGACAGCCTCACGCAGGCCGACGCGGCGTCGCACCTGGCCGCCACCGAGCGCCGCTACGACCTCGTGGCGGCCGCCGACGTGTTCACCTACGTCGGCGAGCTCGACGCGGTGTTCGCGGGTGTGGCGCGCGTGCTGCTGGCCGGTGGCTTGTTCGGCTTTTCGGTCGAAGTGGCGGAGGGTGAGGCCGACTTCGTGTTGCACGGCAGCCTGCGCTACGCGCACTCGCGCCGCTACCTCGAGTCGCTTGCTCAACGGCACGGCCTGTCGGTGCTGCAACTGGTGCGCAGGCCTTTCCGCGATGACCAGCGTTTGACGATCGACGCTTGGTACGGGGTCTTGTCGCGCTGACGAAGCGGTACGGCGGCGCCGACCCTAAACTGCCCGCACGATGCCGCAGGTGCGCAGACTGCTCGATGGCCCGGTGTCGGTGATCGCCTACCAGTGCGACGCCGGCCCGCACGAGCGCGCCTACTGGGAGCAGCACGAGGGCTGGTCGGTGTCGTACGTGCAGCGCGGCAGCTTCAGTTGCCGCTGCCACGGCCGCACGCACGAGCTGGTGCCAGGCTCGGTGCTGGCGCTCAAGCCGGGCGACGAGTACCAGTGCACGCACGAGCACCGCGAGGGCGGCGACGATTGCCTGGCGGTGTTCCTGGCGCCACACCTGGTGCGCGAGCTCCAGCCGCGACGCGGCCACTGGGTGTCGGGTGGCATCCCGCCGCTGGCCGAGCTGATGGTGCGCGGCGAACTGATGCGCGCCGTGGCCGCCGGCGACAGCGACGTCGGCCTCGACGAGGCCGCGCTGGCCTTCGCGGCCCGTTTTGCCGCCGTGGTCGACGACGCTGCGCCCTCGCGGGAGCCGACACGGGCCGCTCGCCGCCGCGCGGTGCAATCGGCGCTGTGGATCGAGGCCCATGCCGGGCAGGAGCTGAACCTGCAGCAACTCGCCTCGTTGTGCGGCTTGAGTGCCTACCACTACCTGCGCCTGTTCGCACAGGCGCTGGGCGTGACGCCGCACCAGTACCTGGTGCGCAGCCGCCTGCGCGCGGCCGCGCGCCGTCTGGCCGAGGGCGACCAATCGGTCACCGAGATCGCGCTCGACTCGGGGTTCGCCGACTTGTCGAACTTCGTGCGCAGCTTTCGCCGCGCGGCCGGCGTGTCGCCACGAAGTTTCCGGCGCGCCGCGCGCGGCGACCGCAAGATTCTCCAAGAACGCTTGCACGCCGCTGCCTAACATTGGCCGCTCCAACCAGGAGATGGCGATGTTCGATCACGTGGGTTTGAAGGTCTCGGACCTGGCGCGCAGCGTCGGTTTCTACAAGGCCGCGCTGGCGGCGCTCGGCCACGAACTGGGTTCCGAAGGCGATGGCTACGCGGGGCTCGGTCCGAAGGGTGCACCGGCGTTGTGGTTGTATGCGGTGAATGGTGCGGTGGGCCCCGGCACGCATGTGGCCTTCGTGGCGCGCGATCGTGCCGCGGTGGCGCGCTTTCATGCGCAGGGCCTCGCGGCCGGTGGCCGCGACAATGGCGGAGCCGGCTTGCGCAGCGACTACGGCGACAACTACTACGCCGCATTCCTGCTGGACCCCGACGGCCACAATGTGGAAGCGGTTTGCTTCGCATGAGGCGCCGAAAGTTCCCTTCCGCTGGATCTTGATTCGCATCGAAACAGTTCTTTGCGAGGTGGTGCGGCACACGTCGGGCGCATGCGGTTATGGTGCTGCACATGAATGCGATGCACACCACGCCACCCGCTGCTGTTGCTGCCGAGCCCGACGTGCCACAGCTGGTGGCTGCCTTGTATGACGAGGCACCGGCCAGCCAGCGCCAGCGTCTGTTGAATCATCTGCTGCGGCCGGTGGGGCCGCTGGCGCTGGCCGCCGTGGCTGCGGGCGCCTTTGCGAGCCTGCTGCCGCAGCGCTGGAGCGTCGCGCAGGTGCGCCTCGAAGACGTGCTGTTTCGCATCCGCGCCGACCATGTGCTCGATCTGGCGCGTTACGTCGAGCAGAAGGCGCCAGAGATGCTGTGGCGGCTGCCCGATGCGCTGGCCGCGAGCCCGCTGCTGATGAGCACGCTCAGCGGCGCGCTGCTGTTGACGGCGTTGCGGCATTCGCGGCGCGGCAAGGGCGGCGTGCGCTGACGGCACCGCCGCCCGGCGGTGTGGGGTTCGCGGACAATCGGTGGGTCCTTTGGACCCGCCGACACCGATGCACGCCTCCATGCCGCTGATCGTCACGCTGGCCGCGGCATTGGGCCTGGCGCTGCTGCTCGGCTTCGTCGCGGCGCGCCTGAAGCTGCCGGCGCTGGTGGGCTATCTGCTGGCCGGCGTGTTGATCGGGCCGCACACACCGGGCTTCGTCGCCGACGTCAGCCTGGCGAGCCAGCTGGCCGAGATCGGCGTCATGCTGCTGATGTTCGGCGTCGGGCTGCACTTTTCGGTGGCCGACCTGATGTCGGTGCGCCGCATCGCAGTGCCCGGTGCCGTCGTGCAGATGGGCGTGGCCACTGCGCTGGGGGCCGGGCTCGCGCTGTGGTGGGGATGGTCGGCTGCCGGCGCGCTGGTGTTCGGCGTCGCGCTGTCGGTGGCCAGCACGGTGGTGCTGTTGCGCGCGCTCGAGGCGCGTGGCGCGCTGGAGTCGCACAACGGCCGCATCGCGGTGGGCTGGCTGGTGGTCGAAGACCTGGCGATGGTGCTGGTGCTCGTGCTGCTGCCGGCGTTCGTCGGCCTGGCCGGCGACGCGGCACCCGGCGTGACGCAGCAGGGCCTGTGGCTCGTGCTGGCGCAGACCGTGCTGGCGGTGGTGGCCTTCGTGGCACTGATGCTGCTCGGCGGGCGGCGTGTGCTGCCGTGGCTGCTGTGGCAGATCAGCAAGACCGGCTCGCGCGAGCTGTTCACGCTGTGCGTGGTCGCGGTGGCGGTGGGCATCGCCTTCGGCGCGTCGGCGCTGTTCGGCGTGTCGGTGGCACTGGGCGCGTTCTTCGCCGGGCTGGTGCTGCGCGAGTCGGAGTTCGCGCATCGCGCGGCTCAGGAGTCGCTGCCGTTTCGCGACGCCTTCGCGGTGCTGTTCTTCGTCTCGGTGGGCATGCTGTTCGACCCGCGGGTGCTGCTGCAGCAGCCGCTGCAGGTGCTGGCGGTGACCGCGATCGTGATGCTCGGCAAGTCGCTCGCCGCGGCGCTGCTGGTGCTGCTGTTTCGTTACCCGCTGAACACCGCGTTGATGGTGTCGGTGAGCCTGGCGCAGATCGGCGAGTTCTCGTTCATCCTGATCGGCCTGGGCGGCAGCCTCGGCGTGCTGCCGCCCGAAGCCAGCAGCTTGGTGGTGGCCGCGGCGCTGCTGTCGATCGCGCTCAATCCGCTGATGTTTTCGCTCGTCGAGCCGGCCCGGCTGTGGATCCTGGCGCGCTCGGCGGTGGCGCGCCGGCTCGAGGCGCGCGAGGATCCGCTGGCCGAGCTGCCGTCGTCCACCGATCGGCGCTTCCTGGCCAGGCAGGTGGTGCTGGTCGGCCACGGCTCGGTCGGCCAGCGCATCGCCCGGGTGCTGGCGGCGCGCGACGTTCCGTTCATCGTGGTCGACCGCAACCGCGAGCGGGTCGAGGCGCTGCGCAGTGCCGGCGTGCATGCGGTGTCGGGCGACGCCAGCGATCCGACCACGCTGGTGCAGGCGCACATCGCCCATGCCGGCTTGCTGGTGGTGGCCACGCCCGACAGCACCGACGTGCGGCCGATGATCGAGACGGCCCGCTCGCTCAACCCCGGCATCCCGGTGATCGTGCGCGCCGCCAGCGGCGAGGAGGCCGAGTTGCTGCTCAAGGAAGGCGCCAGCAAGGCGATCCACTCGAAGGGTGCGTTGGCCGACGTGATGGTGCGCGACGTGCTCGATGCCCTGGAGCCTGCGCGGTCGCCGGCGTTGCAAGGATCCGAGCTGACGCGATAGCCGCACCCGCGCAGGCACAATGCCGAGCCGCCGGTCATCGTCATCAGGCCGGCTGACAAGGATGCCGTGCCGCGTTGGGCGTTGATCGTTCCGTTGTTGGCCCTCGCGCTGCTGGGCGCGGCGTGGCTGTGGCCGGGCGGCACCTTCGTGCTGGCGGCCTGCGCGGTGGCACTGATGGCAGCGGTGCAGGCCGCCGTGTACCACGCCGAGGTGGTGGCGCACCGCACCGGCGAGCCGTTCGGCACGCTGGTGCTGGCGCTGGCCGTCACGGTGATCGAGGTGGCGCTGATCGTCTCGGTGATGCTGGCCGGCGGCGCCGACAAGTCGACGCTGCCGCGCGACACCATCTACGCCGCGGTGATGATCATCTGCAACGGCGTGGTCGGCCTGTCGCTGGTGGTGGGCGGCCTGCGGCACCACGAGCAGTCGTTCCGCATCGAAGGTGCCAACACCAGCCTGGCCACGGTGGTGGCGCTGGCGACGCTGACGATGGTGCTGCCGGCGTTCACCACCAGCGCGCCGGGCCTGACCTACACGCTGACGCAGCTGGCATTTGCGTCGGCGGCATCGCTGGCGCTGTGGGCGGTGTTCGTGTTCGGGCAGACGGTGCGCCACCGCGACTATTTCCTGCCCGCAATCGGGGTGTCGAACGAGGAGGCACACGCCGCGCCGCCGAGCAACGCGCGCGCGCTGGCCAGTCTCGGCCTGCTGATGCTGGCTCTGGTGGCGGTGGTCGGCCTGGCCAAAGTGCTGTCGCCGTCGATCGAGGCGGCGCTGGCGGCCTCGGGCGCGCCCAAGACGGTGATCGGCATCGTGATCGCGCTGCTGGTGCTGCTGCCCGAAACCGTGGCCGCGGTGCGCGCCGCGCAAGTGAACCGGCTGCAGACCAGCCTCAACCTCGCCTACGGCTCGGCGATCGCCAGCATCGGGCTCACGATCCCGGTGGTCGCGGTCGCGTCGGTGTGGCTGGGCATGCCGCTGGTGCTGGGCCTGGAGCCGAAGGACCTGGTGCTGCTGGTGCTGACCTTCCTGGTGTCGGTGATCACGCTGACCCACGGCCGCACGCACATGATGCAGGGCGTCGTGCACCTGGTGATCTTCGCGGCGTTCGCCTTTCTCGCGTTCGTGCCGTAGCAGGGCGCTGCGCTCGGCTACTGCCCGACCGAGTGCAGGATCGCGTTGTTGATCGCGTAGATGCGCCCGTCGGGGCCGATCGCGGTGGCGGTGTAGCTCTGCAGGATGCCGGCGTTCATCGTGATGCGCTCGCTGAAGCTGTTGCTCGGCAGGTCCCAGCGGTAGAGGATGCCGTCTTCGTTGTTGACCAGCACCGAACGGGTGAACGGGTCGACGGCCGCGGTGTTGACGCACCACTCACGCACCGCGCCCGCCGGGCCGCCGGCGTCGGCCGTCGGGCCGATGATCGTGATCACCTCGCGCATCACGGTGACGGCCGAGTTGATCGGGTCGGGCTGCGTCAGGCCGTTCGGGTCGAGGATCGCCATCCGGTTGCGGCCGTCGCCGCTGCCGGCACCGGCGTAGTTGTTGTACTTGGTGAGCAGCAGGTAGCTCGACGTGCCGGTGTACTGCGGCACCATCGCCCGCGGCACGACCGACGGCGTGTTGTCCCAGCCGAACGAACCCGGTGTCTTGCTCTGCGTGAGCGCCGCATTGAAGTGCAGCAGCCAGCCGCGGTAGTTGTGGGCCGGCGCGTTGGCTTCGAGCACGCCGATGAAGACGTCGCCGTCGGGCCCGACCATCGGTGACGAGGTGGCGTCGTCGCTGATCCATGCCGGGTCGCCGGTGGCCGGGTCGGTGAGCGCCACCTGCGACTGCAGCGCCAGCGTGGTGGCATTCAGCGCCACCAGGCGTCCGCTGGGGCGGCCGTTGGCCGGCGCCACCGTGTTGAACACCACGTACAGCGTGCTGCCGTTGGCCGACAGCGCCGGTGCGCAGTTGGTCATCGTCTTGACCAGGCTCGGCTCGCCGGTCACTGCGGCGGCGGTGACGAACGATGGTGTGGAGCCGTCGGCCGGAATGCGGGCGATGCCGCCGCTGGCCGGCCCGCCCTGCACGACGTTGACGACCCGAAAGCCGAAGAACACATTGCCGGCAGAGTCGCTGGTGAGCGGCGTGTTGATGAACACACTCGAGTCGAAAAGGGCTTTGCCGGCCAGGTAGACCGCGTTGCTGGTGTAGAAGGTGATGTTCTCCAGCGCCGCGGCGGCATTGGCGGCGTCAGGAGCGCTGCACACCTGCACGCGGCCTCCGGCCAGCGGCATCACCATGCGCGAGTCCGGCGCCGGTGTCAGCACCGGGTTGAAGCCCGGGATCCATCGGTGCGGCGGCGGGATGTAGTCGCTGGTGAGCTGCCACAGCAGGTCGCCGGTTGCGCCGACGCGCCCCTGCACGCGAAACGTCGTAGGGCCGACCCGCACCGGCACCAGCACCGTGTTTTGCCGCGTGATCACCGGCGAGCCGTAGTGCGTTTGCAGCGCGCCGCCTGAATACTGCGGCTGCAGGTCGACCGGCGTGTACCAGTAGAAGCCGCGCATCTGCTGCGTCGTGATCTGTCCGAGCGCGCTGTGCTGCGGATTGCCGGCAAAGCTCGACCACGCCGGCCCATCGACCGGCACCACCGGCGGCCGCGGCAGCAGCGGCAGGCCGGGGTCGGGCGGCGACGGGTCGCCACCGCAGCCGGCGACCACGCCACCGGCGGCGGCGAGCAGCAGGCGGCGGCGCGAATGCAGCGTGTCGTGCGGGGCGCGAGGGGGGCGGCCGATGGTCATGGTCGGCATCTTGTCGTGCCGCCGCCGGCGCGGGCAATCGGGGTTGCGCCGGGCTTGCAACCGGGCGTGACGGCACGCCACCTACACTGAAGGCGTGGACCGCTTCCTGAGCATCGAAGCCTTCGTGCGCGTGGCGCAGGCGCAGAGCTTTGCCGAGGCGGCACGCCAGTTGCGGCTGTCGAAGTCGGTGGTCACGGCGCGCGTGCAACAGCTCGAAGACCTGCTCGGCGGCCCACTGTTCCACCGCACCACACGCGCCGTGCGGCTGTCGGAGATGGGCCAGGCGTTCTTTCGCGACTGCACCGAGCTGGTGTCGCGCACCAACGAGATCGTCGACCAGATGCGCGAGGTGCGCGGCTCGCCGGCCGGCCTGTTGCGCGTGCACGCGCTGACCGGCTTCGTGCTCGGCCACATGGCGCACCTGCTGCGCGACTTTCAGGAGCGTTACCCCGAGGTCGTGCTCGACCTGTTCGTCAGCGATGCGGTGATCGACCCCGTGAAGGCCGGCTTCGATGTCGCACTGCAGATTTTTCCCGCCGCGTCGGAAGAGCTGGTGTCGCGCCGCCTGTTTCCGGTGCGGCGCGTGTTCTGCGCGTCGCCCGACTACCTGCGCCGCTGGGGCACGCCGCAACATCCGCGCGACCTCTTCGGCCACCGGCTCGGCCTGTACTCCGGCTATCCGACGCGCGACCGCTGGGTGTTCCACCGGCAGGTCGAAGGGCACGACGAGCTGACCACGCTCGATCTGAAGCCCACGCTGATGAGCAACTCGGTGCACCTGCTGCGCGACTACGGTTGCGAGCACGCCGGCCTCGTGTGCCTGCCCACGCTGGTGGCCTCCGACGCGATCCAGCAGGGACAGTTGCGCGTCGTGCTCGCCGAGTTCCAGCTCTCGTCGTTCTGGCTGTCGGCGGTGTACCCGCGCACGCAGCGCGGCGCCTTCAAGCCCAAGCTGTTCATCGAGAGCCTGGCCGAGGCGTTCGCCGGCGGCGGCCCGCCGTGGGACCGCGAGCTGGTGGCGGGCGGCCTGATCCCGGAGCGCCTGATCGAACCGTGACTGCGGGTTTCCCCCAGCGATTGTTCGCCGTTTCCGAATAATCTGGCCGCTCCGCGGCCCCTACTGCGGGACCGCTCCGCTTCTTACAGTGCACGCCTCGAGCGTGCTTGATCGCAGGAGCCACGACGATGAGCGTCACTTACAAAACCCAGTTCGGCTCGCTTGACCGCTTCGACAAGGGCGGCGTGCAGACGATTTCCGACGACGTCAAGAACTACGCCTTCTCGAACTGCTTCGAGATCGCGAGCAAAAGCAAGCCGTACGAGAAGGTGGTGTTCGGCCAGAACCAGATCTACGTGCTCGAGTGCTTGCGCGCCGACGGTACGTCGCCCTGGTACACCTGCGCGCACGACGAGTTCGCGCTGGTGATGGACGGCGAGGTCGAGATCCACCTCGTCAAGCTGCTGGGCGAACAGATCGTGCCCGATGCCGAGCACAACGGCGCGGTGCTGGTCAAGGGCGACCCCAAGGGTCAGAAAATGGGCTGGATGAAGCTCAAGCGCGGCCACCAGGGCCTGCTGCCGAAGAACAGCGCCTACCAGTTCAGGAGCGCCAAGCCGGGCGTCGTGGTGCTGCAGACCTGCAAGGGCGACTTGAGCATCGAGCGCTGGGCGCAGATCTGCCAGGCCTGAGCGTAGGAGCAGCCATGAGCCGCCGGGCCGCTCCCAAGGCGAATTCCGGAGTGCACAGCACGGAGGATCCCCAATGAGCACCACCAATCCATTCGGCTACCAGAGCTTCGAACTCGGCGGCTTCGCCTTCCGCCGCGACGAGTACTTCGCCCACATCAACTGGAAGACCACCGACGGGCGGCCGCTGTCGCACACGCTGGACATCAACAACTTCCTGCGTGCGCTGATGCGCGACGTGGCGTGGGGCTTCTTCTACGGTGGCGTCAACTTCGACCACGTGATCGGCACCACCAACCACTACAAGACGGTGGACCTCTATTGCGGCCGCTACAACGCGACGATGAAGGCCGCGGGCGTCGACCGGCTGGAGAACTTTCCGACCGAGCAGATCGCGAAAGTCTTCGCCGACATGCTCGACGACTGGACCAACGAGGGCTTCGACCCGTTCGCCGCGCCCCAGGAAACCGGCACCGCCTACGGCCGCAAGCACGGCAACAGCCGCGCGCAGATCACGCGGGCACGCGAACTGGCCAAACGCTGCGTCGGCCTGAAGGACGACCTCGCGCTGCGCACCGATGCGCGCGGCACGCCGGTCAACCGCGCGTTTGCCGACGTGCCGCAGGACCAGCCCGAGTTGCACCCCGAGCCCGGCTTCGAGAACGAGGTGCACGCGTTCAACCTGTTCGGCTTTCTGTCGCGCTCGCAGGTGACGTGGAACCCCAGCTTCACGTCGGTGGTGAAGTACAGCTACATGTGCCCGACCACCGAGGAGCACATCCTGCCGATCATCCACGCCAACGATCGTGTCGAGTGGTTCTTCCAGATGTGCGACGAGATCCATTGGGACTGCGCCGACAAGACCACCGGCAAGCCGCTGGCGCGCGTGATCATGAAGGCCGGCGACATGGCGGCGATGCCGGCGTACTGCCGCCACCAGGGCTACAGCCCGAAGCGCTCGATGCTGCTGGTGTGGGAGAACGGCTCGCCGAATCTCGTCTACGAGATCCAGAAGGGCGAGGCGCCCGAGATCCCGGTGAAGTTCTGAGGCGCCGCGCCGAACGGGCTGGCGCTCACGCGCCAGAGTTCCTTGACCCAACATCAGGAGGCCACGATGGCACTGGCAAGGCAAACCATGACCGACGAACAACGCAAGTCGGTAGCGATCGAATACCTGAAGGCATTCGACAACGGCGGCGTCACCTCCAGTGGCGGCTCGATCCTCGAGCTGTTCGCCACCGATGCGCAGGTGTACTTCCCGAAGTGGGGCGTGGCCACCGGCCGCGACCAGATCGGCAAGCTGTTCGGCGACGTCGGTGCGACCTTGAAGTCGATCGCCCACCACTTTTCGGAGTTCAACTGGGTGTTCTCGGGCAGTGACCTGGTGGTGTGCGAAGGCACCAGCCACGGCGAACACAAGGACGGCGCCTGGCGCGCCGGCGTGCCCGAGTGGGCGGCCGGTCGCTGGTGCGACGTGTTCGAGATCCGCGACTGGCAGATCCACCGCTGCTTCATCTACCTCGACCCCGACTACGCCGGCAAGGACACCGCGCGGTACCCGTGCTCAACCAGAAGTGATGAGCGTCGCAGACGTCGCGCAGGCAGCGGGCCTGCGCACGCCGATCCGCCACCAGCTCTTCATCGGCGGCCAATTCGTCGACGCGCTGAACGGCGAAACGCTGGCCACGCTGAACCCGCACGACAACTCGACGATCGCCGAAGTCGCGCTGGCCGGCGAGGCCGACGTCGACCGCGCGGGCGACGCCGCGACGGCAGCGCTGCCGGCGTGGCGCAGGCTTGCGGCAGCCGACCGCGGGCGCATCCTGCTGAAGCTCGCTGATCTGATCGAGGCCAACGCCGAAGAGCTGGCGCGGCTCGAATCACTCGACACCGGCCACCCGCTGAAGGATTCGCGCGCGCTCGACGTGCCGCGCACCGCGGGCTGCTACCGCTATTTCGGCGGCATGGCCGACAAGTTCCAGGGCGAGACGATCCCGGTCGAGGCGGGTTTCCTCAACTACACGCTGCGCGAGCCGGTGGGCGTGGTCGGGCAGGTGGTGCCGTGGAACTTCCCGCTGATGTTCACGAGCTGGAAGATGGCGCCCGCGCTGGCCGCCGGCAACACCATCGTGATGAAGCCGGCCGAGGTGACGCCGCTGACCTCGCTGAAGATCGCCGAGTTGATGCAGCAGGCGGGCCTGCCCGACGGCGTGGTCAACATGGTGCCGGGTTTGGGCACCGTGGCCGGCCAGGCGATCGCCGAGCACCCGGGCATCCACAAGATCGCATTCACCGGCAGCACCGCCACCGGCCGCAAGGTCGTGCAAGCCAGCGCGGGCAATCTGAAGAAGGTGCAGCTCGAGCTCGGCGGCAAAGGCCCGAACATCGTGTTCGACGATGCCAACCTGGTGGCCGCGGTCAACGGCAGCGCCTGGGCGATCTTTCACAACCAGGGGCAGGCGTGCATCGCCGGCTCGCGGCTGATCCTGCACGAGAAGATCGTCGATGCCTTCCTCGACAAGTTCATCCCGCTGGCGAAGTCGATCCGGCTCGGCAACCCGCTCGATGCCGCCACCGAGATGGGGCCGCTGACCAGCAAGCTGCATCGCGACCGCGTGCTGAGCTACGTCAACGTGGCGCGCGAGCAGGGCGGCGAGGTGCTCACCGGCGGCCAGAGCCCCGGCGGCGCGCTGGCCGCCGGCTGTTATGTCGAACCCACCGTGGTGCGTGCCAAGACCACAAAAGACCGCATTGCGCAGGAAGAGGTGTTCGGCCCGTTCGTCACCGTGCTGACGTTCAAGACCGACGAAGAAGCGCTGGCGATCGCCAACGGCACCGACTACGGCCTGGGCAGCGGCCTGTGGACGATGAACCTGCCGCGCGCCCACCGCTTCGCGCGCGAGCTGCACGCCGGCATGGTGTGGATCAATTCGTACAAGCGCGTCAATCCGGGCTCGCCGTTCGGTGGCACCGGCTTGAGCGGCTATGGGCGCGAAATGGGGTTCGACGCGATGCGCGAGTACACGCAGGTCAAGAGCGTGTGGGTGAATGTCGATGCGCAGATCCCGCCTTGGTATCCACGTTGAAATGAAGCGCGGCGCTTCTTGCGTGGCGGTGTCGCGGCGCGGCGGGCGGTACCCGGTGTGGGCTCCTACTGTGGCGGTCGGCCCTGCGGGCCGACTCCGCTGTGCTTCTCGCAGCGCGCTCGCGCGGCGAAACTCGCTTCACTCCCTGCGGTCGTTGCGCTCGGACAATCGCCGCGAGTCAGATCACGAAGCACGCGCTGCGCGCGTGCCGAGCGCGCTGCTGCGATGCTCGCCGCCCCACAAGTCGCCCACCCCGGGTACCGCCCATCGCGATGCAACGCTCGTGATGTTCGAAGACAAAGGGCACGGTGGTGCCCCGCGCCGAAGCAAGCAGCGCCTCGGGCGGCTCGCATGAAGACCGACCGCTTCGAATTGCAGCTATCGATCCCGCGTGTCGTCTTCGGCGCGGGTTCACTTGCGCAGTTGCCGGCCGAGATCGAGCGGCTCGGCGCGAAGCGGGCGTTGATCCTCTCGACGCCCGAGCAACGAGCCAGCGCCGAGCAGGTGGCGGCGATGCTCGGCGCGCGCGCGGCGGGTGTGTTCGCCAAGGCCGTGATGCACGTGCCGATCGAGACGGCGCGCGAGGCGCGCGAGGTGGCGCGCAGGCTCGAGGCGGATTGCGCAGTGGCCATCGGCGGCGGCTCGACCACCGGGCTGGGCAAGGCGATCGCGCTCGACTCGGGGCTGCCGATCGTCGCCGTGCCCACCACCTATGCCGGCAGCGAGATGACGCCGATCTACGGCCTCACCGAAGGCGGCGTCAAGAAGACCGGGCGCGACGTGCGGGTGCTGCCCAGGACCGTGATCTACGACCCCGAGCTGACGATGACCTTGCCGCTGGCGCTGTCGATCACCAGCGGGATCAACGCGATCGCTCATGCGGCCGAGGGCCTGTACAGCGCCGAGCTCAATCCGATCATCGCATTGATGGCCGAGCAGGGCATCGCTGCCCTGGCGCAGGCGCTGGCGGCGTTGCGCGCCGACGCGCACGACAGCCAGGCACGCCACGATGCGCTGTACGGTGCGTGGTTGTGCGGCGCCACGCTCGGGCACGTGGGCATGGGCCTGCACCACAAGCTGTGCCACACGCTCGGCGGCAGCTTCAACCTGCCGCATGCCGAGACGCACACCGTCGTGCTGCCGCACGCGCTGGCGTACAACGCGGCCGCGGCGCCCGAGGCAATGGCGCGCATCGCACGCGCGCTGGGCCGTGCCGATGGCGGCGATCCGCTGTCGCCGGCGCGCGCGCTGCAAACGTTGGCCAGCCGCCTCGGCGCGCCGACCTCGTTGCGCGCGATCGGCATGCCGGCCGAGGGGCTCGAGCGCGCTGCCGACCTGGCCGTGCAGACGCCGTACCCCAACCCGCGTGCGCTCGAGCGCGCCGCGTTGCGCGCGCTGCTGCAGCGCGCCTTCGACGGCGCGCCGCCGCAGGCGTGACTGGAAAACTGTTCCTTTCAAGACCACAAGAGGAGACGACGATGACGATGAACCGACGCCAGTTCACCCAATCCACTGCGGCGATCGCCGCGGTGTCGGCGCTGCCGCTGGCGCGCGCCGCCGACGTGGTGAAGATCGGCTACGTGTCGCCGCAGACCGGCCCGCTGGCGCCGTTCGGCGAGGCCGACCGCTGGGTGATCGACCAGATGAAGGCTGCGTTCAAGGACGGCATCGCGATCGGCGGCAAGAAGCACGACGTGCAGATCATCCTGAAGGACAGCCAGTCCAACCCCAACCGCGCCGGCGAGGTGGCCAACGACCTGATCCTGAAAGACAAGGTGGCGCTGATGCTGACCGCCGGCACGCCCGAGACCGCCAATCCGGTGAGCGACGCCTGCGAGCTGAACGGCCTGCCGTGCATCAGCTCGGTGGTGCCGTGGCAGCCGTGGTTCTTCGGCCGCAAGGGCGACCCTGCCAAGGGGTTCGAGTGGACGTATCACGTCTTCTGGGGGCTGGAGGACGTGATCGCCAATTTCACCAACGGCTGGAAGAGCGTGCAGACCAACAAGAAGGTCGGCGGCCTGTTCCCCAACGACGGCGATGGCAACGCCTGGGGCGACAAGGAACTCGGCTTTCCGAAGCCGCTGGCCGGCATGGGCTTCACGCTCACCGACCCGGGGCGCTTTCAGAACGGCACGCAGGACTTCAGCGCGCAGATCGCCCGGTTCAAGGCCGACAACATCGAGATCGTCACCGGCGTCGTGATCCCGCCCGATGCGAAGACGTTCCTGACGCAGGCCAGCCAGCAGGGCTTCAAGCCGAAGGTGGTGACGCTCGGCAAGGCGCTGCTGTTCCCGGGCGCGATCGAGGCGCTCGGCGATCTCGGGAACGGACTCACCACCGAGGTGTGGTGGAGCCCGTCGCACCCGTTCGCGTCGTCGCTGACCAAGCAGAGCGCCAAGGCACTCGCGGATGCCTACGAAAGTGGCACCAAGCGGCAGTGGACGCAGCCGATCGGCTTCGCCCACGCGCTGTTCGAAGTGGCAGCCGATACGCTGAAGCGCGCCAAGTCGCTGAAGGCCTCGGATGTACGCGACGCCGCGGCCGCCACCAACCTGGCCACCGTGGTCGGGCCGGTCAAGTGGGGCGGGCAGGGCCCCTTCAAGAACGTCAGCAAGACGCCGCTGGTGCTCGGTCAATGGGTCAAGGGCCAGTCGCGCAAGTACGACCTGGTGATCGTCAACAACCAGGCGGCCACGCAGATCCCGACCGGCGGCACGATGAAGCTGATGTAGCGCGCCGCGTCGCCGGCATGCCCATCCTCGTTCTGCATGGCGTCGCCAAGTCCTACGGCGCACTGAAGGTCACCGACCGGGTCTCGCTGGCTGTCGAAGCCGGCGAGACCCTGGGCATCCTGGGCCCCAACGGCGCGGGCAAGACCACGCTGTTCAATCTGGTCAGCGGCGACGTCCGGGTCGACGCCGGCCGGGTGGAGTTCGAGGGCCGCGACATCACCGCGTTGCCCGCGCATCAACGCTGCCGGCTCGGTCTCGGGCGCACCTACCAGATCCCCCAGCCGTTCGGGCAGATGACGGTGTTCGAGAACCTGGTGACCGCTGCCTGCTTCGGCGGCGGTCAGCGCGAGCGCGAGGCGTGGCACACGGCAAGTGAGGTGCTCGCGCAGACCGGCCTGCGCAAGCACGCCAACCTGCGCGCCGGCAGCCTGACGCTGCTCGACCGCAAGCGGCTGGAGCTGGCGCGTGCGCTGGCCACGAAACCCAAGCTGCTGCTGCTCGACGAGATCGCCGGCGGCCTCACCGAGCACGAGGCGCGCACGCTGGTCGACGAACTCGCCCGCATCAAGGCCGCCGGCATGACGATGGTGTGGATCGAGCATGTCGTGCACGCGCTGCTGGCGATCGCCGACCGCCTGTTCGTCATCAACTTCGGCCAGACCATCGCCCTGGGCGAGCCGCAGGCGGTGATGGCGAATCCGGAGGTGCAGCGGGTGTATCTGGGGGTGGAGGCGTGATGGATCCGGCTGCGGCGCTGATCGAAACGCACAAGCTCACCGCCCACTACGGCGACGCGCAGGCTTTGTTCGGCATCGACTTCAAGCTGCATGCCGGCGAGGTGGTCGCCATCATCGGCGCCAACGGCGCCGGCAAGAGCACGTTCCTGAAGGCACTCACCGGCCTCGTGAAGTGCGCGCGCGATGCGGTGCGCTTTCGTGGTCAGCCGGTGGGCTCGTTGGCGCCGGGGGCCATCGTGCGGAAGGGGTTGGCGATGGTGCCCGAAGGGCGGCGCCTGTTCCCATCGTTGAGCGTCGAGGAGAACCTGTTGATGGGTGCGTTCGCCAAACGCGTGGGGCCGTGGGATCTGAGGCGCCTGTTCGGCCTCTTCCCCATCCTCGAGCAGAAGCGGCGCAGCCCTGCCACCGAGCTGTCGGGCGGCCAGCAACAGATGGTGGCGATCGGCCGCGCGCTGATGGGCAACCCCGACGTGCTGTTGTGCGACGAGCTGAGCCTCGGCCTGGCGCCGATCGTGATCAAGGAGATCTACGACGCGGTGCCGGTGCTGACGCGCGAAGGCATGAGCCTGGTGATCGTCGAGCAGGACGTCAGCGTCGCGCAGCGCGTGTCGCAGCGTGTGGTGTGCTTCCAGGAAGGCCGCGTCTCGCTCGAAGGGGCTAGCGATGCCTTGACGCGCGAGCAGATCAGCCGCGCGTACTTCGGCATGTGAGTTCGCGACATGCTCGATACCTTGATCCAAGGCTTGCTGCTCGGTGGCTTGTACGCGCTGTTCGCGCTCGGCCTGAGCCTGATGTTCGGCGTGATGCGGCTGACCAACACGGCGCAGGGCGACTTCGTCGTGCTGGCTGCGTTCGGCGCCATCGTGCTGGCGCCGCTGTTGTGGATGAGTTCGCTGGCCGCCGCGGTGGCCTTGCTGCCGCTGGCGTTCGCTGCCGGCTATACGCTGCAGCGCTGGGTGCTCAACGGCACGCTCGGCCGCGACCCCTTGCCCTCGCTGGTGGTGACGTTCGGCCTGTCGATCGTGATCCAGAACGGGTTGCTCGAGCTGTTCTCGGCCGACCCGCGTTCGCTCGACTCGGCCGGCTTCAGCACACGCAGCCTGGCGATCGGCGAGCTCGCGGTCGGCGCGTTGCCGCTGGCGATCTTCGGCCTGGCGCTGTTGTGCACGGTCGCGCTGCAGGCTCTATTCGATCGCACGGCGCTCGGGCGAGCGTTTCGCGCGGTGTCCGACGACCGCGAGATCGCCGAGCTGATGGGGCTCGACGCCAACCGCATCTACGCCTTGGCCACCGCGATCGCGTTCATCGTCATCGCGCTGGCCGGCACGCTGCAGGCGTTGCGCACGACGGTCGCACCGAGCGACGGGCCGCTGCTGCTGCTGTTCGCGTTCGAGGCGGTGATCATCGGCGGCATGGGCTCGTTCTGGGGCACCTTCGCCGGTGCGATGGTGCTCGGCCTGGCGCAGCAGATCGGCTTTCGGCTCGACCCGGGCTGGGGCCTCTGGTTCGGCCACCTGGTGTTCCTGGCGGTGCTCGTCGTGCGGCCGCAGGGGCTCTTGCCGAGGACGCGCGGATGACGGCCTCGCCCGCCGTGCATGTGGTTCGCGGCACGCAGGCCAGCCGCGCGGCGCTGGCCGTCGGCAGCGCGCTCGTGCTCATTGCGGCCTCGATGCCGCTGTGGGCCGAATCGAGCTGGATGCGCGAGTTCGTCGAGATCGCCTGCTACTTCGTCT
>DATDJF010000163.1:0-3620 GCA_036520715.1 Burkholderiaceae bacterium | reverse complement strand
CGCGATGCTGCAGGTGTCGTCGCTCGGCGTCGGCCTGCTGGCGCTGGCGCTGCTGGTGCTGCTGCGCACCGATCTGATCGCGAGCTGGCGCGCGGCCACGCCGGCCGATGCGCCCAACCGCTTCATCATCAACCTGCAGCCCGACCAGGCGCAGGCGTTTCGCGAGCGGCTGCGCGAAACGGGGGTCAAGCAATACGACTGGTTTCCGATGATCCGCGGCCGCCTGGTGACGATCAACGGCCGCACGATCGGCCAGGACGACTACACCGACGATCGCGCCAAGCGGCTGGTCGAGCGCGAGTTCAACTTGAGCCACCAGCCTGATGTGCCGGTGCACAACACCGTGGTCGGTGGCCAGTGGTTGGCCGACGAGGCCGACGCGCTGAGCGTCGAGGAAGGCTTGATGGAAACGCTCAAGCTCCGAGTCGGCGACCGCCTGGGCTTCGACATCGCGGGCCGCGTCACCGAAGGCCGCATCACCAGCGTGCGCAAGGTCGACTGGGGTTCGATGCGCGTCAATTTCTTCGTCATGTTCCCGCTGGCGCGAATGGCCGACGACCTGCCGGTGAGCTACATCAGCGCGTTCCGCGCGCCGCCGCTGCCCGGCTTCGACAATTCGCTGGCGCGCGACTTTCCGAACATCACCAACATCGACGTCTCGGCATCGATCGCTCAGGTGCAGCAGGTGCTCGACCAGGTGGTGCGGGCGGTCGAGTTCCTGTTCGGCTTCACGCTCGCCGCCGGCCTGGTGGTGCTGTTCGCCGCGGTGAGCGCCACCCGCGACGCGCGCGAGCGCGAGTACGCGGTGATGCGCGCGCTCGGCGCCGGGGCGCGGCTGCTGGCGCGCGTGCAGCGCGCCGAGTTGCTCGGCGTCGGCGCGCTGGCCGGCCTGCTGGCGGCTTGCGCGGCGGTGGTGGTGGGCGCGCTGCTGGCGCGCTACGTGTTCGAGTTCACCTGGAACGCCTCGCCCTGGGTGCCGCTGATCGGCGCGCTGGCCGGTGCGCTGCTGGCCCTGGCCGCCGGCTGGATGGGGCTGCGCGGCGTGCTGCGCCGTCCGGTGATCGAGACCTTGCGACGCGCGCCCGAGTGACAACCGCTGAAAGCGGTTGCGGCGCAGGCTCACATCGCGCAGCGATGTGAAGGCGCGAAGCGCCGGCCGCAGCCAAGACGCTTAGAACGACTCCCACTCGTCGTCACCGCCGCCTGCCGCGGCCTTGGGCGGAGTCGGCGCCGCCACCGGCTGGCCCGCTGCCGGCAATCGCGACACGTTGGTGGCGCGTGCGGAGCCGCGGCGCTCGGTGCCGTCCCAGGCGGGCTTGGCGTTCGCCTGGGTTGCGGGCTTGGCGGCCGCACGGGCTGCAGGCGCCGCCGGCGCACGCCGGGCTGTCGCGCCCGCGCTTGCGGTGGCTGTGCCAGCGAGGCCGTGCACGGGCGCGCGCTGCGACGCCGGTGCAACCGTGCCGCTGCGCGCCGTGGTGCCCTCGAGCTTGAATCCTGCGACGGCGCTGGCCAGCTTGTGGGCCTGTTCGCGCAGCGATTCGGCGGCGGCGGCGGACTGCTCCACCAGCGCGGCGTTTTGCTGCGTCATCTGCTCGAGCTCGCTGACCGCGCCGTTGACCTGCTCGATGCCTGCGCGCTGCTCGCCGGCAGCGGCGCTGATCTCGCCGATGATGTCGCTGACGCGCTGCACGCCCGAGACGATCTCGTCCATCGCCGAGCCGGCGTCGCGCACCAGCTTGGCACCGGACTCCACCTTGTCCACCGAGTCGCCGATCAGCGCCTTGATCTCCTTGGCGGCCTCGGCCGAGCGTTGCGCGAGGTTGCGCACCTCGCCGGCGACCACCGCGAAGCCGCGGCCCTGCTCGCCGGCGCGGGCGGCTTCCACCGCGGCGTTGAGGGCCAGGATGTTGGTTTGAAAGGCGATGCCGTCGATGGTGCCGATGATGTCGGCGATGCGTTTGGAGGAGCCGGCGATGTCGTTCATGTTGGACACGACTTGCTGCATCACCTGCCCGCCGCGCTGGGCGGCGCCGGAGGCCGAAGAGGCGAGCTGATTGGCTTGTGCGGCGGAGTCGGCACTCTGGCGCACGGTGCCGGTGAGCTGCTCCATCGAGCTGGCACTGCGCTGCAGGTTGGCCGCCGCCTGCTCGGTGCGCTGGCTGAGGTTGCCGTTGCCGCTGGCGATCTCGACGCTCGCGGTGTGGATCGAATCGGAGCTCGTGCGCACCGACAGCAGGGCCGACTCCACGCGCGCCAGCGCCTGCTGCAGCGTCTTGGTGGCCGTGCCGGTGACCGGCGCGCGCACGACGTCGAAGCTGACGTGGCCATCCTGGCCCACCAACTGATTTGCGATGTGCTTGAGTTCGTCGGCGGTGCGGGCATCGGACTTCGCGCGCTCGGCCAGCATCACCAGGATCGCGGCCTCCGCCACCACGTAGGCGGCGTGCTCGATCACCGTGCCCAGGCCCGGCTGCGTGAAGCACATGACGCCCCAGCCCCACTGCTGGAAATAGTTGAAGCTCAGGTGGTGCAGCGCGATCGCGGTGGCACCGGCCACCACCGCCTCCCAGCGGCGGTAGACGGTGGTCACCGCGAGCAGCGCGAACACCGAGAAGTGGGCGACGGTGTCTCCACGGGCGGCGTGGATCATCAGCGCGCTCATCGCCATGCCCAGCGTCGGCATCACCAGCACGCTGCCGATGCCGCCCTGGAAGGCCAGCGCTGCTGCCCATGCCGCGCCCATCAGCAGGGCGCCGACCCCCAGCGCCGTCCACGGCGCATTGTTGGAGAACCCGTAGGCGAGGGCGCCGGCGAACATGGCCGCCATGGTCAGCAGCAGCGCCTTGTCGTTCGAATGCAGTTTCATGGTGGCAACGCCTTCGCAGTGATCGCGCGATGGAGGTCGAAAGGGAGCGGTCAGCGGGCGCCGTCGAGCAAGCCCATGTCGGGGCTGCTCATCAGGGCCTCGATGTCCATCAGGATGAGCATGCGTTCGCCGACGCTGCCGATGCCGGTGAGGTAGCCGTTGTCGGCGCCGTGGGAGGCCATCGGCGGGGCCGGGCGGATCGCCTCGGCAGTGAGCTCGAGCACGTCGGACACCGAGTCGACCACGGCGCCGACCACGCGGCCCTTGACGTTGAGCACGATCACCACCGTGAAGTGGTTGTATTGCGCCTCGGTGCAGCCCAGGCGCACCCGCAGGTCGACGATCGGCACGATCACGCCGCGCAGGTTGACCACGCCCTTCAGGTAGCCCGGCGCGTTGGCGATGCGCGTGGGTTGCTCGTACGAGCGGATCTCCTGCACGCGCAGGATGTCGATGCCGTACTCCTCGCCGCCGAGCTTGAAGGTGAGGTACTCGCCGGCGCGCGCGGCCAAGGCCGCATCGGGGCCTTCCTGGCGCGCGATGTGTTGGCCTTCTTTGATCATGTCCATGATGGTCTTCCTAGGTGAGCGCTCTACGGGATCAGAAACTTCGGGTGGGTTGGGGCGATGCAGTGGCTGCCGTGGTGCCCTCGAGCTTGAATCCTGCGACGGCGCTGGCCAGCTTGTGGGCCTGTTCGCGCAGCGATTCGGCGGCGGCGGCGGACTGCTCCACCAGCGCGGCGTTTTGCTGCGTC
>DATDJF010000162.1:0-27616 GCA_036520715.1 Burkholderiaceae bacterium | reverse complement strand
CTGGCGCGTCGAGGTCACCGCCGACGGCTCGCTCACCTGGACCCACGACCACGACACCGTGACCCGCCAACCCGCGCGCCACTGGTGGCAGCGCATCGAGGACGTGTTCTTCATGGCGTTTCCGAGCGACTTGTATTGACGAAGCGCTGGGAGTGCCTGCTGAACGCAGAGCCAAAAACGACAAAGGGCTACCTTGCGGTAACCCCTTGAATTGGCTGGCGCGGCTGGCAGGATTCGAACCCACGACCCCTTGGTTCGTAGCCAAGTACTCTATCCAACTGAGCTACAGCCGCGCGGACCACAAAGTATATCAGCGGGCCTCTTTCGCCCCTGGCGCCTCTCGCCGCTTCAGTCGATCGCCGCCGCGGCCTGCTCGTTGCGCAGCGCACGCTCTTCGTCGCCCTCTTCGCGTGCCAGACGCGCCAGCGCGCGCCAGGCGCGGCGGCGCGCCGGCGGCGGCAGCCCGCGGTTGGCAGCGGCCATCTCCAGCGGCCCCTTGGCCTTGCCCCACAGGCCGCGCGCGGCAAACACCTCGCCGACCGCAGCCAGCACGGGGGCTTCGTTGGGAAAGGCCGCCTGCGCCGCTTCGGTGGACTGCAGCCAGTCGGTGCCGATGCCTTCGCACGTCATCGACAGCGCGAGTGCGACCTGTGCCCGCTGCTCGGCGCCGAGTTCCTTCATGCCGCTCCACAGCGGACGCAGCCACAGGCGGCCATCGGCCGCGTGGCCCATCTGCGCGGCACGCCGCGCCGCCCGCGACACCACGAACGCGTCGTGGCGATCGGCCTCGTCGAGCGTGGCCCAGGCGCGGCGCAACTGGTCGATGTCGTGCGCTGCATCCAGGAGTTGGAGGGCCAGCGATCTCAACAGCCCCTGCGCGGCGTCGGCCGAAAAACCCTGGTGCTTGGCCAGCAGCCGCGCGGTGTTGAGCGCCTCGGCATGGTGATTCGACAAACGCGCGGCGCGCAGCTTCAGGCGCAGCGCCTGGGTGCGCCGGGCGACGCCGGGCGCCAGCTCCGACAACAGCGAGCGTGCCCGCGGCGCGTCGCCATCGTCGAGCGCCCACTCGGCACCGAGCAGGCGTGCGCCCTCGTCCACCGCCTGCTGCGGCGCCGCGCGGCGCACCGCTTTCAGCGCCACGCGCAGCAGCTGTTCGCGGCGCGTGCGGTCTTGCACCCGGTGCAGGCTGCGCGCGGCCAGCAGGTGCGCCAGCACACGCAGCTCGCGGTCGCCGGCCAGCTCGTCGGTGCTGGCCTGGATCGCCAACGCACGCTGCGCCGCCTTGTGGGCGCGGTTGAAACGGCCGGCGAAGTGCTCGGCCATCGCCTCGCGCAGTGCCGCCTGCGCCGCCCGCTCGCGCTTGAGCGCGCGCCACTCCTTGGCGCGTGTGGGCAGCGTGATCAGCGAGTCGAGCCCTTTGATCACGAACATCAGCGCCAGCGTG
This sequence comes from Burkholderiaceae bacterium, assembly GCA_036520715.1. Classification (GTDB taxonomy): domain Bacteria; phylum Pseudomonadota; class Gammaproteobacteria; order Burkholderiales; family Burkholderiaceae_C; genus JAEUPI01. The sequence goes on along the minus strand of DATDJF010000162.1, from coordinate 26,172 downwards.
GCCAGCGTTGCGCCGATCAGGAACAGGTTCAGCGACAGGTCGACCCGGTGGTTGCCGTAGAAGAACGACACCAGCGCGTCGTTGTCGCCCAGCGTCAGCGCCGCGACGGTGGCCGCCGCGAACAGCAGCACGAGCCAGATGGCACCGCGCATGCTCAGTCGCGATCGACGCGGGCCAGCGCCCGCTCGGCCGCCCGAAGGGCGCTGGAGCCCCCTCGGGGGGCAGCGAACGTAGTGAGCGTGGGGGCCAACACTATCGTCCGGCCATCACCGCCGTCAGCGCGGCCAGGCTCTCGTCGGGGCGCGGCACCACGATGCCGCGCGACTGCGCGCCGACCTGCCGCAGCAGCTCGTTCATCGCGTTGACGCGCCGGCTCGAGCGGTCGAAGTGGCGCTCCAGCGCGGCCTGCACCTCGCGCAGGTCCGACTGCGCGGTGCCGAACTGGCGCGACAGCAGCGCCAGGCGCGCATTGAGCAGCCGCAGCTTGACGTTCTCGCGCAGGAAGTAGGCCTGCTCGGGCGCCACCAGCATCGCCTCGGGCTGGTCGATGCGCGTCACGCGCACCAGCGACCGCGTTTCGTCGAGCACCCGTTGCACCACCAGGTCCCAGCGCGCGCCGAGCTCGGCGCGCCAGCCGCCGGCGGCGGCCGCCGCTGCAGCGGATGCGGCAGCGGGCACCGCGTTCGCGCTGCGGGCCTTGCTGTCGGGTGCGCCGCCGCCACGGCGCTCGGGCTGCACCAGCAGCGGCAGGTCGTCGACCATGCGCACCGCGTCGTCGACCTTGATCACCAAAGTGGAGATGTCGCTCACCGCCACCGCGCGCACGCGGTCGAGGTCGTGCACCACGGCGCGGCGCACACGCTCCAGCCGCGGCTGCGGATTGCGCGCCAGGCGCTCGTCGGCCTGCTTGAGGGTGGCCAGCAGCGGCTCGGTGCTGCCGGTGATCGCGGCCTGCTGCACGGCCACGCGCAACGCGGCCTCGATGTCGGACAGCATGTTCTCGTCGCGCGAGCGTGTCATCAACTGCAGAAGCTCGTCGAGTTGCGCGCGCTGCAGCGTGTTCTCGGCCACGCGCGACTCCAGCAGCGCCACCTTGGCCACCGCATCACGTGATGCATCCTGCGCCTGGCGGGCCAGCACCCGCGCCTCGGTGGACAGCGTGGTGCTGTCTTGCTGGCGCCGCACCAGCTCCTGCTCGAGCGACTGCACGCGCTGGCCGGTCTGCCACGCGAGCCACAAGGCGGCCGCGCCCAACACCAGCGCCGCTGCCAGCAGCCACCACGGTGCACCGCCGCCGACTCGCGCTGCCGGAACTGCGGGCGGCATGGGTTCGATCGCCGCGCGCGGCGGCGATGGCTCGACGACAGGTTGGTTCACGGTGCAGCGATCACGGTCGCTGGTCGGGTGCGGGCATCGATTGTAACGAGCGCCTCCACACATCCAGCACCGCGTCGAGCGTGGGCCGCACCGGCCACACCGTGCCGAAGCCCGCCGCGCGCAAGGTCTGCGCGATGCGCGGATGGGTGGCCATCGCACAACCCGACGACCAATCGGACTGCGGCGCCAATTGGCCGAGGTGAGCCACCGCCTGCGAGCTCGAGAACAGCCAGCAGTGGTGCGCCGGCGCGGCCAGCGCGGCGGCCAGCAAGGCGCGCTGCGGCGCGCTCAAGGACGGCAGGGTGCGCCGGTAGGCCTGAACGAACGCCACCTCGGCGCCCTGCTCGCGCAGACGATCGGCCAGCCAGTCGCGGCCACCGTCGCCGCGCACGATCAGCACCCGCCGGCCTCGCCATGATCGGGTGGCGAGCACTCGCCATAGGGCCTCGGAGTCGAACTGCTCGGCATCGCGCGGCGGTTCGACGATCGCCGCCGCCGGCACGCCGGCCTCGCGCAGCGCCAACGAGGTGCCCGGCCCGGTGGCGGCGGCCTGGGTGACGGTCGGCCAGGCGCCGGCCGGCGGCCGCTGCGCGAAGAAGCTCGCGACGCAGCCCGGGCTCACGAACACCACCAGGCTGTGGTCAGGCAGCGCCGCCCACGCGGCGGCTGCGGCGGGGTCGCTCGCGGGCACGATCTGCAGCAGCGGCAACGCGTGGGCCGCGACGCCGTGCGCACGCAACGCCGCGGCCCACTCGTCGGCCTGCGGCTGCGGCCGCGTGACCAGCAGTTGCATACCGCTCATTGGGCATCCTTCGCGCTACGCGCTCCGGAATTCGCCTTGGGAGCGGCCCGGCGGCTCATGCGAGGTAGGCGTCGGCGCCCTGCTCGCGCAGGCTCGCCGCGGCCTGCTCGCCGAGCGCGCTGGCGGCATCGGCGTCACGCGGGCGGCCCGACGCCTGCGCGCGCAGCAACGCCCTCGTGGGCACCGCGGCGTGGCCGAGCGCCGCGCGCAGCAGCAGGGTGTCGCCCTGCCAGTGGGCGTAGGCCGCCAGCGGCACGCTGCAGCTGCCGCCCAGCGAGCGCGAGACCGCGCGCTCGGCAAACGCGGCCAGCCAGGTCGGCGTGTGGTTGAGCGCGGCCAGCGTCTCGCCGAGCTCGGTGTCGGCGCTGCGCACTTCGATGGCCAGCGCGCCCTGCCCGGCGGCCGGCAGCATCTGCTCGCATTCGAAGCGCTGGGCGATGCGCCCGGCCAGCCCCAACCGCATCAGTCCGGCAGCCGCCAGCACGATGGCGTCGTAGTGGCCTTCGTCGAGCTTGCGCAGCCGCGTGTCGAGGTTGCCGCGCAGCGGCTCGATGCGCAGGTCGGGCCGCAGGCTCAGCAACTGCACCACGCGACGCAGGCTCGAGGTGCCGACGCAGGCGCCCGCGGGCAACGCATCGAGCGATGCGTGGCGTGGCGACACGAAGGCATCACGCGGGTCTTCGCGCTCGAGCACGGCCGCCAGCACGAAGCCGTCGGGCAGGTCCATCGGCACGTCCTTCAGCGAGTGCACCGCGAGGTCGGCGCGGTGCTCCTCGAGCGCGGCTTCGAGCTCCTTGACGAACAGGCCCTTGCCGCCCACCTTGGACAGCGTGCGATCGAGGATCTGGTCGCCGCGCGTGGTCATGCCGAGCAGCCCCGCGTCGATGGCGCAACGCTCGCGCAGCAGTGTGCGCACGTGTTCGGCCTGCCACAGCGCGAGACGGCTTTCGCGGGTGGCGATCACGGGTTGCTCTGCCATCTGCGGGATTATCCGCCGCGGGTGTGCAGGCCCTCGGCGAGTGGCGGGCCGCGCCTCAGCGCCGGGGGGTCGAAGTCGCGACCCGGGCGCCGCGTTGAGCGCTGTCGCGGGCCTCGCGCCATTGGCGCTCGATGGTGGCGCAGTCGAGCGTGCGGCCCGCCGCGGCAGCGGTGGCCTCGGCCGCGGGCGGCGCGCGCACGTTCGTTGCCAGCCAGCGCACGGCGCCGTCGCACAACTGGTCGCGGTTGGCGTCGCGCCGCGCCGCGTCGCTGCAGGCGCGTACGGCGGCCGCCAGCGTGCGGGCGTCGGCGGCGCGCTCCCACTCGTCGCTGCGTTGCCAGGCGGCGTAGCGCTGCATCGCGGGCAGCTGCTCGGGCGTGGCCTGCAGCACCCAGGCGGCGAGCCGGCCGCGGTGGCCATCGAAGCGGCTCGCCTTGGCGGCGCGGAACAAGGCCTCGTCCACTGCCTGCGGATCGCGTGCGGCGAGCTCGACCCAGGCGGCGGCGTTGTCGGGCTCCTGCACGCTCCAGCGGCGCGTGCCGAGCGACGTGCACGCGGCCGGTGGCGGCAGCACGCCGTCGCAGGCGCGCTGCGCGATCTGCATCACCCAGGCGTCGCTGCTGGCCTGCGCCAACTGCGCCAGCGCGTCGGCCGCGGCCGCCACGGGGGGCGGCGCGGTTGCCGGCGCGGCCACGCCAGCGCAGTCGCTGCCCGGGGGGCAGGCCGCCGCCGCGGCCTGCACATCGGCCGCACCCTCGCGCACCTGCAGGACGCGCAACCAATGGCCGGCAGCGTGGGCGGACGGCTCGGCGCGCAAGCGCAGTGCCTCGACCACCGGCGGCAGACCGAGCATCGCCTGGCGCGCGAAGTAACCGGCCTTCTGTGCCGGCGACGGCGCTTCGACGGCCACACCGGTGGCGTCGGCCAGGCCGCACGTCGCGCCGTCGCGAACGCCGCGCTCGGCTGGCGCCGCCGGCGCGGCGTCGACAGCGCTGGCACTGCGTTCACGCTGCGCCAGCGGGGCGGGCGTGCTCGGCTCGATGATCTCTTCGTAGGGCAGGCGTGGCGCCGGCTGCGCTGCCACCGCGGCGGTGCGCGGCGTGGCACCTGGCGCGGGCGGCGGCGGATCTCTGAACCACGGCACCAGCGCCAGGGCCCACAGCGCGAGGGCCAGCGCCCAGGCGGCGCGCAACCCCCACAGCGCGACGTGCAGGCGCAGCGCGGCCAGCTTCAAGGTGTCGCCGACACGGCATTCATGTGTCGGCCGACCCTAGCGCCTCGCGCACCGATGTCAACTGCCTGCGTGAAACAGAAAGCTGCTCGCCGTTGGTGAGCACCACCGCCCAGCCGAGCGGCTCTTCCTGCGAGGCGTGGCGCGCCAGCGAGCGCACCGCGCGGCGCGCCACCAGCGCGTTGCGGTGCACGCGGATGAAGGCATCGCCCAGCCGTTGCTCGAGGTCGCCCAGCGCCTCGTCGAGCACCCATTCGCCGTCGGCGGTGCGCAGCGTCACGTACTTCAGCTCGGCCTTCAGGTACAGCACCTCGGTGGCCGGGATGCGCAGCACGCGGCCGCGGTCGCTGACCACCAGCATCGGCACCGCGTCGCCGTTGGCTGCACGCGGTTGCAGCCGTTGCGCGACGCGCAGCAGCGCGGCCTGCAGGCGCTCGCGCCGCACCGGCTTGGTCAGGTAGTCGGTGGCCTCGAGTTCGAAGGCGCGCAGCGCGTGCTCGCCGTGCGCGGTGACGAACACCACCGCCGGCGGCTGCGGCTGGTGGCGCAGCTCGTCGGCCAGGTGCAGCCCGTCCAGGCCCGGCATCGCCACGTCGAGCAGCACCACGTCGCAGTGGTTGTCGCGCAGCCATTGCAGCGCGCCGGCGCCGTCGGCGGCCTCACCGGCGACCACGCAGCGCGGCTCGGCACAGGCTTGCACCAGCGTGCGCAGGCGCGTGCGCGCGAACAGCTCGTCGTCGACGATCATCACTTCCAGCGGCGGCGAACGGTCGGACGCCGGCAACGGGGACTCGGCCGTGCTCATGTCACCCCCTTGGCGCTGCGCGCCGTCCCCCCGAGGGGGAACGAGCGCCTTCGGAGCGGCCGGGCGGCGCTCACCGTTTGCCCACCCTCATATCGGCACCGTCACCCGCGCGTGGTACTGGCCGTCGGAGCTCCAGGTCTCCAGCGACGCGCCGAAGTCGTGCAGCAGGCTCAGGCGTTCGCGCACGTTGGCCAGCGCGATGCCCGCGCCCGGCGACGACGGCGTGTCGGGCAGGCTGTTGCTGATGACCACCTGCGCGCTGCCATGGCGCGCCTTGACACGCACGCGCACGGTGCCGCCGGCGAGCGAGGTTTCGATGCCGTGGCGCACCGCGTTCTCCACCAGCGGCTGCAGCACCAGCGGCGGCACACGGGCCAGCGATGTCGCGGCATCGACCTCCCAGCTCACCGCCAGGCGATCGCCGAAGCGCACCTGCTCGATCGCCAGGTAGCGCTTGGCGAGGTCGATCTCCTCGGCCAGCGTGACCGAGGCGCCGACTTCGGCCAGCGCCACGCGGAAGAGTTGCGACAGGTCTTCGAGCACGCTCTCGGCGCGCTCGGGGTCGATCTGCACCAGCGCCACCGCGGTGTTCAGCGCGTTGAACAAGAAGTGTGGGCGGATGCGCGACTGCAACTCGGCCAGCCGCGCGCTGGCATCGGCCGGCCGCGCACTGCGCGCGCGCTGGTCGAGCCAGGCCCACACCAGCGACGCGAACGCCACGCCGGCGAGCGCCGTGGTGAGCAGCGGCCAGGCGCCGGCGCTGGCCATGCCCAGCGGCAGCAGCAGCGACCAGCCCGCGACGGCCGCCGCGCCACCGAGCACCACCGCGGCGGCGGCGCGCTGCCACGGCGCGATGCGCGCCCACACCGGCTTCAGCGTGCAGACGGTGGCCAGCCACAGCAGCGTGCCGGCCAGCGCCGGGAAGGCCAGCATCGCCATCTGCGCCAGCCAGTGCGACGCGCTGTCGGATGCCGCCAGCCCGGCAACCGCCACGCCCACCTGGACGAACAGCACGACGCGCAGCACCAGCGTCGGCTGGCACAGGTCGAACAACTCACCGACGCGCGCCAGCTGACGCGCTTGCACGACCTTGGGGTCTTCGAACTCGCTGACGTCGAACGCCGTGTGGCCGCCCAACTCACCGGGCCGCGTGGAGTGGGGCCACAAGCTGGTGGGCCGGCTCTCGTGCGGCTTGGTCGACGGCGCGGGTGTGGTCTGCTCGGTCATGGCGGCTCGGGCCTCACCGGTCGCTCAGAGGGTACAAGTCGATAATACGGGCTGATCCGCAGCGCGAGACGCCATGGCGCACAACCCGCTCGACAAGAAATCACAGGCCTGGTCCGCACTGTTCTCCGAGCCGATGGACGTGCTGGTGCAGCGCTACACCGCCAGCGTCGCTTTCGACCGCCGCCTGTGGCGCGCCGACATCGCCGGCAGCCTGGCGCACGCCCGCATGCTGGCGGCGCAGCAGGTGATCACGCCGCAGGACCTGGCCGACATCCAGCGCGGCCTCGCGCAGGTGAGCGAAGAGATCGAGCAGGGCCGCTTCGAGTGGAAGCTCGAGCTCGAGGACGTGCACCTCAACATCGAGGCGCGGCTGACGCAACTCGTGGGCGACGCGGGCAAGCGGCTGCACACCGGCCGCTCGCGCAACGACCAGGTGGCCACCGACCTGCGGCTGTGGCTGCGCGGCGAGATCGACGCCCTCGCGGCGCTGCTGGTGCAGATGCAGCAGGCCCTGCTCGGCGTGGCCGCCGCCCACACCGAGACCGTGATGCCCGGCTTCACGCATCTGCAGGTGGCGCAGCCGGTGAGCTTCGCGCACCACCTGCTGGCCTACGTGGAGATGTTCGCACGCGACGCCGAGCGGCTGGCCGACGTGCGCCGGCGCACCAACAGGCTGCCGCTGGGCTCGGCCGCGCTGGCCGGCACCAGCTACCCGCTGGATCGCGACGCGGTGGCGCGCGAGCTCGGCTTCGACAGCGTGTGCGCAAACAGCCTCGACGCGGTGAGCGACCGCGACTTCGCGATCGAGTTCGCCGCCTTCGCCGCCATCACGATGGTGCACGTGTCGCGGCTGGCCGAAGAAATCGTGCTGTGGATGAGCCAGAACTTCGGCTTCATCGACCTCGCCGACCGTTACTGCACGGGCTCGTCGATCATGCCGCAGAAGCGCAACCCCGATGTGGCCGAACTCGCGCGCGGCAAGAGCGGCCGCGTGGTCGGCCACCTGATGGCGCTGATCACGCTGATGAAGGGCCAGCCGCTGACCTACAACAAGGACAACCAGGAAGACAAGGAGCCGCTGTTCGACAGCGTCGACACGCTGGCCGACACGCTGCGCATCATGGCCGAGATGGTGGCGGGCCTGAAGGTCAAGCCCGAGGCGATGCGCGCCGCCGCGATGAAGGGTTATGCCACCGCCACCGACCTGGCCGACCACCTGGTCAGGCGCGGCGTGGCGTTTCGCGACGCCCACGAGGTGGTGGCCCATGCGGTGAAGCTGGCGATGCAGCGCGGCGTCGACCTCGCCGGGCTGCCGCTCGCCGAACTGCGTGCGCTGCACCCGGCGATCGACGACGACGCGCGCGCGGCGCTGACGCTGCAGGCGTCGCTGCAGTCGCGCGCAACGCACGGCGGCACCGCGCCGGCCCGCGTGCGCGAGCAGATCGAGCGCCACCGCAAGCGCCTGGCCTGAACCCCGTGGCGGCCTCGGCCGCCGTGGCCGCCGTCACCGGCTGGCACGATGCGGTACTTTTCGTCACCGCCGCAGGCGGGCGACGCCTCGCCCCGGCTGCGCCGCAACGCTCAAGCGTTATCGTCGGCGTCGTGATGCCCACGCTGTCGCACCCCCTTCAAGGCACGATGCCGGGCGGGCGCGCGAAGCCGGCGGCGGCACCCGCGGCCGCCACCGGCGACCGCTTCTATCGCCGCCTCACGCAGGCGGTGTGCGCCGGCTACCTGCTCACCGCCGTCGGCATGGCTGCAGCGGCCGCGCTGTTCCTGCTGCACAGCCGCGACGAGCGCATCGAGGCCGCCACCGCGCAAGCGCTGACGCTGACGCGCGCGCTCGACGAACACGTGCGGCGCACGCTGGCCGGCGTCGACGTCGTGCTGGGCATCGTCGCCGCCGACATCGTGGCGCGCGGCGGCGTCGAGCGCATCCCCGAGCTCTGGTTGCACGACGAACTGAAGCGCAGGGCGGCACTGTTGCCGCAGGTCAGCTCGATGTTCGTCTACCGCAGCGACCTGCAACTGCATGCCGGAAGCGGCTTCTACCCGGTGCCCCGGATCGATGGCAGCCGGCTGATGCACGTCGGCCCGCACCTGAGCCCGGCATCGACCTCGCTGCTGGTGAGCAAGCCGTTGATGTCGCCGGTGGCCAGGCGTTGGACGATTCCGGCGACGCGCCGCATCACCGGTGCCGACGGCACGCTGGTCGGCGTCGTCGGCGCCGCCATCGACACCAGCCACTTCAACGCTTTCTACGGCGAGCTGGACCTCCCGCCGGGCGTCGGGCTGGCGCTGGTGCGCGACAGCGGCGAGCTGTTGTTCCGCTTTCCGGAGATGGGCACGTTGCCGCCGGGCACCGACATCTCGACGACTTCGCCGCTGTTCAAGCTGCCGCAGCCTCTGCAGCGGCCAGTGACGCTGCGCTACGCCAGCGCGCACGACGGCGTCGAGCGCTTCATCACCTTTCGCAGCGTCGGCGACCTCGGCGTGATGGTCGCCACTTCGCACGAGGTGCAGGCGCTGCTGGCGCCGTGGCGGCGCGACGCGATCGCGCTCGGCGCCGGGGTGGCCGCTGCGCTGGCGGCGTTGACGGTGCTGCTGTGGGTGGCGCTGCTGCAGATCCGCCGCCGTGCAGCCGCCGAACGGGCGCACCACGACACGCTGGAGGCCAAGGTGCGCGAACGCACCGCCGAGCTGGAGGCCGCCAACGAGGAGCTCGAGGCGTTCAGCTACTCGGCCTCGCACGATCTGCGCAGCCCGCTGCACGCGATGAACGGGCTGATGTTCCTGCTGCGCCGCGACCGCGACAGCACGCTGTCGCCCAAGGCGGTGGACATGCTCGACAAGGGCAGCGCATCGGTCGACACGATGACGCGGCTGATCGACGACCTGATCGGCCTGTCGCGCGGCTCGCACCAGCCCATCCGCGCCGGCCGCGTCGACCTGAGCGCGCTGGCGCACGCAGTGGTCGATGCGCTCGGCCAGCCGCAGGCAGGCAATCCGGCGCGGCTGCAGATCGCGCCCGGCCTGGCGGCGCAGGCCGACCCCGGCCTGATGCGCATCGTGCTGCACAACCTGCTGTCCAACGCGTTGAAGTATTCGTCGAAGGCCGAGCAACCGTGTGTCGAGGTCGGCAGCGAGCGGCGCGACGGCGAGCTCGTGTTCTTCGTGCGCGACAACGGTGCGGGCTTCGCGATGGCGGACGCGCACCGCCTGTTCAAGCCGTTCCAGCGGCTGCACAAGCGCAGCGACTACGCCGGCAGCGGCATCGGCCTGGCCACTGCGGCGCGCATCGTGCGCCGCCACGGTGGCCGCATCTGGGCCGACGGCGAGCCTGGCAAGGGCGCGACGTTCCGCTTCACGGTGCCCGGCGACAGCAGCCACGCACCCAGTGGGCTGGCCACCGCGAGCGCCGGGTAGGAGCGCAGCTCAGGGCTTCGCCGGGTCGGCCGGTTCGCCGCGGTCGAGCACGATCAGCCAGCGGCCGTCGGGCTCGCGCCGCCACACCGACCGAAAGCGCGCGATCGGCTTGCCCGCCGCATCGCGCACCGGCCCGGTGGATGACGCCAGCGAGCCGTCGCCGAGCACCACCACCTCGTCGGGCTCCCAAGAGAACGGCGCCTGCGGGCCTTCGTAGAAGCGCTTCCAGCCTTCCAGCACGGCCGCCTTGCCGCGCAGCACCTTGCCGCCCGACCAGAACACCGCATGCTCCGACAGGTGGCGCGCGAAGGTGGCGAAGTCGCGCTCGGCCATGCTGCGCGCAAAGGCGACCTCGGTGGACCACACCTCGCGTTGCAAGGCGTCGAGCATGGGTTGCGGGAGGGCGGCGGGGTGCATGGCGGCGAGCGCGACCGCGGCGACGGCGAGGCAGGTGGCGCGGCGCTGCATGGCCGCGAAGTGTAGGGGCCGTGCCGGCTCCCGCGCCGGCCGCTCGCCGACGCCCGCCACGCGGCCCACAATCAGCGCCATGCCGCCCGCGCCGCGCCGCTGGATCGCCCACCTCGACATGGACGCCTTCTATGCGTCGGTCGAGCTGCTGCGTTATCCGGAGCTGGCCGGCCAGCCGGTGGTGATCGGCGGTGGCCGCCGCCATCAGCCGCAGCAGCGCGCCGACGGCAGCCGCGAGTTTTCGACGCTCGCCACCTACAAGGGCCGCGGCGTCATCACCACCGCCACCTATCCGGCGCGCGACCTCGGCGTGCACTCGGGCATGGGGCTGATGAAGGCCGCGCTGCTGGCGCCGCAGGCGGTGCTGCTGCCGGTGGACCACGACGAATACAAGCGCTACTCGCGCCGCTTCAAGGCCGCGGTGGCCGAGGTGGCGCCGTGCATCGAAGACCGCGGCATCGACGAGATCTACATCGACCTCACCGAGCTGCCCGGCGCACAGGATGCCGTCGGTCACGATCGCTTCGGCGGCGTGCGTGCGCTGGCGCTGGAGATCAAGAACACGGTGCGCCGCGCCACCGGCTTGAGCTGCTCGATCGGCCTCACGCCCAACAAGCTGCTGTCGAAGATCGCCTCCGACCTCGACAAGCCCGACGGCCTGACGCTGATCACGCTCGACGACGTGCCCAACCAGATCTGGCCGCTGCCGGTGCGCCGCATCAACGGCATCGGCCCCAAGGCGGCGCTCAAGCTGGCCAAGCTCGGCATCACCCGCGTCGGCGACTTGGCCGCGCGCGAGCCGGCGTTCCTGCTCGAGCACTTCGGCCGCAGCTACGGCCGCTGGCTGCACGAGGCCGCGCACGGGCGCGACGAGCGCGCGGTGGTGACGCTCAGCGAGCCGGTGTCGATGAGCCGCGAGACCACGTTCGACCGCGACCTGCACGCCAAGCGCGACCGGCCCGAGCTGACGCGCGTGTTCACCGAGCTGGTGGAGCAGGTGGCGCACGACCTGCAGCGCCAGGGCTACGCCGGCCGCACCATTGGCATCAAGCTGCGCTTCGACGACTTCAAGACCGTGACGCGCGACCTCACGCTGCCGCACCCGGTGGACGATCCGCAGGCGATTCGCCAGGCAGCAGGCCAATGCCTGAAGCGCGTCGACCTGACTCGCCGCATCCGCCTGCTCGGCGTGCGCGCCGGCACGCTGGTGCGCGCACGCAACCTGCCGGCCGCCACACCGGGGTCGGCCGAGACGGAACGCGAGCTGTTCGCCGACGGCTGAGCGTCACGCAGCGGGCGGCGCGGCGCGCCGCGTCGGCAGCCGCCACAGCCACACCGCCACGCACGCGCACATCACCGCCGGCAACCAGGCCAGGCGCGGCGGCAGCGTGAACGCCGACCACCCCGACGCGACGGCCATCATCGTCCACGCCAGTTGCTTGGCGCGCAGCGGCACCGCGCGCTCGGCACGCCAGTCGCGCACGATCGGCCCGAAGCGCGGATGCGTCAGCAGCCAGCGTTCGCAGCGCTCGCTGCCGCGCGAAAAACAATACGCCGCCAGCAGCACGAACGGCGTGGTCGGCAGCAGCGGCAGGAAGATGCCGACGATGCCGGTGAGCAATGCGAGCACGCCGGCCGCGGCCCACAGCAGGCGCTGCCAGCGGGCGCGCCCGGGCGGCGGCACCAGGGTGTCGGACATGGCGGCATCGTATCGGCAGCGCTGCGCTCATGCCGTGGCTTAGCATCGGGCCCGGAGGAGACCGGCCATGACCGTCATCACCAACATCGAAGACCTGCGCGTGCTGGCGCAGCGACGTGTGCCACGCATGTTCTACGACTACGCCGATTCCGGCTCGTGGACCGAGGGCACCTACCGCGCCAACGAGAACGACTTCGCCAAGATCAAGCTGCGCCAGCGGGTGGCCGTCGACATCGAGAACCGCACCACGGCGTCGCGCATGGTCGGCGTCGACGTGGCGATGCCGGTGGCGATCGCGCCCACCGGCCTCACCGGCATGCAGCACGCCGACGGCGAGATCCTGGCCGCCAAGGCGGCGCAGGCGTTCGGCATCCCGTTCACGCTGTCGACGATGAGCATCTGCTCGATCGAGGACATCGCCGCCAACACCAGCAAGCCGTTCTGGTTTCAGCTCTACGTGATGCGCGACCGGGATTTCATCGAGCGGCTGATCGACCGCGCCAAGGCCGCCCATTGCGGCGCGCTGGTGCTGACCCTGGACCTGCAGATCCTCGGCCAGCGCCACAAGGACCTGAAGAACGGCCTGTCGGCGCCACCCAAGCCGACGCTGGCCAACCTGATCAACCTGCTGACCAAGCCGCGCTGGTGCCTGGCGATGGCGGGCACCAAGCGCCGCCAGTTCGGCAACATCGTCGGCCACGTCAAGGGCGTGGCCGACATGAGCAGCCTGGGCGAATGGACGGCCGGGCAGTTCGACCCGCGCCTGAACTGGGACGACGTCGAGTGGGTCAAGCGCCGCTGGGGCGGCAAGCTGATCCTCAAGGGCATCCAGGACGTCGAGGACGCACGGCTGGCGGTGAACTCCGGCGCCGACGCGCTGATCGTCAGCAACCACGGCGGCCGACAGCTCGACGGCGCGCAATCGAGCATCGAGGCGCTGCCGGCGATCGCAGCCGAGGTCGGCGCCAGGATCGAGGTCCACATGGACGGCGGCATCCGCTCGGGGCAGGACGTGCTGAAGGCGCTGGCCCTCGGCGCCAAGGGCACCTACATCGGGCGCGCCATGCTGTACGGCCTGGGCGCGATGGGCGAGGCCGGAGTCACCAAGGCGCTGCAGATCATCCACCGCGAGCTCGACCTGACGATGGCGTTCTGCGGACGCACGCACGTCGACCGGGTCGACCGCAGCATCCTGCTGCCGGGTACGTTTCCCAACTGATTCGGCGCGCGCGCGATTGGCGCCGCTACAGCCGCGTGTTGTCGAACGTGTTGCACTCGCGCAGCTTGCCGCCGTTCAAGCCGCGCTTGAACCAGCCCACCCGCTGCGCGCTGGTGCCGTGGGTGAAGCTCTCGGGCACCACGGTGCCCTGCGACTTGCGCTGCAGCGTGTCGTCGCCGATCTGCGCGGCCGCGTTGAGCGCCTCCTCGATGTCGCCCTGCTCGAGGATCTGGCGCGTGCGCTGCGCATGGTGCGCCCACACGCCGGCCAGGCAATCGGCCTGCAGCTCGAGCCGCACCGACAGGTCGTTGGACTGCACCTGGCTGCTGCGCTGGCGCATCGCATCGACCTTGTCGGTGACGCCGAGCAAGGCCTGCACGTGGTGGGCGACCTCGTGCGCGATCACGTAAGCCTGCGCAAAGTCGCCTGGGGCGCCCAGGCGCGTCTTCATCGTCTCGTAGAAGCCGAGGTCGATGTAGACCTTCTGGTCGCCCGGGCAGTAGAACGGCCCCATCGCCGCTTGCCCGGCGCCGCAGGCGGTACGCGTGGCACCGCGGAACAACACCAGCTTGGGCTCGCGGTAGGTCGCGCCCTGCGCCGCGAACTGCGCGCGCCACACGTCTTCGGTGTCGGCCAGCACGGTGGAGACGAAGGCGGCCATCTTGTCGTCGGCCGGCGGCCGCTGCGCGGGCGCCTGTGCCATCGGCGGGGCCTGCTCGGGCCCGCCGCCACCGCCGAGCACGCCGAGCAAGGTCAGCGGATTGATGCCCAGCGCCCAGCCGGCGACCAGCGCGATGACGATGGTGCCGATGCCGATGCCGCGCCCGCCGCCGAAACGAAAGCCGCCACCGCCCATGCCCGGCCCCTCGCCGCGCCGGTCTTCGACGTTGTCGCTCTGGCGGTTGCCTTCCCACTTCATCGCGCACCTCGCCGGTTGCGGGCCTGCATCGTCCCAGGCTCGGGATGCGCAGCATACGCTTCGCGGATGCCAGCGCGGCCGACGTGGGGTCGGCGCGGCCCCGGTGCGGACTCAGGCTTGCAGCCCGCGCCGGCCCCCTCGCAGGCGCAGCCCGGCACGAAGGTGCCGTGCTGCGTCCGACTCAGGCCTTGGGCAGCGTGACGCCGCGTTGCCCCTGGTACTTGCCGCCGCGGTCCTTGTAGCTGGTCTCGCAGACTTCGTCGCTTTCGAAGAACAGCACCTGCGCGCAGCCCTCGCCAGCGTAGATCTTGGCCGGCAGCGGCGTGGTGTTGCTGAATTCCAGCGTCACGTAGCCTTCCCATTCGGGCTCGAAGGGCGTCACGTTGACGATGATGCCGCAGCGCGCATAGGTGCTCTTGCCCAGGCAGATGGTCAGCACGTTGCGCGGGATGCGGAAGTACTCCACCGTGCGCGCCAGCGCGAAGCTGTTGGGCGGGATCACGCAGACGTCGGCCTGGATGTCGACGAAGCTGCGCTCGTCGAAGTTCTTGGGGTCGACCACCGTGCTGTAGATGTTGGTGAAGACCTTGAACTCCGGGGCGCAGCGGATGTCGTAGCCGTAGCTCGAGGTGCCGTAGCTGACGATCTTGTGGCCGTCGGCCGAGTGGCGTACCTGGCCCGGCTCGAACGGCTCGATCATGCCGTGCGCTTGCGCCATGCGGCGGATCCACTTGTCGCTCTTGATGCTCATGGCCGGCTCGTTCAAACGGGAACGCGATTTTATTCGCGCGCCTCGTCACCGCTGCGCAGCTTGCGGGTGCGCGCAGCGGCCGCGCGCGATGCACAATCAGGCTCGAAGCTCGGGCCGGCTGCGGTCCGAGCCCGGAGAACTGTCATGGCCGCCACCCCGTTTCGCCCCGCGCTCGACCTGATGTCGCAGTACGCCGAGTACCACCGCGACAAGCGCAACATCGCCACCCACTTCGTCGGCATCCCGCTGATCGTGTTCGCGATCGGCATCCTGCTGGCGCGCGCGAGCATCGGCGGCTTCACGCTGGCATGGATCGTGTGGGCGCTGGCCACCGCGTGGTACCTCACCCGCGGCAACCTGGTGCTGGGCGTGGCCACCAGCGTCGTCAACGCGATGCTGATCGCGCTGGCGCATCCGTTCGCCGGGGTGCCGCTCGTGCCCTGGCTGGCTTGGGGCATCGGCTTCTTCGTGCTCGGCTGGCTGATCCAGTTCATCGGCCACTACTACGAAGGGCGCAAGCCAGCGTTCGTCGACGACGTCGTCGGCCTGCTGGTGGGCCCGATGTTCGTGGTCGGCGAGTGGCTGTTCGCGCTCGGCTGGGGCCACGACATGCTGGCCGAGATCGAGCGCCGCGCCGGGCCGACGCACCTGCGCGACCTGGCCGCACCGGCCACTCGATGACGGCCTCGGCCCCCGGCCGCGTGCTCGTGATGGGCGCGGGCGCGGTGGGCTGCTGGATCGGCGGCTGCCTGGCTGCAGCCGGTGTGCCGGTGACGTTCGTCGGCCGGGCCCGCGTGCTCGGTGACCTGCGCGAACACGGCCTCGCGCTGAGCGACCTCGACGGTGGCTCGCGCTCGTTGCCCAGCGGCTCGCTGTCGCTGACGTCGGCGCCGCCGCATTCACCGGTGCCGGCGCTGGTGCTGCTGTGCGTGAAGAGCGGCGCCACCGCCGAGGCAGCCGGTGAGCTGGCGTGCGTACTGCCGGCCGGCACGCCGGTGGTGTCGATGCAGAACGGCATCTCCAACCCCGCGCTGGCGCGCTCGCACGCGCCACGGCTGACCGTGCTCGCCGGCATGGTGGGCATCAACGTGGTCGAGCTGGGGCCCGGCCGCTATCACCGCGCCACCAGCGGCGCGCTGGCCGCGCAGGACCACCCCGCATTGCACGCCTGGCAGCCGGTCTTCGCGGCTGCCGGCATGCCGCTCGAACTGCAAGCCGACCTGGCACCGTTGCAATGGGGCAAGCTGCTGCTGAACCTGAACAACCCGGTCAATGCGCTGTCGGGATTGCCGCTGCGTGCGCAACTGCTCGAGCGGGATCTGCGGGTCTGCATGGCGGCGCTGATCGACGAGGCACTGACTGCGCTGCACGCCGCCGGCATCGCGCCGGCCAAGCTGACGCCGCTGCCCCCGGCGGCGTTGCCTGCGGCATTGCGACTGCCGACACTGATCTTCCGGCTGCTGGCGTTTCGTTTGCTGCGCATCGATGCGAAGGCGCGCACCAGCATGGCCAACGATCTGATGCAAGGGCGCGGCACCGAGATCGACGCGCTGTGCGGCGAGGTGGTGCGGCTGGCCAGGGCACACGGCCTGGCCACGCCGGTGAACGAGCGCATCAGCGAATTGGTGCGTGCGTGGCCGCGCGATCCTCGCGTGCGCACGGGTGCCGAGTTGCGCGCGGCACTCGGCGTGTGAATCGACCCACGGGTGCCGCCAGGGCTGGTCACCGCTCGCGCGGCCCCGTCCATTCGCGCATCACGCCGCCGGCGCGCGGCTTGCTCGGCTTGTGCGCCGGGCTCGCAGCCGGCGTGCCGAGCGCGATCCAGCCGACCAGCGTTTCGCCGGGCTCGCAGAACGCGCGCTGCACTACCGGATAACGCACCTTCGCGCCCGATAGCATCTTGCCGCCGAAGCCCAAGGCGTGCGCTGCGTTGAGCAGGTTGGTCAACGCGCCACCGACGCAAGCCCACTGTTCGTGCGCCGGCACCAGCGTGTGGCCGAGGTCGATGCGCGCCAGCACGGCCACCGTGACCGGCGCACGCAACGCGCGCTCGGCATCGATTCGCGCATCGGCCTCGCTCTTGCCGGCCTCGCGCGCAGCCTGCTCGAACAAGGCGGCCAGTTCGCCGCGCGCCGCACCGCGCACGACGGCGAACCGGAACGGCACCAAGGCCCCATGGTCCGGCGCGCGCAGCGCGGCCTCACACATCGTGCGCAGCGCATCGTCGTCGGGCCCGGGATCGACCAGGTGCTTGGCGCCCACCGACTGGCGCGACAGCAGCGTCTGCAAAGCGGCGCTCATGGCTGACTCGCCGGAAGACCATGACCTGGCGGAGAGGAATGGGAGTCGAACCCACCCGGCAGCGCATGGCGCCACCCACCGGGTTTGAAGCCCGGCCCATCCACCAGGATGGTTTCCCCTCCGAGCGACGCCAACATCACGCCAGCTCCTTGAACACGTCGGTGTCGCTGCGCAGCCGGTGCACGTCGCCGACGCGGCGCATCAGGCCCACCCGATCGAAATACTCCAGCACCTGGATCGCGCGCTTGCGGCCCAGTTGCGTGGCGTCGCGAAACTTCGCCGCGGTGACCTCGGCCCCGCCGCCACCGCCATCCTGCGGCGCCGCGCCGGCCTGGCGCGCGATGGCCGCGAGCTTGTGGATCGTCGCCGGCGGATAGAACAGGTCCTTCACCACCTGGTGCAGCTCGCCGCGCTGCGCCAGGCGCGCCAGCGTCGTGCGCATCAACGCCTCGGACTCGCGCGTGTCGCGCGCCAAGTCGCGCACCCAGCAACCCTCGAAGCCGGCGGCAGACAGCGAAGCAGCCACCTTCTGCGCGATGCGTTCCTCCGCCGCCGACAGCTTGATGCCGTGCTCGGGCAGGTGCACGAAAGCGCCGCGTTGCTTGACATCACCCTGCGCAAGCCAATGCGCCAGCAGCGCACGCCACAACGGCTCGGACATCTTGGGCAACGCGAGGCGGCGCAGCCGCGCGGCATCGGGGCCGAGCTCCTCTTCCTGGCGCTGGTGGTAGGCGCACAAGGCGGCCAACACCGACTCACGAGCCGCAGCCACGGCCTGCGCATCGAGCGCCCACGCAGGCTGCCCGTCGAGCGTGGCCTGCACGGCCTGCTCGGCCAGCGGCGGCAACGCGTGGCCGCGCAGGCCTTCGGCGCGCGCCCAGCGCTGCAAATCGACTCCCATCGCCGAGGCCGCCAGCAGCGCGGACAAGCGCGCCGCCGCAGTCGGCTCACCGTGCGCCCGCAGCAGAGCCAGCCGCTGCGGCGTGCGGCGATAGCGCACCGGGGCGGACGGGTCGAGCACCCGGCCGCCGGCCAAGGTGCGCGACGCCGACGCATCGCGCAGCACCACGCGGTCGCCGTGCCAGGCGCCGATCGGCCGCTGCAGCGCCAGCTGCGCGCATGCGCTCGCGCCCGGCGGCAGCGGGTCAGCGCCATCGAGGATCGCCACCGTGCCCGAGGTCTCGCTGGCGCCCAGGTGCACGTGCACCGGCGTGCCCGAGCGCAGCGCGTGCGTTTCGCCGTGCCACAGCGTCAGCTGCACGTCGATGCGGTCGCTCGACAGCGCAACCTCCGGCTCGCAGAGCCACTGTCCGCGCTCGATCGCCTCCTTGGCGATGCCGGCCAACCCGATGGCACAACGCTGGCCGGCCAGCGCGCGCTCGACGGCACGGTTCTGCGCGTGCAGGCTGCGCACCCGCGCGCGCGCGGCTTCGCGCGCCGGCACCAGTTGGAGCTCGTCGCCGATGTGCACCGCACCGGCGTGCACGGTGCCGGTGACCACGGTGCCGACCCCATCGAGCGTGAAGGCGCGGTCGATCGCCAGCCGAAAGCCGAGCTGCGCGTCGCGCGGTGTGACGGCCCGTTGCGCCTCTTCGAACAGCCAGGATTGCAGCGCCGCCACACCATCACCCGTCGTGGCAGAGACCACGAACACCGGCACGTCGGCGAGCGGTGTGTCACCCACCAGCGCAGTCACCTCGCCGCGCACGGCCACCAGCCGCGCGGCATCTGCGCGGTCGGCCTTGGTGATCACCACCGCACCGCGGGCTAAGCCGAGTAGCGACAGCACCGCCAGGTGCTCGCGCGTCTGCGGCATCACGCCGTCGTCGGCCGCCACCAGCAGCAAGGCGAGATCGATGCCGGTGGCGCCGGAGATCATCGTGTGCACCAGGCGCTCGTGGCCGGGCACGTCGATAAAGCCGATGCGCTCGTCCGGCCGCCCTGGCGCCTTCGCATCGAGGAACGCGTAACCGAGCTCGATGCTGATGCCGCGCTTCTTCTCCTCCGGCAGGCGATCGGTGTCCACGCCGGTGAGCGCCCTCACCAGCGTGGTCTTGCCGTGGTCGATGTGACCGGCCGTGCCGACGATCATCGCGAGCGGATCCCCTAGCCCGTGATCTCGCGCGCACTGATCGTGTACTTGAAGTTGTCGGGCGCCAGCTCGTCGAAGCGGCCGCTCGCGTTTTCGCCGTTGGGGTACATCAGGAACGGCAGCGTGCCCTTGCCCGCGCTGCCCGGCAGCGTGATGTCGTGGCCGGTGTTGTAGGCCACCCAGTTGCCTTCCCACTTGCCGAACAGGCCCGCGTGCACCGGCGAGGCCACCGGATGCTTGACGTCCTTGATCCAGTCGGGCGTTTCCTGCCGCATCACCTTCAGCACGTCGGCCGGATCCATCGGCACCCAGCCGTGGCCGCGCAAGTACGCCTCGGCGCGGCAGTGCTGCGCACCCTTGAGGTTGGCCGAATTGGCGCCGAGCTCCCGGTAGCCGAAGGCCGACGGCGCGACGCGCAAGCCATAGACGTCGCGCGCCGGCACCCCGACCGAACGGCACATGCCGACGAAGATGGCGTTCAGGTCGGCGCACTTGCCACCCAGGTTGCCGGTCTCCAGCATGGTCTTGATGTCGCCGGTGCCGCAGCCTCGCACCTTGGGCTCGCGGTGTGCATTCGTCACCACCCACTGGTAGATCGCGCGCGTCTTGTCGACGTCGGTCTTGGCGTCACGCGTCGCTTCGAGCGCGGTCTTGCGCACGATGCCGTCCACCGGCAGCAGCTCGCTGGGCTGCAGGTAGGCCCGCAGCACGGCCGGGTCTTCCGCCGGTGTGTTGCCGCGGTTCCAATCAACCGCGCGGTTGCGCGTGCGCACGCGGTTGGCGAGCTCCAGCGTCGGCGCCTTCACGCTGTCGGGGAACTCGGCGTACAGCATGCGCACGCCGCGCGCGGGGTCGGAGGCCACGCGCACGCTCGACGCATTGCCGGTCCAGGCGCTGTCGATCGTCTGCTGGTACTCGGTGTCGACGTCGGGCATCGGCAGCCACACGCGCGTGACGCCCTTCACGTCGGCCACGTTGACGGTGGTGACGAGCTCGAAAGTGCGCCAGCCGCCCACCTGGGGCTCGAAGCGGCGCTCCTGGGCGAAGGCGGGCAGCAGCGGCAGCGACGTGGCGGCAGCGCCGGCCTGGAGCAGCAAACGGCGGGTCAGATGGGCATTCATGGCATCTCCTGCAGTGAACAGTCAAACAACACGATGGATCAGCGCGCCGGCGCTGCCAGCACGGGGGCGAGCCACCGGCGGGCGACCTCGCCCGTCCAATCGACTTCGCCGATGATCGAAAAACGCGCGCGGCCGTCGCGGCCGACCACCACCGTGGTCGGAAAAACACGCACGCCGTACGCCCGCGCGGCCGCGCCGTCGGCGTCACGCAGCACGGTCAGCGTGATCGGCATGCGCTCGAGAAAGTTGCGAATCGCGGCATCGGTCTCGCGAAAGTTGATGGCGGCCACCATCAGGCGATCGCGCTCATGACGCTGTTCCAGCAACTCGAGCGAGGGGATCTCGGCACGGCACGGCTCGCACCAGCTGGCCCAGAAGTTCAGCAGCACCACCTGGCCGCGCGCGGCCTCCAGCGCCCACGACGCGCCGTTCCACACCGGCAATCCGAGCGGCGGCGTGGCGCGGCCGGCGGGCCACGGGCGCGGCTCGGGCGCGGATTCGCTGCCTTGCGGCCACGCGGCACCGGCAGCGGCGCCGACCAAAACGCCGCACAGCGCGCGTCGTGAGCGAACGACAGCCGTCATCGCAACACCTCCGCCAAAGCCGGCAACTGCTGCAGCAGCGGCGCCGGGTCTTCGAGGCAACGCAGGTCGAGCAGCAGGCGGTCGTCGGCGATGCGCCCGATCACCGGCAGCGGCAATCCGCGCAGCGCCGCGGCCAGCTCGTCGAGCGCGCGGCCGGCGCCCTTCTTCAACGCGGGCTCGATCGCCAGCCCTGCGCTCGGCAAACGCTCGACCGGCAGCGACCCTGAGCCGATCTGGCTCTGCAACTCGACGCCGTGCACGACGAAGCGCGGCGCCACCGCAGCGGCCAGCTGGGTTTGCAGCGCCTGCGCGGTGGCCGAGATATCGGCGACCGGCCGTGTGAGCAGGCGCAGGGTCGGCAGGTCGCGCACCAGGCGCTCGGGCCGCAGGTACAACATCAGCGTCGCTTCGAGCGCGGCCAGCGGCAGCTTGCTCATGCGCAAGGCGCGCTTCATCGGAAACTTGCGGATGCGCGCGATCGAGTCCTTGCTGCCCACGATCAGCCCGGCTTGCGGACCGCCGAGCAACTTGTCGCCCGAAAAGGTGACGACGTCGCAGCCGGCGGCGAGCATCTGCTGCGGCATCGGCTCGTGCGGCAGACCGTGCGCGGCGAGGTCGATCAATGCGCCGCTGCCGAGATCGGTGGCCAGCGGCAGGCCACGCGCATGGGCGATGCCGGCCAGCGTGGCCTCGTCGACCGCCGACGTGAACCCGTGGACCGCGTAGTTGCTGGTGTGCACCTTCATCAGCAGCGCGGTGCGCTCGTTGATCGCCCGCTCGTAGTCGTGCGCATGCGTGCGATTGGTGGTGCCCACCTCCACCAGCGTAGCACCGGCGGCGGCCATGACGTCGGGCAAACGGAACGCGCCGCCGATCTCGACCAGCTCGCCACGCGAGACGATCACTTCCTTGCCACCTTTGTGCGACGACGCCAACGCGGCGAGCGTCAGCAGCACTGCCGCGGCGTTGTTGTTGACGACCGTCGCTGCCTGCGCGCCGGTGAGCGTGGTCAACAGCTCCTCGACCACCGAGTCGCGGTCACCGCGACCGCCGGAGTCGATGTCGTACTCCAGGTTGTTGGGTCCGGCCATCGTGGCCAGCAGGTGCTGCAGTGCCGGCTCGGCCAGCAACGCGCGGCCCAGGTTGGTGTGGATCACCGTGCCGGTGAGGTTGATGACGCGGCGCAGGCGCGGTGCCAGGCGCTGTTGCACCCGCTCGGCCAGCTGCGCGGTGAGCGCAGTCGGCTCGACCTCGGCGTGCGACAGCGCGCCGGCCAGCGCGCGCCCGCGCAGGCCTTCGATCAGCTTGCGCGCCTCGGCTGCCACCAGCGTGTGACCATGCTCGTCCACCAGCGAGCGCACGGCCTGGCGTTGCAGCAGGCGGTCGATCGAAGGCAGGTCTTGCGGGGTTGCCTTCGAGCCATGCACGATGGACTCGGCAGGCTGGCCCACTAGCCGTCTCCGGCGTCGGGCGCGCCGAGCCGCAGCGATGCGCGGCGGTTCGATCGGGACATCATGTCGGCTCTCCTGTGCGCACGGGACCAGGAGAGTATCGCGCGATCAAAGCCAGCGCTTGCGGCGCCGGTACGACTTCATGCTGCGAAAGCTCTGCCGGCTCTCGGACGACAGTCCGAGGTCGAACTCCTTGACGTCACTTCAGCGCCCCGTGGGTGTTCTGCTCGATGCCGAGCAACGCAGGCGGTCGAGCCTGTAGCCGGCCGGCGAGACCAGCCAGTCGGCAGCCTGCTGCGCTGGCGCGCGTGCGGCTCACCGAAGAGCCATACAGGGCCTGGAGCGTGCTCGCAGGCCCTACAACGACCGAAACGCGGTCGGTGACGTCAGTTCGAGCAGCCGCAACTGTCGTACGTGAAGCGGCTGCCGTCGCTGTCGCTCGAGGCCGTGCGCAGCTCCTGCACGCGGCGAGCCGGCGCCTTGGCCACGGTCATTTCAGCACGCTGGGCAACCGCGACCTGCCGCGCTTGCATCGGCGCGGGCTTGCAGCCGGCCGCATCGCTACCGTGCACGCAGGCCATCGCCAGGCGTTGCACGGTCGCATCGGCCGCGTGCGCGCTGTGCAGCGCGCCGCAGGCCATCAGGAATGCGCCGACGGTGATCGAGGTGCGCAGGGCTTGCAGAGTACGGGACATGGTAGATCTCCTTGAAAGAACCTTCGAACGCTGGAACACCGTGATGACGTGTGAGCCCATGTTCGGCCAGTGGATCGCGTGTGGCGAGGTCAGCGTTCACGGCCTCGATCGCGCGACGCCCACCGGTTCCGGGGGCTGAGGGGTCGTTTGCTGCCCAGTCCGTCACGTGCCGCAGCGAGCGTGTGATTCACACGTGAAAAACATCAGCGGCCGGACATGGGGTCAGGCCGTTGAAATCCGACCGCTCCTTGTCTCAGTGAGTGATACGGATTCCGAGGTTCAAAGCGGCCACTTCAGTGCTAGGGGGTGGTGCCTGCATCGCCGCCGGCGGCTGCCGCAGCAATAGCGTGCGCGTTAAGTGGCTGCTGCCCCGACGCGTCGGGGAATGCCGAAGCGCGGAGTGCGCGGCCCGATCAGAACGACAAGTTGCCGTTCGATGGATTGATGGCGACAGTCGGCATTCGCGTGTCAGCGTTCTGCGTTCGGAAAGAACAACTGCTCGCCGCCGATCTTGTAGTCGGCAACCGCTTTCTGGCCGGCCGGCGAAACCACCCAGTCGGCGAACTGCTGCGCCAGTACGCTCTTCACGTGCGGGTGCTTGGCGGGGTTCACCACCATCACGCCGTACTGGTTGAACAGCCGCTTGTCGCCTTCCACGAGGATCGTCAGGTCACCGCGGTTCTTGAACGACAACCAGGTGCCGCGGTCGGTGAGCACGTAGGCATTGCTCGACGAGCCCATGTTGAGCGCCGGGCCCATGCCGCAGCCGCACTCCTTGTAGCCGGCCGGCTTGGCGACGCCGACGTCGACGCCGGCGGCCTTCCACAGCCGCAACTCGGCCGCATGGGTGCCGCTCTTGTCGGCGCGCGAGATGAACGCTGCACCGCTGGCTTGAATCTTCGCCAGCGCGGCGGCGATGTCGTTGCCCTTGGCCTTGGCCGGATCGGACGCCGGCCCGACGACGATGAAATCGTTGTACATCACCGGCAGGCGCTTGGTCGAGAAGCCTTCGGCGACGAACTTTTCTTCGGCCGCGGTGTCGTGCACGAACACGATGTCGGCATCGCCGCGGCGTCCCATGTCGAGTGCCTGCCCGGTGCCCACCGCCACCACGCGGGCATCGATGCCGGTGGCTTGCTTGAACTGCGGCAGCAGGTGGCCGAACAGCCCCGATTGTTCGGTGGAGGTGGTCGAGGCCATCACGATGGACTTGTCCTGCGACCACGCGGAGCTCGTCCACGCCAGCGATGCCAGTGCGAGTGCAAAGAGCAACGCCCCACGTCGAACCATCATGTCCACGGCAACTCCCCTTTGAGAAAAAGCGCCGCCTCGGTCGGCAGCGTGTCGCTGAAGAAGCGGTCGACCGGCAAGTCGACCACCAAACGTCCACCTTCGAGGTACACCACGCGCGTGGCCAGGCGTTTGGCCTGGCCGAGGTTGTGTGTGCTCATCACCACCGTCACGCCGTCGGCGGCGAGTGACTCGATCAAACGTTCGACCTCGCGCTTGGCGCTGGGGTCCAGGTTGGCCGTCGGTTCGTCGAGCAGCAGGATGTCGGGCTCGAGCGCCCAGGCGCGCGCCAGCGCGAGGCGCTGCTGCTGCCCACCCGACAGACTGCGCGCCGAACGCGAGGCCACCGCTTCGAGCCCGACTCGCTGCAACGCCCGCGCGCAACGCCGCGCACGTTGCGCGCGCGGCACACCATGCAGCCACAACCCCAGCATGACGTTGAAGCGCACCGACAGGCTGAGCAGGAACGGCCGCTGGAACAACATCGCGGTGAGCGGCGCCTTGCCGTTGGCCAACGTGTGCACGACAAGCTGGCCGTCGCATGGCACGAGGCCGTGCAACACGCGCAGCAGCGTGGTCTTGCCCGAGCCGTTGGCGCCGACCAGCGCAAGGCGATCGCCGCGCTGCACCGTGAGCCGGATGTCGCGCAGCGCCTGCACGTTGCCGAAGCGCACGCCGGCATCGCTGAGCTGCAACAGCGCCGGCGGCGATTCGCCGCGCGGCGGCATCACGTGCGTCACGTCGGCATGCGCCGCGACCGCCGGCACCACGGCGCTACACATAGGCCTCGCGCTCGATCGACGTGCGCCCGTGCATCAGCACGATGACGAGGTTGACGACACCGACCACGGCCAGCAGCACCACGCCCAGCGCCAGCGCGAGCGGCAGGTCGCCCTTGCTGGTTTCGAGCGCGATCGCGGTGGTCATCACGCGCGTGAAGCCGTCGATGTTGCCGCCGACGATCATCACCGCGCCGACCTCCGACACCGCGCGCCCGAACGCGGTGAGCAACACCGTCAGCACGCCGAAGCGCTCGTGCAGCAGCATCAGCAGCGCGCTCTGGAACGGGCTGGCTCCGAGCGAACGAAGCTGGTCGCCGCCATCGCGCAGACCGTCGAGCACCAGGCGGCGCGACAGCGCGGCGATCAACGGCACCACCAGCAGGCTCTGCGCGATCACCATCGCGGTGGGCGTGAACAGGATGCCCCACTCGCCGAGCGGCCCCGAGCGCGACAGCAATAGATACACCAGGAGCCCGACCACCACCGACGGCAGCGCCAGCAGCGAATTGACCGCCCACACCGCCACGCCGCGGCCGGGGAAGCGCGCCACCGCCAACCAGGCGCCGAGGCACAGACCAGCCAGAGCGCCGATCGCGCAGGCGGTGGCGCTGACACGCAGCGACAGGCCGACGATGCGCCACAAGTCGGCGTCGGCACGGGTGATGAGCTGCGCGGCCAGCAGCAGGCTGTCGGCAATCGAATTCATGGATCGAGCGGCCGATCGGGGGGCGCAGCGAACAACGCGATCGGCGGGTGGATTCTCGACGCCGCCAGGGCAACTGGCGATATGCTTGTCAGTGCATAGGTGAGCATGGAAGCCGCCGCGGTTCGCACGACACGGCGCCCACAATCGCCGCTCGAAGCGTTCGGCACGAACGCGATGGATCATGCGCGAATGACTGAACTCGGCCCTTCCCCGTTGGCGGCCCGCGAGGCGAACCTGAGCGTGGCGC
>DATDJF010000161.1:0-22458 GCA_036520715.1 Burkholderiaceae bacterium | reverse complement strand
CACCGGCGCGGTGTCGGCCACCGAGCTGCTGATCACCTGCAGTACTTCGGCGGTGGCGGTCTGCTGCTCGAGGGCTTCCTTGGTTTCGTTGAAAAGGCGGGAGTTCTGGATCGCGATCACCGCCTGGTCGGCGAAGGTGCGCAGCAGCTTTTCTTCTCTGTCGCCGAAAGCCAGCGGCGACGCGCGCCCCACCAATATCGATCCAACCCCGCGGCTCTCCCACAGCATCGGCGCCATCAGCAGCGAGCGGATCTGCAATTGCTCGCACACTTGCCGCAGCGTGTCGGGCATATCGGGTGCGCTGCCGGTGTCCAGATAGTTGAGCACTCGCTTTTCGCGCAGGGCCAGCTCGGTGGCGCTGCCGGCCAGCGGCCGCACGAAACGGCTTTCTCGCGGCACGCCGCCGGGTCCCAGGGCGGCCGCCAGTTGCAACTGGCCGTCGGCTCCCACCAGCACGGCACCCAGTTCGTCAGCCGCGAACAGCGTTTGGCAACTGCGCAGAATCTTCTCGAACACCGGTTGCGCGTCGGCCACCGAACCGCTGATCACTTGCAGCACGTCGGCGGTGGCGGTCTGCTGCTCGAGCGCCTCCTTGGTCTCGTTGATCAGGCGGACGTTCTCGATCGCGATCACGGCCTGATCGGCAAAGGTCTTGAGCAGATCGCACTGGCGCTGCGGCGTCTTGCCCGGGTCCGGCCAAGCCACGACGAGTGCACCCACGGCCACGCCGTCTTTCAGCATCGGTGCACCGATCATGCGGCGCCAATTGCCGACGTGCGCCGTCACCTGGTCGTAGGCCGCGTCGGCGTGGGTGTCCTCCAGGACCGTGGCCTGGCCAGACAGGATGACGCGGCCGCTCAACATGTTCGGATTGGGTGGGGCCGGGTAGAGCCGGCGCGCATCCGCGCTCGCGGCTTCGGGCCAATTGCGCGTAGCCACCAGATGCACCAGGCGCCCGTCGTAGCGGAAGACGGCCGAGGTCGGGCTGCCGAACAACCGCATGGCGCTGTCCAGGATGGCCTCGAACACGGGCGTCACGTCGGTCGTCGAACTGCTGATCACGCGCAGCACGTCGCTGGTCGCCGTCTGGTACTCGAGCGCCTCGCTCAACTCGCGCGTGCGTTCCTCCACCTTGCGCTCCAACCCTGCGTACGAGGCCTGCAGCGCGGCGCCCATCTGGTTGAACTGCTCGGCCAGGCCCTCGAGCTCGTCGCCCGACTTCACGTCGATGCGCTGGTCGAGTTCGCCGGCGCCGATGCGGGCGGCGCCCTCCTGCAGGGCCTGGATCGGCCGCACCAGCGCACGCGCCAGCACGAAGCTCTCGGCCGCCGCCAACAGCAGGCCGCCGATCAGCAGCAGCACCAGCCGCATCACCGAGTCGTACAGCGGCGCGAAGGCTTCGGCGCGCGGCGTTTCGACGAACACCGTCCAGTTCAGCGACGGGATTCGCGCGGCCGCCACGAACACCTCGTTGCCCGCCAGGTCGTGCGCCGCCGACGGCCCGGTGTCGCCCGGCCTGCTCTGCGCCGCCACCTGCGGCAGCGTGGTCATGTCGGTCTTCTTGAGCACCAGGCTGATGTCGGGGTGTGCGATCAGCGTGCCGGTGGCATCGACCACGTAGGCGAGGCCGCGCTCGCCGATCTTGATGCGCGACACCACGTCCCACACGAACTTCAGGTTGAGGTCGGCCACCGTGACGCCGCCGTCGCCGCCGGCAGGCCGCGCGATCGCCATGTACGGCTCGGTGTCCTTGCGAAACTGCACCGGGCTGAACCAGGTTTTGACGCCGCGTCCGGCGACGGCGACGAAGGCGGGGTCGTTGGACAGGTCGGTGCCGGCGCCCACCGCGCTCATCGCCAGCCGCGACTCGCGCACCCGCTCGCGGCCGTCGGCCCCGATCCACCTCACCTCGGTGATCTCCGGCGCCTGCTTGAGCAGCTTCACGTACTCCAGGCGCCGCTGTTCCAGCGCATCGCCGTCCGTATCGAGGCGCGGAAAAGCCGTCCAGCCCATCTGCTTCTCGATGTCGAGGATGTAGCGCTCGATGCGGCCGGCGGCGCCCTGCGCCTTTTCCATCTGCATCGCCACCACGTGCGAGCGGATCTCGCGCCACGAAAACGCCAGGTTGATGGCGCCGCTGACCACCAGCACACCCGCCACCACCGCGATGATCAGCGTCGCGTACTTGGGGAACAGGCGCCAGCGCGGCAGCTTCATTCGATCACCCGGGTGGCGCGCAGCAGCAGGTTGGCCGGCAACGTGATCCCCAGCGCACGCGCGGTGCGCTGGTTCGCCACAAATTCGAAGCGCGAGGGCTGCTCGATCGGCAGATCGGCCGGCCGCGCCCCGCGCAGGATGCGATCGATGAAGCTGACGATGCGCGCGATCGTTTCGTGCACGTCGGCGCCATAGTAGAGCAGGCCCCCGGCCTCGACCAGCCGCGGGCCCACGCCCATCGTCGGCAGCTTGTGCCGCAGCGCGAAGGCCGCAACGTCGGCCACGCGTGCCTCGGTGGCCGGCTCGGCGGTGACATACAACGCCTGCACGCGGCTGCCGGCGATCGACTCGAGCATGGCGCCCACTTCGTCGGGCGAGTGCACCGGAAATGGAAACGACTCGACGCCCATCTGTGCGGCGGCGCTCGAAAACGCGTCGCGATAGAAGCGCATGCCAGGGGTGTCGGGATTGCCGATCGCGCCCAACCGGGTCAGCGACGGCAGCGCGGCGCGCAACAGCTCCAGCGCCTTGGCGGCGATCTCGGCCGACAACCAGGTGGTGCCGGTCACGTTGGCGCCGGGCCGCGCCAGACTCGCCACCAGCCCGGTGCCCACCGGCTCGGCCGAAAACGCCATCACGATCGGCACCGTCTGTGTGGCAGCACGCGCAGCGGCGATCGCATCGTTGCCCAGTGCCACGATCAACTCGGGCTCGCGCCGCACCAGCTCGCCGGCCAGCGCCGGCAGGCGCGCGACCTCGCCCTCCGCATACAGCGAGTCGGCCAGCAGGTTGCGCCCGATGTCGTAGCCCGCGTGCTGCAACTCCGCGAGGAACACGGCAAGCCACGGCGACGCCCTGGAGGCCACGGCCTGGTAGGGACTCAGGACGCCGACCCTGCGCACCGCGCCCGCCGCGCGCGCCGTCGGCAGCCGCGCCGCGGTCGCTGCTGCGGCCACCACGAGATGGCGGCGGTTGATCACTCGATCACCTCGTCGGCTCGCAAGCGCACCGCCGGCGGAATCTGCAACCCGATCTCGCGTGCGGTCTTCAGGTTGAGCACGAGGCGGAACTGTCGCGGCTCCTCCATCGGCATCTCGGCCGGGTTGCCGCCCTTGAGCACGCGGCCCGCATAACGCCCGGCGCGGCGAAAGATGTCTTCGAAGTCCGGGCCGTAGCTCATCAGGCCGCCCAGGCGCGCGCCGATCTCCTGCTCGAACATCGTCGGCAGCCGGTACTTCAGCGCCACTTGCGCGTACTCGGCCTCGAGGTTGTTGCGGGTGGACAGCAGCGTGCTGATCACCGCCTGCACCTTGGCGTCGAGCAGGTTGCGAAAGCCCGTCTCGAGCAGCTCGGGCCGGTCGATGTGCGCGGCCACCAGCGTCAGGCCGAGCTTCTTGGCGGCGGCATTCGCGTGATCCATCTCCTGCGTGCAGGTGTCGCGCATCGCCACGTCGATGACCACGCCCACACGCTTGCAGTTGGGCACCGTCTCCATCAGCAGCTGCAGCCGCTTGACGGTCAGCTCGTTGTTCATCGTGGTCACGCCGGTCACGCGGGTGCCCGGCCGCGCCAGCGAATTGACGAACTTCAGCTCCACCGGGTCGAGGATGGTGGCCACCACGATCGGCGTCTTCTTGTCGGCGTACCAGGCCGCGGTGGCCATCGCCGTCGCGGGCGCGAAGTACAGGTCCACCGGCACGCGGGCGAGGTCGTTGGCCAGCGGCTTGAAGCGGTCGGGATTGTTCGACGCCGAGCGGAACAGCACCTGCAGGTTCTTGCCCTCGACGAAACCTTCGCTGCGCAGGCCCTCGAGAAAACCGCGCAGCGTGTTGTCGTGGTAGCTGCCCTGGTCCTGCCAGCTCAGGTAGCCGACCCGATAGACCCGCTCCTGCGCCGCGGCGGGGCGAGCCGCCAGCGGGCCGGCCATGAGCAGAACCATCAAACGTCGGCGCTCGGTCTTCATTCGATCACCTCGTCGGCACTCACCCGCACACGCGCCGGAATTGTGAGCCCCAGCGCCCGCGCCGCGCGCAGGTTGAGCACCAGATCGAACTTGGTGCCCTGCTCGAACGGGATCTCGCCGGGTGGCGTGCCTTTCAGGATCTTGTCGACCTGCGCCGCCGAGCGCACGAACAGCGCACGGAAGTCGCCCTGGTACGACGCGACACCGCCGGCATCGAGGTAGCCGCGCCCGCCCCAAACTGACGGCAGCTTCAGCGCCTTGCAGCGCTCACCGATGTCGTGGCGCAGGAAGTACAGGCTGGCATCCGCCAACACCACCAGGCCATTGATGCGGTCGCGTTGAATCGTCTTGAATGCGGGCTCGATGTCGGCGGCGCTGCTGGCTTCGAGCTGCACCAGCGTGCCGCTCAGCGGGCCCTCCAGCTGCGCCAGCAGCTGCCGCTGCTCCGGCGCCTTGACGGTCAGCGGATTGGCCAACACGGCAAAGCGCCGCGGTATCGGCACGAGGTCGGCCAGCAACTGCAGGCGCCGCTCCAAGATGCCGTCGAAGGCCGCCGAGATGCCGGTGAAGTTGCCACCCGGGCGCGCAGGCGACTGTGCGATGCCCATCACCACCGGGTCGTCGACGCCCGCCGCCACCACCGGCAGCGTGACCTTGGCGTCGCGCGCCACCAATACCGGGCGCGGGCCGGCGGCCACCAGCACCGCAGGCTTCAGGCGCAGCAGTTCGTCGAGCAGCGCTGGCAGACGATCGTATTGCCCCTCGGCAAATCGGAACCGCAGCTCGAAGTCGCGCCCTTCGATCAGCCCCTGCCCAACGAGCCCCTCGCGCAAGCCGTCGACGAGGTCGCGCCGCATGCCTTCGGCCGACGCCGCATTGAGCACCGCGATCAGCCGCGGCTTGCCCTGGGCCAGCGCCGCCGTGCAGCCGGCCCCCAGCGCCATGCATCCCAACCAGCACGCCCTGCGGTCCATGGATCTTCTCCGTCGCCTGGAATTGAAGCACCACGACGCAAAGGCGGCCAGAGGGCGGCTGTTCAGTATTGAACAAGCGCGTGTTCGCTTGCGAACGCGCGCGCTGCAGCGCCTGCGCCTGTCGAACAAGGGACTGCAAGCCGACCATGTGAGCCATGTCAGCCGCCACCTCGCCCGCCGTTTCGACGAGCCCGCTCCGGAGCAGCACCATGGCCAGCCACACGATCGCCGAAGCCACCCTGCCAGAAGCCCGGCGCCGCCTGCAGCGCACGTCGCTGCGTTTGCTGGTCGTCTCCGCCCTCATCGTGTTGGTCGAACTGATCGGTGGTTGCGCCGCGCTGCCGGACAGCGTGCAGCGCCCGCTGTCGCAGGCGGTGATCGACGAGCGGGCCCCGCTGGCGCAGGCCGCCGCGGCCGCCATGCCCGCCACCGCCGCAGCCGACCAGTCCGGCCTGCGCCTGATCCCCGACGGCGACCAGGCACTGGCCAGCCGCATCGCGCTGATCCGCCGCGCCGAGCGCTCGCTGGACGTGCAGACCTACCACCTGGCCGCCGACGGCACCGGTGCCCTCTTCCTGAGCGAGCTGCGCGCCGCCGCCGCGCGCGGCGTGCGCGTGCGCCTGCTGCTCGACGACCTCTACGCCGCCGGGCAGGACGGGCTGTACGCCGCGCTGGCCGCGCATGCCAACGTCGACGTGCGCCTGTTCAACCCGCTGCCGGTGCGCAACGCCTCGTTCGGCGGCCGCATCGCACTGTCGATGCACGAGTTCTCGCGCATCAACCGCCGCATGCACAACAAGCTGTTCATCGCCGACGGCGCGTTCGCCATCGCCGGCGGCCGCAACCTCGCCGACGAGTACTACATGCGCAGCACGCAGGCCAACTTCGTCGACATGGACGTGCTGGCCGCCGGCCCCGCGGTGCGCGAGCTGGCCGCGGTGTTCGACAGCTACTGGAACAGCGAGCAGGCGTATCCGATCGAGGCCCTGAGCGCCCCCGTCGACGCCGCCCGCTTCGACGCGCTGAACGCTGTGCCCGCCGACGAACCCGCCTTCGCCGCGTTAGACCGCTTCGGCCGCGACGCCATCGCCGGACAACTGCAACGCGGCACGCTGCAACTGCATGCGGCACGCGTGCAGGTGCTGGCCGACCAGCCGTCCAAGGCCGCCGGCGCCGTCACCCGCACCACGCACGCGGCGGCCAGCGAGGTGTTCGCTGCTGCGCAGTCCGAGCTGATGATCGTGTCACCGTATTTCGTGCCCGGCGACGCCGGCATGGCGATGCTGCGCCAGGTGCAGGAGCGCGGCGTCAGCGTCGACGTGACGACCAATTCGCTGGGCGCCACCGACGAGCCGCTGGTGCACGCCGGCTATTCGAAGTACCGCCTGGCGATGCTGAAGATGGGCGTCCGGCTGCAGGAGCTCGGCGCCACGCTGAGCCAGCAAAGCAGCCAGCTCGGCGACTTCCGTTCCTCCAGCGGCCGGCTGCACGCCAAGCTGGCGGTGGTCGACGGCCAGCGCCTGTTCATCGGCTCGATGAACATGGATGGCCGCAGCGACCGCCACAACACCGAGCTCGGCCTGGTGATTCACAGCCGCGAGCTGGCCGCCGAAGTGGCCGAGCTGTTCCGTGCCGGCGCGCAGCGCGCGACCTACCGCCTGCAGTTGGCCGAGAACGACCGCATCGAGTGGCTGGCCACCGAAGACGGCTGCGACGTCACGCACACCCGCGAGCCCGGCCGCACCGCGGGCCTGGCCACCCGGCTGACGCTGCTCGGCTCGCTGATCAGCGAGGACCTGCTTTGATCGCGCAGCCGCGGCCGCAGCACTGCGGGTGATCGAACGCTGCGTTCAAACCCTTGCGTGCCCGCGGATGTGGGGCGTGTGCCAACATCCCGGCACGATGAACAGCACCACCACCCGGTCGATCAGCAACCCACGCGGCGTCGAGCGCCTGGTCACCGGCCAGGCCACACGCGACGGCGCCGGCGTCAAATTGACGCGGGTGCTGACCAACGACCTGCAGCACCGGCTCGACCCCTTCCTGATGCTCGACGCCTTCGGCACCGACAACCCCGGCGACTACATCGGCGGCTTCCCCGACCACCCGCATCGCGGCTTCGAGACCGTGACCTACATGATCGCCGGGCGCATGCGCCACCGCGATTCCGGCGGCAACGAGGGCCTGCTCAGCAACGGCGGCGTGCAGTGGATGACCGCCGGCCGCGGCGTCATCCACAGCGAGATGCCCGAGCAGGAAGACGGCCGCATGGAGGGCTTCCAGCTCTGGCTCAACTTGGCCGCGCAGGACAAGATGCAGCCGGCCGGCTATCGCGACATTCCCAGCGGCGAGATCCCCGAGCTCAACCTGCCCGGCGTCACCGTGCGCGTGATCGCCGGCGCCAGCCACGGCGTGCCCGGCGCGATGAGCCGCGCCCGCACCGAGCCGCTGATCCTCGACGTGCACCTCGACGCCGGCGCGGTGTTCGAGCAGCCGCTGCCGGTCACCCACAACGGCTTCGTCTACGTCTATCGCGGCGCGCTCAAGATCCTCGATCGCGAGGTCGGCAGCCAGCGCATGGCGATCCTGGCCAACCCGCCGGCCAGCGACGGCGTTGTGCTGCGCGCGCTCGACGCGCCGACCCGCGCGCTGCTGATCGCCGGGCAGCCGCTGCGCGAGCCGATCATGCAGTACGGCCCGTTCGTGATGAACACGCGCGACGAGCTGATGCAGGCGGTGCAGGACTATCAAAGCGGCAAGCTCGCCGCCTGATTCACTGCCCCCGCAGGTCTGTTCTAGGCGCGGTCCGGCGGCGGTGTGCCGAGCGTGAAATAGAAGCTCGCTCCCTGCCCGGGCCGGCCTTCGGCCCAGACGCGGCCGCCGTGGCGGTCGACGATGCGCTTGACGATCGACAGGCCGACGCCGAAACCTTCGTAGCTGTGGTCGTGCAGGCGCTGGAACGGCTTGAACAGCCGCTGCGCGGCGGCCGGATCGAAGCCCACGCCGTTGTCGCGCACGACGAACACCTGCTCGCCGTCGCGCGCCTGCGCCGCCACCTCGACCTGCGGCCGCTGCGAGCGGTTGGAAAACTTGACGGCGTTGCCGATCAGGTTGGTGAACACCTGGCGCAGCAGCTCCGCATCGCCCTTCACGGTCGGCAGGCGCGGCGCCACCATGCAGTACGGCACCTCGTCCTTCGGCAAGGCGCCGACGACCTCGGCCACCAGCGCGCCGGAGTCGATGTCGCGCAGGTGCAGCGTCGCATCGCTGGCGCGCGACAGCGCCAGCAGCGCCCCGACCAGCTTGACCGAACTGACGGCCTGCCCTTCGATCAACTCGAGGAAGCGCTGCGCCTTGTCGTGCTCGCCGGCTGCCAGCTGCTCGCGCGCCAGCCGGGTGATGCCGACGATGCCGCCCAGCGGCCCGCGCAAGTCGTGCGAGACGCTGCGGTTGAAGCTCTCCAGGCCGTCGATCGTTTCACGCAGCTCGGCGGTGCGCAACGCCACCTGCTGCTCCAGCGAGTCGTTGCTGGCGCGCAGCAGCGCCTGCGCCTGCTCGCGCTCGGCCAGCGCCAGCGCCGCCTGGCGTTGCGCACGCAGCAAGCCGGTGGTCAGCAGCGTGGCGCCGAGCACCGAAAACGGCAGCACGCCGACCGCACTCAGCAAGTCGGGCCGCACCCAGCCCGACAACACCAGCGCGACGCTGGCCGGATAGGCCAGCAGCGCCAGGATGACGAAGCCGTGGCCGCTGCGCGGCTCACGTCGCATCGCGCGCGCGAACAGCAGGGCCCAGCCCAGCACGTAGATCGCCATCACGCCGAAGCCGGTGGCGCGGCTCATCACGCCGGCCAGGCCGAGCGCCGACGACACCACCACCACGCCGATCGACAGCACGTTCAGGCGGTGCGCCAGGCGGGGCGGCGTGTCCACGTAGTCGATGATCGCAGCGGTGATCAACACCAGCGCCAGCAGCGCCAGCGCGGCCACCATCGGCGGCGGCGGCGCCGCCAGCTCGGTGGTCCCCAGCCCGGCGCCCAGCGCGGCATACACCGCCGCGTTGGCGGTGAAACCCAGCGCCAGCAGCCCGGCCCACGGCCGGCGCAGCGCCCGCCAGGCGATGCCGAACAGCAGCGCCAGCACGGCCTGCGACACCAGGCCGACAACGAACAACGCGTGCGCAGTGGTCATGACCGGGGCGTGGCGCGCTGCCGGCTCACTGCACCTTGACGCCTTTCCAGAACGCCACCCGGCCCTTGATCTGCGCCGCCGCCTCGCTCGGCTCGGGGTAGTACCACACGGCGTCGGGGTTCATCTCGCCGTTGACCAGCAGGCTGTAGTAGCGCGCCTGGCCCTTCCAGGGGCAGCTCGTGCGATGGTTGCTGAAGGTGGTGTACTCGCGCTTCAGTGCACTGTCCGGAAAGTAGTGGTTGCCTTCGACCACGACCGTGTCGTCGCTCTCGGCGATGACCACGCCGTTCCAGATGGCCTTCATGCGCACTCCCGCAGCCCGTGGAGGCGCCATCGTAGGGGGCGCCGGCGCGCCGTCAATGAAAAAGGGCATGCACCGGGATGCATGCCCTTCGTGCGGCGCCCTCGGGGCCGCTCGGTCGCCTCCGCCGGCGTCAGCCCCGCGCGACGGTCGCGGCGGCGGCCTGCCGCTGCGCGGCGTGGTCGGCAGCGGCCAGGCCATCCAGAGCCATCAACGTGCACACGGTGACCAGCACCGACAGGACGATCGAGACGGCTTGGGCGGTGAAGTGGCGTGTCATGGTGGCTCCTAACGCGGCAGGGGGTTCGTCGATGGGCTGCACTCTAGGCAGGCCCGGCAGCCCCTGCGACCGCTTTGCGACCGGCCGGAAGCCGGCGCGACGAACTGCAGGCACGGCGGACAGGCCGTGCGCGGCGGCGCGGCTACTGCACCGCTTCGAACGGCAGGCCGGCGGGCAAGTCGTCGATGAATTCGGTCACCAGCAGGCCGGCCGCCAGGTCGAGGCTGGAGTCGAACCAGCCGCAGCGGCTGAACGACTCGTCGCTCGCCGGCTTGCCGTCGTCCTCGATGATCGCCACCAGTGCCAACTCGTGGATCGGTGTGCGCACGCGCGAGCGCGGCGTCGTCGGGTGGTTGTTCGTGAGGTGCATCGTTTTGGCTCCGGCCGGGGTTCGATGCGATGAATGGTCGCGGCCATGGCGGCCTCGCACCATCGCCCTGCGGGTGGAACCATTGGGGCCACCGGGAGGGTTCCCCCTGCCGGGGGACGCGCTGCGCGCGGTCGGTCAGCCGCCGGAGGTGGCCGCCGAAGCCGCCTTCACCGCCGGCGGCGCAAACCGCTGCGGCGGCTTCTCGGCCGCGGCATAGACCGGCTCGACCTGCGGCAAACGCGCCTGCATGTCGCGGATGCGCGTCTCGCCCGATGGGTGGGTGGACAGGAACTGCGGCGGCGCACCCTTGCTGGCGGCCAGCATCTTCTGCCACAACGTGACCCCGGCGCGCGGGTTGTAGCCGGCCTTCGCACCCATGATCAGGCCCAGCGCGTCGGCTTCGGACTCGTCCTCGCGGCTGAAGCTCAAGGTCAGCAGCTGGCCGCCGAGGTCGCCCAGCGCACGTCCGCCGCTGCCCAGGCCGAGCAGCGCCGCGCCGATGCCGATGCCCAGTTGGGTGGCCGTGGTCTTGCCCATGCGCTCACGCGCGTGCTCGAGCAACGCGTGCGAGATCTCGTGCCCCATGATCGCCGCGACCTCGTCGTCGTCGAGCTGCAGCTTGGAGAGGATGCCGTAGTAGAAGGCGATCTTGCCGCCCGGCATGCAAAAGGCGTTGAGCTCCTGCGATCCGAGCAGGTTGACTTCCCACTTCCAGTTCTTGGCGTCCGGGTTGCACTCGCTGGTGTACGGGATGATGCGCTGCGCGATCGCGCGCAGCCGCACTACTTGCGGGTGATCCTTCGGCCCGAGTGCCTTCTGGTTCGATGCCTGTTGCAGCATCTGCCGGTACTGCTGGGTCGCCGCCTGCTCGATCTGCTGGGCCGACACCACCTTGGTGAAGCTGCTGCGCTTGCACTCCGGAATGGTCTGCGCGAACGCGGCGCCGGGCAGCACCATGCCGGCCATCAGGGCGCCGGCCACGCGGCGCCGGCCGTGGCGCGTGCAACGGCAGCGCAGCAGGGCGCCGCCCGGCGTTGCCGGCATCGATGCGTGAACGCAGAAGTCGCTATCCATGTTGAACTCTCGTTGGCAGATCGCCCCGGTTGCAGACCACAAGACGCAGGCGATTCTAGGCACCACGGTGCCCGGTGGCTCTCCATTCAGGGCAATCCGCGCGCCGATGAGCGCGCCCTAGGCGCCCGAGTCGAGGGCACGCACCGGGGCGCGCATCCACCACAACATCACCAGTGCGGGCGCGGCCAGCACGGTGGAGACGACGAAGAAGTCCGGCCAGCCGATCGCCTCGGCCAGCACGCCGGCCAGTGGCCCCACCCAGACCCGGCCGACCGAGGCGAATGCGCTCAGCAAGGCGAACTGCGTGGCGGTGAAGCGCCGGTTGCACAGCGCCATCAGCAGCGCCACGAAGGCCGCGGTGCCCATGCCGCCGGAGATGTTCTCGGCGGCGATCACCAGCAGCAGCCCGCCGTCCACCGGCGTGGCTTGCGCCAGCTCGACGAAGCCGAGGTCGAACGGCGGGATCGTGAGGCCGGGCAGTTGTCCCTTGCCGAGCGTGGCCAGCCACCAGAAGCCGACGTTGCTGGCCATCTGCAGCACACCGAACAGCATCAGCGCGCCCCACAGGCCGAGCTTGAGCATCAGCACACCGCCGAGCAGCGCGCCGCCGATGGTGAGCCACAGGCCGATGATCTTGTTGACCACGCCGACCTCGGCCGAGCTGAAGGCCATCGCCTGCAGCAGGAACGGCGTCATCAACGAGCCGGCGAACGCGTCGCCGAGCTTGTAGAGCACGATGAACACCAGGAAAGCAGCGGCGCCCGGCTGCGCGAAGTAGTTCGACAGCCCCGACAGCAAGGTCTCGAAGTGCGCCCGCCGCGCTGCCCACGCCGCCAGCGGCAGCGTGAACGCGATGCCCAGCAACAGCGTCGTCAGGTCGACCCAGCGCGCCTGCAGCGCCGGGTCGGCGGTGCTGTGGGCCAGCCACGGTGACAACAGCGTGCGCGCGATCGCCGGGCCGAACTGCCGCGTCAGCACGTAACCCAGCGCCACCGCCACGAGCACCACCAGAAAGCCGACCACGTCGTGGCGCGCCACCGTGCGCTCGCCGCTCAGCACCGCCAGCCGCGGCAGCACGAGCAGCGAAAACAGCGCGGCGCCGACCATCAGCCAGGCCATCGTGCGGTAGACGTCGCTCCAGCTCCAGCCGCCCCCCTGCGTGGGGTCGGTCCAGATCAGCGCCACACCGCCCGAGACGATCATCGCCAGCCGGTAGCCCAGCACGTTGAGCGACGAGCCCAGGCCACGCTCGCCGGCCGGCAGCAAGTCGGTGCGATAGGCGTCGATCACCACGTCCTGCGACGCCGACACGAAGGCCACCGCCAGCGCCAGCAGCGCGAACACCTGCAGCGATTGTTTGGGCGACGTGGCCGACAGCAGCCACAGCGTGGCCGCCAATCCGAGCTGCGACACCACCAGCCAGCCGCGCCGCCGGCCGAGCGCCGGCAACAGCTCGAAGCGGTCCATCAGCGGCGCCCACAGGAACTTGAAGGTGTAGGGCAGGCCCACCAGGCTCAGAAACCCGATGGTCGCGATGTCGATGCCTTCGACGCTCAGCCAGGCCTGCAGCGCCTGGCCGGTGAGCGCCAA
Source organism: Burkholderiaceae bacterium (assembly GCA_036520715.1). Lineage (GTDB taxonomy): Bacteria > Pseudomonadota > Gammaproteobacteria > Burkholderiales > Burkholderiaceae_C > JAEUPI01. Next base: position 9,502 of record DATDJF010000161.1, on the reverse strand, counting down.
CGGCAGGCCCGACGCAAAGCCGAGCACCATGACGACGAGCAGTCGATGCGCGGCCGCCACGCGCGAATGAGCGGTCGGAGCGGCAGGGCGCGTCGGCATCGGCGGATTCTAGAGAGCCCCCCGCGCAAGCCGCGTGTGTGCACGACAGCCGGCGCGCGCGGCGGCGCGCCAGTCAGCGTGTCGGCGCGTTGGGGGTCGGGGTGAGCTGGTCCTGCTGGGCAATGGCCTGTGCCAGCGTCAGCAAGCGTTCGCGCGACAGCGGCCCCACCAGTGCGTAGCCGCTGCGCCCCTCGACCCAATAGAACATGCTGAGGTCACCGCGCCGCTCGAAGCTGAACGCGGCCGGCGCATCCTGCTCGGCGGCCCTGCGCAGATAGACCGTGACGCGCATGCCCATACTGTCCTGGTACATGAGCTGCGCGCTTGGCCCGGCGCCATCGGGCAGCAGCCGGCCGCCGACCAGCTCGAAGCCGTGCGCACGCAGGTCGAACAATTTCACCGGCACCGACAGGCGCCGCGTCAGCCAGCGCGACAAGTGCGCCTCTTGCTCGCGCTGCTGCGCGGCATCGCCCTCGCGCACGCTCACTTCCACCGGGTGGCGCACCTCCGGCGCATAGACGGCGTGCGCGACCGCGGCGCGTTGCGTCCAGGCCTTGCTGCTGGCTTGGCTGGGTTCGGCTGGGGTGCCGCCGCGCCACCATGCCCCGAGCCCCAGGCCCACGACAAACAGCGCGACCCCGGCGGCGGCCTGTGGCCACAGACCCCACTGCGGCAGGCGGCGCGAACTGCGCCGCCACAAAGCTTGCGTCAAACGCTCGGGGATCGGCTCGCCGAGCGCGGGCGAAAAGCGCGCGCGCAGCGCGTCGCGATCGGCTGCCCACAGGCGCATCAGCGCCGCGTCTTCGGGATGCTCCTGCAGCCAGGCCTGGATGCGCGCGCAATCGGCCCCCTCGACTTCGCCGTCGAGCCAGGCTGACAGCAGCGCGTCGTCGGGACGTTCAGCGGTGTTCGTCATGTCAGACCACCCGCCTCAGGTTGGGCAGCGAGCCGCCGGCCGGCTTGGCGCTGCCGTCGAGGTGCTGGCGCAAGGTGGCCCGCGCACGCGAGACGCGCGACATCACCGTGCCCACCGGAATGCGCAGCACCTCGGCGCATTCGGCATAGGTGAGCTGCTCCACCGACACCAGCAGCAGCGGCTCGCGCTGCTCGGGCGACAGCCGCGACAACGCGTGAACCAGGTCGATGCGCAGACCAACGTCGACGCCGGGGTCGCCGCCGCGGGCATCCTGGTCGGCGCTGGCGCGTTCGGGGTCGACCACCGACAGCCGCGCATCGCGGCGGCGCTGATCGAGATGCGCGTTGTGGGCGATCGACAGCACCCACACCAGCAGGTCGCGTCGCTGGTCGAATTGATGCCAGTGCGCCAGCGCGCGCTCCAGCGTGGTCTGCACCAGGTCATCGGCGGCCGACGTGTCGAACACCAGCGAGCGCGCATATCGTCGCAGCCGAGGGATCACCCCGAGCAACTGGTTGCGAAACACATCGTCGGCTTGCACGGTGAACGCTTACGAGGGCTATGCGCCGATTATTCCGGGTGGCTGCCGGCCGGCGCGAGAAAGGCGCGGCGGTGTGCATTGCGCCTCATGCGGGCGGCGCTTGGGGCTGGCGCCGGCAGGCGTCATGGCTTTGCGAGCCGCCGGCGCGCCAGCGCGATGAACCAGTCGACGCTGTCGGCATTGGCCATCGCGTCGCGCTTGAGCACGCTGGCCGGATCGGCGCCCATCAGCAGCTTCTTGACCGGCAACTCCATCTTCTTGCCCGACAACGTGCGCGGAATCGCGGCCACCTGGAACACGTCGTTGGGCACGTGGCGCGGCGACAGCGCCGCGCGCACTGCCGACTTGATGCGCAGCACCAGCGTTTCGTCGAGCGCGTGTCCGTCGCGCAGCACCACGAACAGCGGCATCCAGCTCTCGCGCCCGAGGTACTCGAGGTCGACCACCAGGCTGTCGAGCACCTCGGGCAGCGCCTCGACCGCACGGTACAGCTCGGAGGTGCCCATGCGCACGCCGTGGCGGTTGATGGTGGCGTCGCTGCGGCCGTAGATGATGGCGCCGCTGGCACCCGCCTCGGGGTGCGGCACGATGCGGATCCAGTCGCCGTGCCGCCAGATGCCGGGGTACATGTCGAAGTAGCTGTCGTGCAGACGTTGTCCGTCGGCATCGCCCCACAGCAGCAGCGGCATCGACGGCATCGGCTTCGTGCAGACCAGCTCGCCGACCTCGTCGATCAGGCTGCGGCCGCGGCCGGTGGCATCGGGCTCGCTCCAGGCTTCGACCGCGGCGCCCAGGCAGCGGCATTGCATCTCGCCTTCGACCATCGGCAAGGTCGGCAGGCCGGCGATGAAGGCGCCGGCGAAGTCGGTGCCGCCGCTCATCGGCGTCAGCCAGATGTCGCGGCCGTCGACCTGCGGGCAATGGTCCCACGCCCAGCGGTAGCACTCGTTGGCCAGCGGCGAGCCGGTGGAGCCGAGTGCGCGCAGAGAAGAGAGATCCGCGATCTCCTTGGGCTTCACGCCGGCCTTCAGGCACGACGCGTAGAACGCGGCTCCGGCACCGAAGAACGTGGTCCTGGTGAGCGCGGCAAAGCGCCACAGCGTGCTCCAGTCGGGCGCCTTCGACGGCCCGCCGGGGCTGCCGTCGAACAGGCAGATCGTGGTGCCGCCCAACAGGCCGCCGACCTGGCAGTTCCACATGATCCAGCCGGTGCTCGAGTACCAGTGGTAGCGCTCGCCAGTCCCCAGCGACGGCGCGATGTTGTTGTGCAGCGTGGCCAGCTTCAGGCCCTCGAGCAGCACGCCGCCATGGCCGTGCACGATCGGCTTGGGCAGGCCGGTGGTGCCGCTCGAATACACCACCCACAGCGGATGGTCGAACGGCAGCCACTCGGGCTCCACGGGTGGCACGTCGGCGCCGAGGAGGACGCTCAGCTCGTGCGCCGTCACCCGCGCCGGCCAGCCCGGCGCGGCCTCGGTGCCGAGCAGCGGCTGCCACACCACGTGCGCCACGCTCGGCAACTGCGGGACGAGCTCGCCCACCACGGCACGCCTGTCGTGCGCCACGGCGCCGTAGCGGTAGCCGTCGCAGGCGACCAGGACCTTCGGCTCGATCTGCCGAAAGCGGTCGAGCACGGCCACCGGCCCCATGTCGGGCGAGCAGATCGACCAGATCGCGCCGATGCTCGCGCAGGCCAGGAACACGATCGCGGTCTCGGGCCGGTTGGGCAAATAGGCACAGACCCGATCGCCGCGTTGCACGCCCATCGCGCGCAGTGCCGACGCGAACGCGCCCACCTGGCGGCGCAGCTCGGGCCACGCCACCTGCTGCAGCTGCCCCACCGCGAGCATCGCCTCGTCGGCGAACAGGATCGCTGGGTGCCCGGCGGCGTGGGCCTCGTCGGCGTGGCGCAAGGCCTGGCGCGCGTAGTTGACCTGCGCGCCGTCGAACCAGCGCGCCCCCGGCATCTGCTCGCTGCTCAGCACACGCACGAACGGTGTCGGCGATTGAATGGCGAAGTAGTCCCACATCGACTGCCAGAACGCCTCGAGCTCGCTCACCGACCAGTGCCACAGCGCGTCGTAGTCGGCGAACTGCAGGCCGCGCGTGCGCTGCAGCCAGCGCAGGTAGCGCGTGATCTGGGGCTCGGGCAATGGCATCGCCGTGGCCGCGCTGCGGGCCGTCAGTTGGCGGGCCGCTTGCCGTTGTCGATGTCGACCATGTGCCACCACTCCTGCCAGAACAGCGGCCGCCGATAGCCGACCAGCCACGGCTGGGCCATGTCGGTGGACACGCGGTTGAGGCGGATCTTGTAGGGCATGTAGGCGACCACGAGCTTTTGCGCCTGCTCGAACAAGGCATCGCGCTCGGGGCCGTCGGGAAGCACCTGGATGCGCGTGTACAGCGCGTCGAACTGCGGCAGCTTGAAGCGCGCCATGTTCTGGCCACCGATCTGCTTGCTGTCGTAGCGCGCCAGCGAAGAGCCGCCATCGGGCCCTGCCGCGTAGGTGCCCACGGTCCACAGCGACAACTTGCCCGCGCGCGCCGCTTTCAGGTTTTCGGGCCACTGGGCGATGCTGAAGGTCGCGCGCAGGCCGAGCGCCGCCATGTTCTTCTGAAAGACCTCGCTGATCTTTCGTGTGCGTCCGTCGCTCTGCGCGGCCATCGGCAGCAGCAGCGGGCTGCCGTCGGGCATGTCGCGCCAGCCGTCGCCGTCGCGGTCGACGTAGCCATACATGTCGAGCAGCGCCTTGGCCCGCGCCGGGTCGTACTCGCCGAATTCCGTGCGCACCTTCGCGTCATAGCCGCTGGTGAACGGCAGATAAGGCTGCTGAGCCGGCACGCCCTGGCCGCCCCAGGCGTGGTTGATCTCGTTGGGCACATCCCACCCCAGGCCGATCGCCCGCCGCAGGGCCACCTTCTCGGGTGTGTAGCCGCCCACCGTGGGGTCTTCCATGTTGAACAGCGCCAGGTGGACCGACGGCTCGACGATTCGAATGCCATGGATGCCGCGCTTGGCCAGGTTCGGTGCGACCTTGCCGTTGGGCATCGCGCTCGAGACAAACTGGTAGCCGACGCGATAGGCCAGATCTGCGTCACCGTTCAGGAAAGACAGCCAGCGCGGCTGCTCTTCCTCGATGATCGAGATCTCGACGCGATCGACCATCGGCAGGCGACGGCCCTTGAAGCGCGCCAGGATCGCCTGGCCCTCGGCGTCGTCGGCCGTCGGCTCGCCGTCATAGACCATCTCGCGAAAGTCCGGGTTGCGCTCCAACGCGATGAACGAGCTGCGCCGCCACTGCGCCAGCTTGAACGGCCCGGTGCCCACCGGGTGCGCGTCGATCTGGTCGCCGTAGTACTCCACCACCTCGCGCGCCACGGCACCGAGCAGGTCACTCGCCGTCAAGCCGACGCCCAGCCGCGGCCGCGGCTCCTCGACCTTGTACTGCAGCGTGTAGCGGTCGAGCGCGCGCACGCCTTCGATCTCGCGGTCGTAGTCGAAGGGCTTGCGCTTGTCCAGCGCCTCCTGGCGCAGCGCATTGAGGCCGACGTACTTCTCCTCGCTCAGTCCGCCCCACACCGGGCTCTTGTTGGCCGGATCGGCGAAACGCTTGAGCGAGTACACGTAGTCCTGCGCCACCAGCTCGCGACGCTTGCCTTTGAACGCCGGATCGTCGGCGAAGTAGATGCCCGGCTTGATGCGCACGGTCCAGACGCGAAAGTCGGGCGAGTGCTCCGGCATGCCGTCGGCCGTCAGCGGCTTGACCTTCACCGGCCGCGCCAGGTGGTCGAACTTGTACGGCGCTTCGAAGATGTGCGGCGTCAAGGTGCGCGAGTACAGGTCGTTGATCTTCACCGGATCGAAGCTGGTCTCGGCGACTTCGAACGCGTAGCGCAGCACCTTCTTCTGAGCGCCTGCATCCTGCGCCCAGCCGCTGCGCGGCACGGCAGCCGACACGACGACGACGCAGCACACGGCAAGCAGCAGCCTCGGCAAGCGGATGCCGAGCGCGTCGATGAACCTGCGCATGGTGGGCCTCGTTTTCATGCAGAAAGGCGCTGCCGCCGCATCGCCATGTCGACATCGACCGTGTGCCACCACTCGCTGGCGAACAGCGGCCGCCGGAAACCGAACACCCACGGGTGCGCCAGGTCGGTGTGGATGCGATGCACGTGCACCTTGTAGGGCATGTAGGCCACCGCCAGGCGTTGCGCCTGGCGCAGCAGCCGCAGGCGCTCGGGTCCATCGGGCAGCACCGATGCCTGCTCGTATATGCGGTCGAACTCCGGGAGCTTGAAGCGCGCGAAGTTGATCGGCCCCGCCAGCGGCCCGTACCAGCGCGCCAGCGAGGCCTGGCCGTCGGGATTGGCCGCCGACTCGCCGAGCTGCCACATCATCAGCTTGCCGGCATCTGCCGCTTTCAGATTCTCCGGCCATTGATTGGTGTTGAAGCGGATGCGGATGCCCACCGCCGCCATGGACTTCTTCCACAGCTCGTTGTAGTGGCGGTAGATCTGGTCGGGCTCGGTGGCCATCACCAGCTCCAGCGGCGAGCCGTCGGGGCGCTCGCGAAAGCCGTCGCCATCGCGGTCGATGAAGCCGTACAGGTCGAGCAGCGCGCGGGCGCGTGCCGGGTCGTGGTCGCTCATCTCGCTCTTGAACGCCGGGTCGTAGCCGGTGGTGTGCGGCTTCAGCGGCGACTGGGCCGGCACCGCACGGCCGCGGCGGATCTGCCGGATCTCCTGCGGCACGTCGTAGGCCAGGCTGATCGCACGGCGCAGCGCCACCTGCTCGGGCTGCAAGCCGCCGACCATCGGATCGAGCATGTTGAAGTAGGTGTAGGAGCTGTCGGCAGCCAGGTTGGCGTACATCTGCACGCCCTGGCGGGCCAGCCGGGGCGCCAGCTTGCCGCCGGGCGCCGCCTCGTTGGCGAACTGGCTGGGCAGGTGCCCGGTGCTGGTGGCCAGCGCATCGACCTGCATGTTCAGGAAGCTCAGCCACTGCGGCTGGAACTCTTCGATGATCGCGATGTCGACCTCGTCGATCATCGGCAGCCGCCGGCCCTTCAGCTTGGCGAGGATCATCTGGCCCTCGGCGTCGTTGGCCGCCGGCCAGGCGTCGTACAGCACCTCGCGGTAGCCGGGGTTGCGCTCCAGCACGATGCGCGAGCTGCGGCGCCAGCTCTTGAGCCGGAACGGCCCGCTGCCCACCGGGTGTTCGCCGATGGTCTCGCCGTAGAACTCCACCACCTCGCGCGCCACGGCGCCCAGGGTGTCGGAGGCGGCCAGCGAGTCTAGAAAACGCGGCCGCGGCTCTTCCAGCGTGAAGCGCAGAGTGTAGCGGTCGAGCGCCCGCAGCCCCTCGATCGGCGCGTCGTAGTCGAACTTGTTCTTGTTCTTGACCGCGGCATCACGCGCCGCGGCCAGGCCCTTGATCTTGTTTTCCAGCATGTCGCCCTCGAGCGGGCTGATGTTGGCCGGGTCAACCACCCGCTGGAAGGCGTAGACGTAGTCCTGCGCGACCACCTCGCGCCGCTGGCCCTTGAAGGCCGGGTCGTCGGCGAAGTAGATGCCCGGGCGGATGCGCACCGTCCAGACCCGAAAGTCGTCCGCCACCTCGGGCAGCGCCACCGCGGTGAGCGGGCGCACCCGCGCCGGGCGTGCCAGCGCGTCGTAGACGTACAGCGCCTCGAAGATGTGGCTGGTGACGGCGCGCGAGTACAGGTCGGAGATGCGCGCCGGGTCGAAGCTGGTCTCGGCCGAGCCGAACAACAAGCGCAGCACCTTGCGCTCGGGCTCGCCGCCGGCCTGCGCGGCAGCCGGCTGCGCGGCCGGCCACGCGGCCGCTGCGAGCGCGCCCTGCAGCAGACGCCGGCGCCGATGGTCGGCGCTCTTCATCGCTTGCTCCTGTGCACGCGCTCGTCCATGTCGACGTCGACATACTTCCAGAACTCGCGCACGAACACGTTGCGGTGGTAGCCGCTGACCCAGGGCTGCGACAGGTCGGTCCAGATGCGGTGCACGTGCACCTTGTACGGCATGTACGCGACCATCAGGCGTTTGGCCTCGTCGAGCAGCGCCGCGCGTTCGGGGCCGTCGGGGAGCACGCGCTGACGTTCGAACAGTTCGTTGTAGGCAGGCAGGTCGAAGCGTGCGTGGTTCGACTGGCCCTTGTTGGGACCGTAGCCGAGCACCATGAACCCCTCGCCGTCGGGACCGGCCGACCAGCCCACGCCCCACATCATCAGCTTGCCCGCGCGCGACGCCTTCAGATGCTCGGGCCACTCCTTGATCAGCGGCACCATGCGGATGCCGATCGCCTTCATGTTGATGTTCCACTGCTCGTACAGCGCACGAAACGTCGCATCGGGCGAGGTGGCGTACTCGATGGTCAGCGGCTGGCCGTCGGGCTGCTCGCGCCAGCCGTCGCCGTCGCGATCGACGTAGCCGTAGAGGTCGAGCAGCGCGCGCGCCTTGGCGCGGTCGAACTCGCTCATCTCGGACTTGAACGCCGGGTCGTAGCCCCAGACCTGCGGCGCGATGTGCGACTGCGCGGGGATCGCCTGCCCGTAGCGGGCCAGCCGGATCTCGCGCTCGATGTCCACCCCCAGCGCGATGGCACGACGCAGCGCCACCTTCTCCGGCGTGTAGCCGCCCACCACCGGGTTCTCCATCGCGAAGTACGACACCGACACGTCGTTGCGCTGGTAGCGCACCATCTGGATGCCGCGGCGCGCCAGGTGCGGCGCCAACTGGCCGTTGGGGATGGCGGAGTCGCAGAAGTGGTCGGGAATGCGCTCGACCACGTCCTGCTCGTCGCTCAGGAACGACAGCCAGCGCGGCTGCGGCTCCTGGATGACGGCGATCTCCACGCGGTCGACCATCGGCAGGCGCTTGCCCTTCAGCGCCGCGGCGATCGCCGCGCGCCGTGCGTCGCCGGCCGGCGGATGTTCGTCGTAGCGCACGTCGCGAAAGTTCGGCTGGCGCTCCAGCACCATGCGCGAACTGCGGCGCCACTCGACCAGGCGAAACGGCCCGGTGCCCACCGGGTGTTCGCTGATCCGGTCGCCATAGAACTCCACCACCTCGCGCGCGACTGCGCCGGTGAAAGGCGGCTCGGCAAAAAACAGGTGAAAGCGCGGGCTCGGCAACGCCAGCTGCACCTCGAAGCGATAACGATCGAGCGCGCGCAGGCCGCTCACTTCGCGGTCGTAGTCGAACGCGGCTTTCTTGTCGAGCGCCTCGCGGCGCAGTTCACTCAGGTCCAGAATCTGCGCGGTCTCGAACACATAGAGCTTGCCGCTCTTCCAGCGCGGGTCGTAGTGGCGCTTGATCGTGTAGACGTAGTCGTGCGCCGTCAGCTCGCGGCGCTTGCCGCCGAACGCCGGGTCGTCGACGAAGTAGATGCCCGCGCGGATGGTGAACACGAAGCGGCGATAGTCGGCCGACACCTCGGGCATCGCGGCGGCGGTGTTGGGGCGCGCGCGCGCCGGTTGCGCGAGGTACTCGTATTCCAGCGGCGCTTCGAAGATGTGCGACAGCACCGTGTTGGAGTACAGGTCGGTCACTTGCGCCGGGTCGAAGCCGCTTTCGGCAGCGGGAAACGCGTAACGCAGCACCTTGGCGCCCGGCGCGCCACCGGCATCGGCCGCCCACGCGGGCATCTGCAAAGCCAGCAGCGCCGCCAGCACCCACAGCCGTGATCGAACCATCGTGAACCCCGCGGTGCGTGCCGCCACTGCAGCGTGCACCGTGCGACGAAAAACGGCAGTCTAGCGGCCGCTGTCGCGGCACGGCGGGCGGGTTTGTCCCGCTGCGGCAGCTTGGCGCCAAGCGAGCCCGCGACGCATGTTCACGCAGGGCAAACGCGGGGTCGGGCAGCACCGACGGCGCCTCTACACTCGCGCATCCTCAATCGGGCGTGCGCCGCTTTTTCGCCGGTGCAC
>DATDJF010000160.1:0-4044 GCA_036520715.1 Burkholderiaceae bacterium | reverse complement strand
GGCGGCGCCACCGTCGGGTACTGCGCGATCGGCAGCAGCTTGACCGAGACGCCGCCCATCACCAGGATGAACAGCGCGATCACCCACGCGAAGATCGGGCGGTCGATGAAGAAGCGCGCCATGCGCGTGCGCCCTTACGAGGTCTTGCCGACGGCCGATGCGCCAGTCGACGAAGGGGTCACGGCGCCCGATGCCGCCGCGGCCGGCACACGCGCGGCGGCCGGGCTGGCCGCGCCCGGCGTCCACGGCACCGCATGGACCGGCGCGCCGGGCACCATCATTTTCTGGAAGCCATCGACGATGACGCGCTCGCCGGCCTGCAGGCCACCGAGCACGATCCACTGATCGCCCTGCGACTCGCCGAGCTGGATCTGACGCGGCAGCGGCTTGTTGTCGGGGCCGACCACCAGCACGTTGTCGCCTTGCGCGCTGCGCGTCACCGCCTGCTGCGGCAGCAGGATCGCCGCCGGCAGCTCGGCCTGCGCCAGGCGCACGCGCACGTACTGCCCGGGCAACAGCAGGCCCTCGACGTTAGGCACCTCGGCGCGCAGCATCACCTGCCCCGAGCTGGGGTCGACCGAGAGGTCGCTGAACAACAGCCGGCCCGGCCGCGGCAGCTCGCTGCCATCGTCGAGCACGATGCGCACTTCCGCGGCGCCGTTGCCGACCTTGCGCAACTGGTTGGAGGCCAAACGCTTGCGCAAGCGCAGCACCTCGGCGTTGGGCTGCGTGAAGTTGACGTACACGGTGCCGATCTGCTGGATGGTGGCCAGCAGCGTGCCCTCGGCGGCGCTGACGAGCGCACCTTCGGTGACCGCGGCGCGGCCGATGCGCCCGGCGATCGGCGCCGTCACGTGCGCGTAGGCGAGGTTCAGCTTCGCGGTCTGCACCGCCGCCTGGCCCGACGCCACGTCGGCCTCGGCCTGCAGGCGCTGCGCCTCGGCGTTGATGTAGTCCTGCGCGCTGATCGCCTTGGCTTCGGCCAGCGGCTTGTAGCGCGTGGCCAGCTCGGTGGCCATCGCGCGGTTGGCCTGTGCCTTGGCCAGCGTGGCGCTGGCCGAGTCGAGCGCAGCCTGATACGGCGCCGGGTCGATCTGGAACAACGCCTGACCGCCCTTGACGTCGCTGCCTTCGGTGAACAGGCGCTTTTGCACCACGCCGTTGACGCGCGCGCGCACCTGCGCCACCCGCAGCGCCTCGACGCGGCCAGGCAACTCGGTATGCAACGCCACGACGCGCGGCTGCACCGTGACCACACCCACTTGCGCCGGCGGCATCGCAGGGCGGCCGGCCGGCGCCGCCGCGCTGGCGCCGGGAGCGCCGTCCTTGGCGCCGCAGGCCGCGAGCAGTGCTGCCATGGCACCGAACAGCGCCACACGCTCGAGCAGGACCGATCGACCCACAGCCAACGACGGCAATTTCATGAAACGGGAGCAGCGTGCGCCACGCCGAGCAACGAACAGCGGTCGATGATAAGGGCAAGGCGACGCGAGCCCTGCCGGGCCGCCATGGTGCGCCGCGGCGCGCTCAGTGCACGATGAACCCGGTGTAGCCCTCGCGCGCCACCGCGGCGCATCGCTCGGCATACGCCGGAAAACCCCCCGCCAGCGGCATGAAGATTCGCGGCTTGCCGGGGATGTTGGCGCCCAGGTACCACGAGTTGCAGTGCGGGTACACGGTCTGATCGGCGATCTGGTTGACCCGCTGCACCCAGCCCGACTCGGCCTCGATGCTGGCCTCGATGCAACGGTGGCCGCCGGCATCGAGCCAGCCGATGCACTGCGCGATCCAGTCGACGTGGTGCTCGATCGCCACGATCACGGCGGTGAAGGCCGACGTGCTGCCCGGGCCGACCAGGTTGAACAGATTCGGAAACCCGGCCACCGTGAGCCCGAGGTAGTTGAGCGGGCCGCCGCGCCACTTGTCGGCGATGTGCACGCCGCCGCGCCCGCGCAGATCGATGTGCGTCATCGGCCCGGTAAAGGCGTCGAAACCGGTGGCCAGCACCAGTGTGTCGAAGCGGTGCTCGCGGCCGCCGCTGCGCAGGCCGTGCGGCGTGATGCGCTCGATCGTGTCGCGGCTGACGTCGACCAGCGTGACGTTGCTGCGGTTGTAGGTGTCGTAGTAGCCGCTGTCCACGCACAGGCGCTTGCAGCCGATCGGTTGCGTCGGGCACAGCCGCGCCGCCACCGCCGGGTCGCGCACGATGCTGCGGATCTTGCCGCGCACGAACTCGGCGCACACCTCGTTGGCGCGCATGTCGGTCAAGGTATCGGCGAATGTGCCGAGCAGGCTGAAGCCGCCGGTCGCCCAACGTTTTTCGAACAGCGCGTTGCGCTCCTCGGCGTCCACCTGCAGCGTCGGCAGCGGGTGCGGCTTCGGCCACTCGCTGCCGAAGCCGGTGCGCATGCGGCGGTTGCGTTCGCGCAAGCCCGCGTAGTTGGCCTTGATGCGCGCTTCCCACTCGGCATCGAGCGGGCCGTTGTGCGCCGGCACCGCGTAGGCGGCGGTGCGCTGAAACACCGTGAGCGTGCGCGCCTGCTCGGCGAGGATCGGGATCAGTTGCACCCCCGACGACCCGGTGCCCACCACCGCGACGTCGCGGCCGCTGAAATCCACCGGCTCGTGCGGCCAGGCGGCCGAGTGCAGCACCGGGCCCTCGAACGTGTCGAGCCCCTCGAACGCCGGCGTGTTGGGCCGCGACAGCGGCCCGATTGCGGTGACGAGGAAGCGCGCGCCCCACTGGTGTCCATCTTCGCTGCGCACTCGCCAGCACGCCGCGGCTTCGTCGAAGTGCGCCGCCGCGACGCGGGTGTCGAGGCAGATGTCGCGGCGCAGGTCGAAGCGGTCGGCCACGTGGTTGGCGTAGCGCAGCAACTCGGGCTGCGACGCATAGCGCTCGCTCCAGTGCCAGTCTTGCTGCAGGGAATCGGAGAACGAGTACGAGTACTCCAGGCTCTGGATGTCGACACGCGCGCCGGGGTAGCGATTGGCCCACCAGGTGCCGCCCACGCTCGGCGCCGCTTCGAGCACCAGCGTCTTCAGACCGCTGCTGCGCAGCTTGTGCAATGCGTACAGGCCACCGAAGCCGGCACCGACGATCAATACATCGAGCAATTGGCTGGGCGTTGAGGAGGTTGGCAAGAGCCCGCCGGTCTCGGCCGGCGGCCGAGCTACTTTCATTTGCGGCCCCAAATGAAAGTAGCCAAAGCAAAGGGGCTAATACGATCTGTCTCACTGCCATGGCAACAACCGACGAACAGCATCGGTTCAACTCGGAGCACTGACTTTCGCGGATACGGCGCATCCGCGGCCAGCGAGCGCCTGAACTGAACCGATCTTGTTCGTGGGTTGTTGCCATACGAACCGGTCAAATCGGTTTTCAGGCCCTTTGCTTTGGTTACTTTCATTTGGGCCCGCAAATGAAAGTGACCGCCGGCGGGGCGCGACCCGCGGGCTCTCTCACCTGAGGCACACAAGCCCGTTCCACCTGGCTAGAAGCCCGCGGCAAGACCATCACGCCGCGGATCGCTCGCCGCCACGTAGCCTTCGACCGCCGGGTCGCCGAGCCGCCAGATGAACTGGCCGGCGCCAAGGTCCATGTAGCTGTCGAAGCGGTGTTCGATGCGGTGGCCGAGCGCAATCAGTCCGGCCACCGTGTCGCGGTTCATCTCGGGCTCGACCTCGACGCTCAAGCCGCCGTCGAAGCGCCACCGCGGCGCGTCGCACGCGGCCTGCGGGTTCTGCTTGTGGTCGAGCATGCGCACCAGCGTTTGCAGATGGCCCTGCGGCTGCATGTTGCCGCCCATCACGCCGAAGCTCATCTGCGGCTGGCCATCCTTGGTGAGGAACGCCGGGATGATGGTGTGGAACGGCCGCTTGCCGGGCGCCACCACGTTGGGACTGGCCGGATCGAGCGAGAAACCGTGGCCGCGGTTCTGCAGGCTGACGCCCCACTCGGGTACCACCACGCCGGAGCCGAAGCCCATGTAGTTGCTCTGGATGAAGCTGACCATCATGCCGCGCTCGTCGGCAGCGCTGAGG
>DATDJF010000159.1:0-3431 GCA_036520715.1 Burkholderiaceae bacterium | reverse complement strand
ATGAACATGCACATGCTGAGCGATCCCGCGCTCGCCAAGAGCAAGCCCGAGATCTACTGGACGATGCTGCAGACCGCCGAGACCGTGGCCAAGCGCTACAACATCCCCAAGCAGCGGCAGGACGAATACGGTGCCGCCAGCCAGCAAAAGGCGTGCGCGGGCCAGGAAGCAGGCAAGTTCAAGGACGAGATCGCGCCGATCACCGTCACCGCGGGCATCGCCGACGCGGTGCTCGGCCTGCGCAGCAAGGAAGTCACCGTCGACAAGGACGAGGGCATGCGCCCGGGCACCACGGTCGACGGCATCAAGGACATCAAGCCTGCCATTCCGGGCGGTGTGATCACCGCCGGCAACGCCAGCCAGTTCAGCGACGGCGCCGGCGCCTGCGTGATCGTGCACGAGAGCTACGCGCAGAAGAAGGGCCTGAAGCCGCTCGGCCGCTTCCTCGGCTTCGCGGTGGCCGGCTGCGAGCCCGACGAGATGGGCATCGGCCCGGTGTTCGCGGTGCCCAAGGTGTTGCAGCGCCTCGGGCTGAAGGTCAGCGACATCGACCTGTGGGAGCTCAACGAGGCGTTCGCGGTGCAGGTGCTGTACAGCGCCGACAAGCTCGGCATTCCGATGGACCGCCTCAACGTCAACGGGGGCGCGATCGCGATCGGCCACCCGTACGGGGTGAGCGGGCAGCGTCTCACCGGCCATGCGCTGATCGAAGGCAAGCGGCGCGGCGCCAAGCGCGTGTGCGTCACCATGTGCATCGGCGGCGGCATGGGCGCGGCCGGTGTGTTCGAAGTGCTCTGATCCACACGTGCGCATGGAAATCCTGCGCACGCCGGACGAGCGCTTTCGCGAGCTGCCGGGCTTTCGCTGGTCGCCGAGGTACGTCGACGATCTGCCCGGTGTCGAGGGCTTGCGGGTCCATTACGTCGACGAAGGGCCGCGCGCCGGCGTGACGGCGCTGTGCCTGCACGGCAACCCGTCGTGGGCATACCTGTACCGTCACATGATCCCGGTGTTCAGCGGCACCGGCTTGCGCGTGGTGGCGCCTGATCTGATCGGCTTCGGTCGTTCCGACAAGCCTGCCGATGTCGCGTGGCACACGTTCGACAGGCACCGCTCGATGCTGATGCGCTTCGTCGAGCGGCTCGATCTGAAGAACGTCCTGCTGGTGTGCCAGGACTGGGGCGGCTTGCTCGGCCTGACGTTGCCGCACGAGATGCCCGATCGTTTCACGCGTCTGCTGGTGATGAACACGGGCCTGGGCACCGGGCAGGTGACCGAGGGCTTCCGCCAGTGGCGCGCCTATTCGAACTCGCAGCCAGACCTGCCGGTGGGCAAGCTGCTCGCACGCGGCAAACCCGATCTGAGTACCGCGGAGATCGCTGCCTACGACGCGCCGTTTCCCGACGCGCGGCACAAGGCCGCGTTGAAGGCCTTTCCGAACATGGTGCCCGATGGTGACGACGCACCCGGTGCCGCAATCAGCCGCCGCGCGCGCGAGTTCTGGCGCGACGAATGGAACGGCGAGTCCTTCATGGCCATCGGCATGAAGGATCCGGTGCTCGGCGAGGTGCCGATGCGCGCGCTGCAGCAGCAGATCCGCAACTGCCCGCCGCCGATGGAAGTGGCCGACGGCGGGCACTTCGTGCAGGAGTGGGGTGTGCCGATCGCGCACGCCGCGATCCAGCGCTTCGGGTTCGGTGCGACATGAAAGGGCAGGATGAGCGAAGCTAGCCATGCCGCGCTGTTGGCAGAGGGCCGCGAGGTGCTCGATGAGCAGCCGTTCAGCCGCCTGCTGGGTGCGCGGCTGAACGTGCTGGCCCCGGGCCGCGCCGAACTGGAGTTGAGCTTGCGCACCGAGCTGCTGCAGCAGAACGGCTTCGCGCACGGCGGCGTCGTCAGCTACCTGGCCGACAACGCGCTCACCTATGCCGGTGGCTCGGCGCTCGGCTTCGAGGTGGTGACCTCCGAGTTCAAGATCAACTACGTGCGCCCGGCGATCGGCGAGCGCCTGATAGCCCGCGCCGAGGCGGTGGCGCTCAGCCGCAGCCAGGTGGTGTGCCGCTGCGACGTGCTGGCCTGGCGCGGTGGCGAAGAGAAGCTGTGCGCGGTGGCACAGGGCACGGTCGTGCGGCTGGCCGCGCGTTGACTGGCATGGCCTTCGATCTCGAGACCGCACGTGACGTCTTCGCCTCGGCACCGTTCATGGTGGACTTGGGCGTCGTGCCGGTCGCCGTCGGCGAAGGCACGGTATCGAGCGAACTGCTGGTCGAGCAGCGTCACATGCAGCACACCGGCGTCGTGCACGCCGGCGTGATGGTGACGATGGCCGATCATTCGATGGGCGCCGCCGCGCAGACGTTGGCGCCAGAGGGCCACTGGATCCTCACCGCCGAGCTGAAGACCAGCCTGCTGCGCCCGGCTCGCGGCCAGCGCCTGGTGTGCGAAGCCCACGTCTTGAAGCCAGGGCGCACGATCACCTTCACCGAGGCCAGTGTGTGGGCAGTGGCGGGCGATCAGCGCACGCTGGTGATGAAGGCGTCGGCGACGATGGCGGTCACCGCGCCGAAGGCCTGACGAACGAGGCTCGCGATGCGCGACACGCTCGATTTCCTGCTCTACGACTGGCTGCGCATTCACACGCTGCTCGAGCGGCCGCGTTTTGCCGACCACTCGCGCGAGACCTTCGGCTCGGTGCTCGACACCTGCGAGCGCATCGCACGCGAGAAGATCGCGCCGTTCAACCGCGTGGCCGACACCGAGGAGCCGCGTTTCGATGGCGAGAAGGTGATCCTGCCGGCGAGTTCGCACGCGGCGGCGCAGGCCTACGTCGAGTCCGGCATGCTGGCCGCGGCGCAGGATTACGAGCTGGGCGGTATGCAGCTGCCGTGCGTGGTCGAGATGGCGGCCAACGGATTCTTCGCGAAGGCCGGCATCGGGCTGGGCGGCGGCGGCCTGCTGACCAGCGGCAATGCCAACCTGCTGATGGCACACGGCACGCCACTGCAGAAGCAGGTGTTCGCGAGCAACGAGTTCAGCGGCCGCTGGTTCGGCACCATGTGCCTGAGCGAGCCTCAGGCCGGCTCGTCGTTGAGCGACATCGCCACGCGCGCCACGCCCGACGGTGACGACTTCGAGGCCGACCCGCTGGGTCCGCGCTACCGGCTGCGCGGCAACAAGATGTGGATCAGCAACGGCGAGCACGAGCTGGCCGAGAACATCGTGCACCTTGTGCTGGCCAAGATCCCGGGGCCCGACGGCAAGCTGGTGCCGGGCACCAGAGGCATCTCGCTGTTCATCGTGCCGAAGAAAGTGGTCGGCAGCGACGGCGAACTCACCGGCGAACGCAATGACGTCGCGCTCGCCGGCCTGAACCACAAGCTCGGCAACCGCGGCATTCCGAATACGCTGCTGAATTTCGGCGAGGGCAAGTT
>DATDJF010000158.1:0-4851 GCA_036520715.1 Burkholderiaceae bacterium | reverse complement strand
GCGACGTCGTGGTCAGCGCGCGGCGCACCGCACAGCCGGGGCGCGGCCTCGGCTGCGCTGACGGCGCGCAGCGTCACCGCAGTGCCGGCGCGGCGGCCGGCGCGGGCGCCGTCACCGGCGCGATGGCGTCCAGCAGTTCGGTCTCGATCTCGAGCTGCTCGCGGTTGTGCTGCAGCGCCGCGCCGTCGACCAGGAAAGTGTCTTCCACGCGCTCGCCGAGCGTGGAGATCTTGGCGAGCTGCAGGTTGACGCGGTGCCTGGCCAGCACGCGCGCGATGCCGTACAGCAGGCCCGAGCGGTCGCTCGCGCTGACCGAGAGGATCCAGCGCTGCGCACGCTCGTCGGGCCGCAGGCTGACGCGCGGCGTCACCGGGAACGAGCGCACGCGCCGCGACACGCGGCCGCGGCTCGGCTCGGGCAGCGGGCCCTCGGCCTGCAACGCCTTCACCAGGCTGGTTTCGATCAGCGAGATCAGGTCGCGATAGCCCGCCGCATCGTCGGCATCGTAGGCGGGGTGCACGACCTGGAAGGTGTCGAGCGCGTAGCCGGCGCGGCTGGTGTGGATCTTGGCGTCCTGGATCGAGAAGCCGGCGCTGTCGAAGTAGCCGCAGATGCGCGCGAACAGGTCGGCGCGGTCGGGCGAATACACCAGCACCTGCAGGCCTTCGCCCACCGGCGAGGGCCGCGCGCTGACCACCGGCACATTGGTCTTTACGTGGCGCCACAACACGCGCGCGTGCCAGGCGATCTCCATCGCGTCGTGGCGCGCGAAGTAACTCACGTCGAGCGTGTCCCACAACGGCTTCTCGGTGCCGGGCAACGCCGAGCGCAGCGCGAGCAGGTTGCGTGCCTCGAGCTTGCGCGCCTCGATCTCGGCATCCATGTTGGGCACCGCGCCGCCGAGCACACGCAACGTGAGGCGATAGAGGTCTTCGAGCAGCTTGCCCTTCCAGGCATTCCACACCTTGGGGCTGGTGCCGCGGATGTCGGCCACCGTCAGCAGGTACAGCGCGGCCAGGCGCCGCGGGTTGTCCACCGTCTTGGCGAACGCGGTGATCACCTCGGGGTCGGACAGGTCTTCCTTCTGCGCGATGTGGCTCATCGTCAGGTGCTGCCGCACCAGGAACTCGATCAGCGACGCATCGTCGCGTTCGATCGAGTGGTCGCGGCAGAAGCGCCGCGCCTCGGAGCCGCCGATCACCGAGTGGTCGCCGCCGCGGCCCTTGGCCACGTCGTGGAACAGCGCCGCGATGTACAGGATGTACGGCTTGTCCCACTGCGACGCGATCTGCGAGCAGAACGGGTACTCGTGCGCGTGCTCGGGGATGAAGAAGCGCCGCACGTTGCGCAGCACCATCAGGATGTGCTGGTCCACCGTGTACACGTGGAACAGGTCGTGCTGCATGCGCCCCACGATGCGGCGGAACACCCACAGCGTGCGCCCGAGCACCGAGGTCTCGTTCATCAGCCGGAAGGCGTGCGTCTGCCCCAGCGGCTGCTTGAGGATCTCCATGAACTGCGCGCGCACCGCCGGGTCGCGGCGGAACGACCCGTCCATCGCGTCGCGCGCCTGGTACAGCGCGCGCAGCGTGCGCGCCGAGAGGGCCTTGATGCCGGGTGTCTGCTGGTAGATCAGGAACGTCTCGAGGATCGCGCTGCGGTCGCGCAGGTACAGGTCGTCGTGCGCCACCTCGAGCAGGCCGCCGCGGTCGAGAAAGCGCTCGTTGATCGGGCGCATCGGCTGGTTCTCCGAGCCGCTGAGCCGCTCCTCGATGTTGAGCATCAGGATCTTGTTGAGCTGCTGCACTGCCTTGGCCGCCCAGTAGTAGCGGTGCATCAGCACTTCGCTGGCGCGGTGGGCCTTGCCCGGCTTGATGCCGAAGCTCTCGGCCACCGCCGTCTGCAGATCGAACACCAGCCGGTCCTCGCGGCGATTGGCCAGCGCGTGCAGCCGCGCGCGGATCAGCTTGATCGTGCCTTCGTGACGCTGCAGGCGCCGCACCTCGTAGGCGGTGATCAGGCCCTTGGCCGCCAGCTCGGCCCAGGTGCGCCCGAGGCCGGCGCCGCGCGCCACCCAGATCACCACCTGCAGGTCGCGCAGGCCGCCGGGGCTCTCTTTGCAGTTGGGCTCCAGCGCGTAGGGCGTGTCCTCGTACTTCACGTGGCGCTGGCGCATCTCCAGCGTCTTGGCGCGCAGGAAGGCCTGCGGGTCGATCGCCGCGTCGGTGGCGCGCTTGAAGTTGCCGTACAGGCGGCGCGCGCCCGCCAGAAAGCGCGACTCGATCATCGCGGTCTGCACCGTCACGTCGTTCTTCGCCTCGGTGACGCACTCGTCGACCGTGCGCACCGACGAGCCGATCTCCAGCCCGATGTCCCAGCAGGCGGAGATGAAGCCTTCGACGGCCGCGCGCAGCGCGTCGTTGGCGGCCAGGTCCACCTCGCCGGCGCCGGGCAGCAGCACCAGCACGTCGACGTCGGAGTGCGGAAACAGCTCGGCGCGGCCGTAGCCGCCCACCGCCACCAGCGCCGCGCCGGGCGGCATGGTGCTGCGCAGCCACAGCTCGCCTAGCGTGGCATCGGCGTGGCGGGCCAGCGCGCGCGTCAGGCGCGCCGCCGCCGGCGCCGAGGGGCGCGACTGCATGAAGTGCTGCACCAGCGCCGCCTTGCCGTCGCGAAACCGCGTGCGCAGCGACGCCACACCCGTGGCGGGAGGGTCGATCAGGATCGCTGACATGGCGCGCGGTGCGCGAGAGTCCGGGTGCGGTTCAGCCGGCCACGCCGGCCGTGGCGGGTGTGCTCGCCGCTTGTGCGATGAACGCCGGCACCGCCGGGCTGCCGGCCGACACCGTGAGCACCTCGAAGCCGGTGTCGGTGACCACCACCGTGTGCTCCCACTGCGCGGAGAGCGAGCGGTCGCGCGTGACGATGGTCCAGCCGTCGCCGAGCTCGCGGATCTCGCGCTTGCCGGCGTTGATCATCGGCTCCACCGTGAACACCATGCCTGGCACCAGCTCCTCGAGCGTGCCGGGGCGGCCGTAGTGCAGCACCTGCGGCTCCTCGTGGAACTTGCGGCCGATGCCGTGGCCGCAGAACTCGCGCACGACCGTGAAGCCCTGGCCCTCGGCGAACGACTGCACCGCGTAGCCGATGTCGCCCAGCCGCGCGCCGGGCCTGATCTTGGCGATGCCCTTCCACATGGCCTCGTACGTCAGCGCGCACAGGCGCTTGGCGGCGATGCTGCCTTCGCCGACGATGAACATGCGGCTGGTGTCGCCGTGCCAGCCGTCCTTGATGACGGTGACGTCGATGTTGACGATGTCGCCGGCCTTCAGCGCACGCTCGTTGGGGATGCCGTGGCACACCTGATGGTTGACCGACGTGCAGATCGACTTCGGATACGGCGTGTAGCCGGGCGGCGCGTAGTTGAGCGGCGCCGGCACCGCGCCCTGCACGTGCACGATGTGATCGTGCGCGATCTTGTCGATCTGCTCGGTGGTGATGCCGGGCACCACGTGCTGCGCGAGCATGTCCAGCACCTCGGACGCCAGGCGGCCCGCGATGCGCATGTGCTCGATGTCGTCGGCTGTTTTCAGCGTGATCGCCATGGGGCAGGATTATCCCATCCGGGCCAGGATCCCGGGCAGCGGATCAGACTACCCGCCACCACGGTGTGGCCAGCACATCGGGTGCCAGCCATTCGAGGGTGCTGCCGGTGTGCAGCAACAGCCCGGCGCGCGCCTTCTTGCCGTACTCCGCCCGGAAACTGCGCAGGTGCGCGGCGTCACCCAAGCGTGGACGCGCGGCCGCCTTCACCTCCACGGGCAGCAGGCGATCTTCGGATTCGATCACGAGATCCACCTCCTCGCCGGTGGCGGTGCGCCAGTAGCCGAGCTCTGCGCGCGCCAGCCGCGCGTCGCGCCACGCCAGCAGATCGTGCAGCACCAGGTTCTCCAGATGCGCCCCTTCGGGCTGCACCGTGCCGGCAAGGTGCAACGCAACGCCGAGGTCGCCCCAGTACACCTTGGGCGTCTTGATCAACCGTTTGGTGCGGTTCACTGCATAGGCGGGCAGGCGCACCAGCAGGTACGACGTCTCCAGCAGGTTCAGCCAGCGGTGCACCGTGGGCTGGGGCAGCGCCACGTCGCGGCCCAGCTCGGCCTGGTTGGTGAGCTGCCCGATGCGCAGGCATGCCGCGCGCATGAGCCGCCGAAAGTCGGGCAGCGAGCCGATCGCAGCAAGGTCCTGCAAGTCTCGTTCGAGGTAGGTGCGCACGTAGCCGTCGAACCAGATCGTGCGATCGGCTGCGCGTGTGAGCTCCAGCGCCGGCGTAGGAAAGCCGCCGCGCAGCGCCAGCGCGCGCCAGTCTTCTGGCGTATCGGGCTGCGACGCCAGCAGGTCGAGCCACTTGGTCTCCGGCGTGGCGAGCAACTCCTCCCACAACCCGGCGCGACCTTCGCCGCGCTGCTCGCGCCGCGTCATGGGCCACAGCGTGAGGTAGCTCGCGCGGCCGGCAAGCGACTCCGACACCCTGTTCATCATCAACAGGTTGGCAGAGCCGGTGAGCAGGAAGCGGCCGGCCACGCGGCGCTGATCGATCGCCCGCTTCACGGCATGCAGCAGCTCGGGCGCGCGCTGCACCTCGTCGAGTGTGACCGGCTCGGGGCCGCCGAGCAGCGCCTCGGGATCGCGGCGCGCGGCGTCGAGCACATCGAGGTCGTCCAGCGTCCGGTAGCGCCGCTTGCCCGGTGCCAGCTGCTGCACCAGCGTGCTCTTGCCGGCCTGCCGCGGCCCGCTCACCACCAGCGCCGGCATCGCGCGCAGGCGCTCGGCCAGCGCGGAAGCCACGAGGCG
>DATDJF010000157.1:0-17082 GCA_036520715.1 Burkholderiaceae bacterium | reverse complement strand
CGACTTGTGGGGCGGCGAGAAGCGCAGCGTCGGGGTCGGCGCGCGCAGCGCGCTTCGTTCGTCTGACTCGCCGCGATTGTCCGAGCGCAACGAACGAAGTGAGTGAAGCGAGTTTCGCGGCGCGACCTCGGCGCGAGCATCGCAGCGGAGTCGGCACGCAGTGCCGACCGCCACAGTAGGAGCCCACACCGGGCACCGCCCGTCGCGCCGCGCAAGCTTCTCGCAGGAAGACAGCAAGCCCACAAAGGGAGGCGACGTGCCAACCACAGGCGCCCGGCACTCCATCTCAGCGGTTGTGCCTTTGCATGAACACCAGCTTCTCGAACAGCGTCACGTCCTGCTCGTTCTTCAGCAGCGCGCCCACCAGCGGCGGCACCGAGACCTTTTCGTCCTTGCTCTGCAGCGCTTCGAGCGGGATGTCTTCGGCCACCAGCAGCTTGAGCCAGTCGAGCAGCTCCGAGGTCGACGGCTTCTTCTTCAGGCCTGGCAGGTTGCGCACGTCGTAGAAGGTTTTCAGCGCGGCGCCGAGCAGCTCCTTCTTCAGGCCCGGGAAGTGCACGTCGACGATGCGCTTCATCGTGTCGGCGTCGGGGAACTTGATGTAGTGGAAGAAGCAGCGGCGCAAAAAGGCGTCGGGCAGCTCCTTCTCGTTGTTGGAGGTGATGAACACCACCGGGCGGTGCCTGGCCTTGACCAGCTCGCGCGTCTCGTAGACGTAGAACTCCATGCGGTCGAGCTCGCGCAGCAGGTCGTTGGGAAATTCGATGTCGGCCTTGTCGATCTCGTCGATCAGCAACGCCACCGGCTGCTCGGCGGTGAAGGCCTGCCACAAGGTGCCGCGCACGATGTAGTGGTGGATGTCCCTGACCTTCTCGTCGCCGAGCTGGCTGTCGCGCAGGCGGCTCACGGCGTCGTACTCGTACAGGCCCTGCTGCGCCTTGGTCGTGCTCTTGATGTGCCACTGCAGCAGCGGCATGCCGATCGCGCTGGCCACCTCTTCTGCGAGCATCGTCTTGCCGGTGCCCGGTTCGCCCTTGACGAGCAGCGGCCGCTTCAGCGTGATCGCCGCATTGACCGCGAGCATCAGGTCCTGGGTGGCGACGTAGGTGTCGGAGCCGTTGAATTTCATGGCGCGGGGCGTCGAGGGTTCGGGCCAGTATAAGGGCGACCCTATAATCGCCCGCCGTGGCTGCGCCGCCTGCGCGCGGCATCGAACCCTCTCGTTCTCGCCCATGAAAAACACGCTGCTGCTTGCCTTCGCCCTCGTTGCCGCGCCCCTGTTGTCGATGGCCCAGGAGGTCAAGGGCGACGCTGGCGCCGGCGGCAAGAAGATCGCCATGTGCATCGGCTGCCATGGCCTGCCGGGTTATCAATCGAGCTTCCCGCAGGTCTACAAGGTGCCCAAGATCGCGGGGCAGAACGCGAAGTACATCGTCGCCGCGCTCAATGGCTACAAGAGTGGCGACCGCAAGCACCCGTCGATGCGCGGTGTCGCGGGCTCGATGTCGGATCAGGACATGGCCGACGTCGCGGCCTACTACGAGGCGCTCGGCAAGGACACCAAGGCTGCGGCGGTGCCCGAGGCACCCGCGGCGCCACCCGCCGCGCTGAAGGCTAAGGTGGCCGCCTGCGAGGCCTGCCACGGCAAGAACTTCAACAACACCGTGGATCCCGCCAACCCACGACTGGCCGGCCAGTACGCCGACTACCTGCTGTTCTCGCTGAAGGCCTACATGACCGACAACAACCCGCGTGTCGGCCGCACCAACGCCATCATGAAGGGCATGATCGCGCCCGAGGTCGGCGGCAAGAAGCAGCCCGTCTTCAGCAGCGCCGAACTGAAGGATCTGGCCGAATACCTGGCCGGCCTGCCCGGCGAGCTGAGGACCGTGCCGCAGTCGCGCTTCCATTCGGCGCACTGACGAGCCGCCGCGCGCAAAAAGGCCGCTTTCGAGCGGCCTTTTTCAATGGCGCGGGCGTGGCCGCTGCTCAAGCCCGGCGGCCTGGCGGCCGATATCGCCAGTGGGCGCCGTCTGCGGCGCTGCTGCCATCCATGCTCAAGAAGATTCCGACCGGCCAACTGCGCGTGGGCATGCACCTGCACGCGCTCGAGGGCCATTGGCTCGACCATCCGTTCTGGAAAGCGCGCTTCGTCATTCAAGACGCGCAAGAGCTGGAGCGTGTGCGCGCCAGCGGCATCGCCGAGTGCTGGATCGACGTCGCCCAGGGCCTCGATGTCGCGGTGCGCGTTGATGCTGTCGCGGCCGCGCCCCCAGCCAGCGCGCTGCCGCTGCCGCAGCCGACGTTGCGCGCCAGCGCGCCGACGCGCACCCTGACCGACGAGCTGCACCATGCGGCCGGCGTGTGCAAGCGTGCGCGCGAGGCCGTGGTGTCGATGTTCAGCGAGGCCAGGCTCGGCAAGGCGATCGATGCCGAGCGCTGCCAGCCGCTGGTCGACGACGTCGCCCGCTCGGTGTTTCGCAACCCCGGCGCGCTGGTCAGCCTGGCGCGGCTGAAGACCCAGGACGACTACTCGTACATGCACTCGGTGGCGGTGTGCGCGCTGATGGTCGCGCTGGCGCGCCAGCTCGGCCACGACGACGCGGCGTGCCGCGCGGCCGGCCTGGCGGGCTTGCTGCACGACCTCGGCAAGGCGGTGATGCCGCTGGACCTGCTGAACAAACCCGACAAGCTCACCGACCCCGAGTTCGAGATCATCAAGTCGCATCCGGTGCGTGGCCGCGAGTTGCTGCTCGAAGGCCGCGGTGCGCCCCAGACCGCGCTCGACGTGTGCCTGCACCACCACGAACGCATCGACGGCAACGGCTACCCGCACCGCCTCGTGGCCGACCAGATCAGCCTGCAGGCGCGCATGGGCGCGGTGTGCGACGTCTACGACGCGGTCAGCTCCAACCGGCCGTACAAGGCGGGCTGGGATCCGGCGGTGTCGATCGCGCGCATGGCATCGTGGCAGGGCCACTTCGACGCCAACGTCTTCGGCGCCTTCGTGCGCAGCCTGGGCATCTACCCGACGGGATCGCTGGTGCGCCTGCAGTCGCAGCGCCTGGCGGTGGTGGTCGAGCAGAACGCCAGCGCGCTGGTGTCGCCGCTGGTCAAGGCCTTCTTCTCGCTGCGTTCGCAGATGCCGATCGCACCGCTGACGATCGACCTCGCCGCCGCACACTGCAGCGACCGCATCGTCGACCGCGAGCCGCCCGAGCGCTGGAACTTTCCGCACCTCGACGAGTTATGGGCCGGCGCGAACGTGTTGAAGCGTTAGTCCTCCCGGGCGAGATCGTCGAGGATCGGGCAGTCCGGCCGCGAGTCACCGCGGCAGCAGTGCGCCAGGTGCTGCAGCGTGCGTTGCATCGACACCATCTCGTCGATGCGCCGCTGCAGGTCGCAGGCGTGCGCCAGCGCGATGCGCTTGACGTCGGCGCTGGCGCGGCGACGGTTGCGCCACAGCCCGAGCAGTGCGGTGATCTCCTTGATCGAGAAGCCGAGGTCGCGCGCGCGCCGGATGAAGCGCAGCGTGTGCACCGATGCCGCGTCGTATTGGCGGTAGCCGGCCGCGCTGCGCGGCGCCTTGGGCAGCAGGCCGAGCGCCTCGTAGTGGCGGATCATCTTGGCCGAGGCCGCGCTCGCCTGCGAGGCTTGGCCGATGTTCATCGCGGTGTGCCTGCGTGCGGGCGCCAGCGGCGCAAGGTCAGCGCGTTGGCGACGACGCTGGCGCTCGACAGCGCCATCGCGGCGCCGGCGATCATCGGATTCAGCAACCCCAACGCCGCCAGCGGAATGCCGACCACGTTGTAGGCGAACGCCCAGAACAGGTTCTGGCGGATCTTCGAGGTGGTGCGGCGCGACAGCTCGATCGTCTGCGCCACCAGCATCGGGTCGCCGCGCAGCAGCGTCACGCCGGCCGCCTGCATGGCGGCGTCGCTGCCGAGCACGCGGCCGGTCGCGTCGCTGCCCGCCATCGCGATGCCCACGTCGGCAGCCGCCAGTGCCGGCGCATCGTTGACGCCGTCGCCGACCATCGCGACTTTGCCGCCGCCGGCGCCCGCCCGCAGCGAGGCGATCACCTGGGCTTTGTCGCCGGGCAGCACCTCGGCGCGCACGTCCTCGATGCCGAGCGCGGCGCCGACCGCGTGCGCGGCGCCGGCGTTGTCGCCGCTGATCAGCAGCGTGCGCACGCCCAGGCGTTTCAACTCGGCGATCGCTGCTGCGGCGCCGGCCTTGGGTGCGTCGCCGAAGGCCAGCATCGCCAGCGCCTGCGTGCGGCCGTCGCTGCGCTGTTCGGCCAGCCACGACAACGTGCGGCCCTGGCCGCGCAGCGCACTGGCGGCGTGCGCTGTGCAGCTCAAATCGGCGTGCAGCTCGCGCATCAGCCGCTCGCTGCCCAGGCGCAGCACGCGGCCGTCGACGATGCCGCCGATGCCGCGGCCGGCAATCGCCTGCACGCCGCTGGCGGCACGCGGCGCGCCCGCACCGGCGGGCCGCGCATCGAGCACCGCCCGGGCCAGCGGATGTTCGCTGCCCGCCTGCAGCGCGGCGGCGAGCTCGAGCAGCGTGGCTTCGGCCTCGCCCGCCAGCGGCTGCAACGCCACCAGCCGGGGCCGGCCCTCGGTGAGCGTGCCGGTCTTGTCGAACGCGACCGTGCGCACGGCGTGCGCCAGCTCCAGCGCCTGCGCGTCCTTGATCAGGATGCCGTGGCGTGCCGCCACGCCGGTGCCCACCATGATCGCGGTGGGCGTGGCCAGGCCGAGTGCGCACGGGCAGGCGATCACCAGCACCGCCACTGCGTGGAGCAGCCCTTGTGTCCACTGATTCGCGAGCAAGCCCCAGGCCAGCAGCGTGAGCAGCGCCACCGCGACGACGACCGGCACGAAGACCGCGCTGACGCGGTCGACCAGCCGCTGGATCGGTGCCTTGCCGGCCTGGGCCGACTCGACCAGCCGCGCGATGCGCGCCAGCGTCGATTCGGCGCCGATCGCGCCGGTGCGCACGCGCAGCAAGCCCTCGGCGTTGACGGCGCCGCCGATCACGCGGTCGCCGGGCTGCTTGGCCACCGGCAGGCTCTCGCCGGTGAGCAGCGACTCGTCGACGTGGCTGCTGCCGTCGATCACGTCGCCGTCGACCGGCAGCCGTTCGCCCGGCCGCACCAGCACCACGTCGCCGATGCGCACCTGCGCCAGTGGCAAATCGACCTCGGCGCCGTCGCGCTGCACGTGCGCGGTGTCGGGACGCAGCGCATGCAACGCGCGGATCGCATCGGTGGTCTGCCGCTTGGCGCGTGCCTCGAGCCATTTGCCGAGCAGCACCAGCGTGATCACCACCGCGGCCGATTCGAAATACAGGTGCGGCGTGTGCGCCGCCGGCGCCATCAGCAGCAGCGCCAGGCTCAAGCCGAAGGCGGCGCTGGTGCCGATGGCCACCAGCAAATCCATGTTGCCGCTGCCGGCGCGCAGCGCGTTCCAGCCGGCGCGGTAGAAGCGGGCGCCGAGCCAGAACTGCACCGGCGCGGCGAGTGCAAGCTGCCACCAGCCGTTGAGCAGGGTGTGCCAGCCGAGCCAGCCGGCGGCCATCGGCAGCAGCAACGGCGCCGACAGCAGCGCGGCCAGCGCGACGCGTGCACCCTCGCTCAACAGCGGCGGCGCTGCCGTGCCATCCGGCGCGGTGCCCGCGTCGGCGCCGTCGTAGCCCGCGCCGCGCAGCGCTGCCACGAGCGCCGCAGTCGGCGCCTGGCCGCGCCAGCGCACGACGCTGGCCTGCTCGGTGGCCAGGTTCACGCTGGCCGATACCACGCCGGGCACGCGAGTCAGCGCGCGTTCGACGCGCGCGACGCAGGAGGCGCACGTCATGCCTTGCACCGCCAGCGTCACGCGCTCCTGCGGCACCGCGTAGCCGGCGTGCCGCAAGGCGTCGGCCAGCGCGCCGGCCGGCACCGGCTGCGCCAGTTCGATGGCTGCCGTCTCGGTGGCCAGGTTGACGGCAGCCGAACGCACGCCGGGCACGCCGGCGAGCGCGGATTCGACGCGTTGCACGCACGAGGCGCAGGTCATGCCCTCGATCGGCAGCGATAACGTGAGTGCAGGAGCGTGGCTCACCGCGCCAGCTTAAACCTTGACACGATGGCAATGTCCAGCCCAAGGTGGCTGGCCGTCGTCACGCTTGACCCTGCCACCGTGTCAAGGTTTACGATGGTGATGTCCTTCCACAACCACCGGCGTCGACATGTCCACGATCGAACTGAAGCTGCCCACGATGACTTGCAGCCACTGCGTGCGCACGGTGAGCCAGACCGTGCGGCGTGTCGATGCGGCTGCCGAGGTGGCGGTCGACCTGCCAGCCAAGACCGTGCGCATCGAGTCGTCGCACGCGCGCCAGGAGTTCGAACGCGCGCTGAGCGAAGAGGGCTACGCGCCTGCGCCTTGACGGCCAGGCCTACCGCCGGCTACGTGCCCGCGCGCCTGCGCACGCACTCGATATAGGCCGGCCCGTCGGGCGGCGCGCCGTCGCGCTGCGAGCGCCAGATCATCTCGCCCAGGCACTCCATCGCCTGGTGATGCGCCTCGTGCAGCGACCCCAGGCGGGCGGCCAGCGCCTCCACCGCACCGCGGATGCCGGCGGGCTGGTCGATCGAACACTGCTCGCTGATCGACAGGTGCATCGACAGGTGCAGGAACGGGTTCGTGTGGCCGCTCTCGACGCGGTAGTCGGCGGCGAGCGCGGCCTGCTCGTCGCTCAGTTCGCCGTCGTATTCCGGATGCTCGGCGATCCACAACGCCGCCAGCGTTTCCAGCGCAGTCATCGCCGCGGCCGCTTCGCGCTGCTTGCGCCAGGCGCCGCAGAAGAAGCGGCGCACGTCGTGCTGGTTGGGTTGGAACACAGGACAATTGTCGGCCAGCGGCGGCGCCGCCACGGCTGGCCGGCCGAAACCACACCCACTTGCCGCTGATCACCGACCCCGCGTTCTACGCCGTTGCCGTGCCCGCTGCGCTGCTGGTGGGCCTCGGCAAGAGCGGTGTCGCCGGCGGCTTCGGCATCCTCGCGGTGCCATTGATCGCGCTGGTGACGCCGGTGCCGCAGGCGGCGGCGATCGTGCTGCCGCTGTTGACCGTGGGCGACCTGTTCGGCCTGGCGGCGTTGATCCGCGAGCGCGACCGTGGGCTGTTGCGCGTGCTGCTGCCCGCCGGCCTGGCCGGCACGGTGGTGGGATTCCTGCTGTTCGGCGTGCTGTCGCCCAAGGCGGTGTCGGCGGTGCTCGGCGTGATGACGCTGCTGTTCATCGCTCAACGCGCGTGGTCGTCGTCGGGCACGGCGGCACGCGTGGTGCCAAGGGGGTTCACCGCGCTCGCCGGCCTGGCCTCGGGGGTCACCAGCTTCGTCGCCCACGCCGGCGGGCCGCCGATCTCGATCGCCTTGCTGCCGATGCGGCTGGCGCCGGCGGTGTTCGCCGGCACCACCACGGTGTTTTTCACTGTGATCAACGCGTCGAAGTGGGCGCCGTACGCCTGGCTCGGGCTGATCGATCTCACCAACATGCTGACCGCGCTGGCGCTGGCGCCGTTCGCCGTGCTCGGCGTGTGGCTCGGCGTGAAGCTGCTGCGGCGCTTGCCCGCCGTGTGGTTCTACCGGATCGTCTCTGCCGGCCTGCTGCTCACCGGGCTCAAGTTGACGTGGGACGGTCTGCGTTAGCCGTGTGGCCGGCCGCCGGCTCGTCGCTGCGCCCGCGCGTGCGCACCGCCAGCGCGCGCTCCTGCGCCAGCAGCTGCTCGAGCTGCTCGCGGCCGGCCTTGGCCAGCGATATCAGGCGCTGCTCGTCGCCCATGTGCGGCGCCATCTGCAGCAGCTGCTCGATGCTGTGGCGGCGAAAGTGCTGGGCCAGCGTGCGCGCGCGGTACGGCTCGAAGCCCAGCAGCTCGAGCACGCTGCGCCCGCTCATCAACGCCGAGTCGAGCGTCTCGCGCTCGATGTGCTGCACGCCGCGCTGGTACAGCTGCGTCCAGTGGCGCGCGTTGCGCGCGCGCGCAACGATCGCCAGCTGCGGAAAGTGCTCGCGAGCCAGGTCCACCAGCTTGAGGTTCTGCTCGACATCGTCGATCGCCACCACCAGCACCCTGGCCTGGGCTGCGCCGGCCACCCGCAGCAGGTCGAGCCGGGTCGCGTCGCCGTAGTACACCTGCCAGCCGAAGCGCCGCGTCGCCTCGACCTGATCGGAGTCGTGTTCGAGCACGGTCGCGCTCAGCCCGTTGGCAAACAGCAGGCGGCCGACGATCTGCCCGTAGCGGCCGAAGCCGGCGATGATCACCGGCGCGCTTTGCGGCACGTCGATCTCGGCCATCGCCGCGCCGGCAGGCCTGGCCAGGCGCGGCAGCAGCCAGCGGTCGGCGGCGGCCAGCAGCAGCGGCGACACCAGCATCGACACGGTGATCGCGGCCACCAGCAGCGAGGCATGGGCCGACTCGAGGGTGCCGGCACCGGTGGCCGTTTGCACCACGACGAAGCCGACCTCGCCACCCTGCGCCAGCAGCAGGATGAACACCGGGCGCTCGGCGCGCGGAATCGGGATCAGCCGCGCCATCGCCCACAGCACCACGGTCTTCAGCACCAGCATGCCGATGACGATGCCGGCGATCAGCAGCGGCTGCGCGCGCACCACCGCGAAGTCGATGCTCATGCCGACGGCGATGAAAAACAGGCCGAGCAGCAGGCCCTTGAACGGCTCGATGTCGGTCTCGAGCTCGCGGCGGTACTCGCTCTCGGCGAGCAGCATGCCGGCGAGAAAGGCACCGAGCGCCATCGACAGGCCCGCGCTGTGCATCAGCGCCGCGGCGGCCACCACCAGCAGCAGCGCCGCGGCGGTGAAGATCTCCGGCGTGTCGCTGCGCGCGATCCAGCGCAGCGCCGGGCGCAGCAGCAGGCGGCCGCCAAGGACGATGGTGGCGATCACGCCCACCACCTTGGCCGCGCCGAGCCAGCCGCCGCCGCTGGCGTGCAAGTCACTGGCCGCCAGCAGCGGAATGAAGGCGAGGATCGGGATCAGCGCCACGTCCTGCAGCAGCATCACGCCGAGCAGGTTCTGGCCCGAGGTGGTGGGCAGCAGGTTGCGTTCGGCCGCCACGCCCAGGCCGGTGGCGGTGGAGGAGTCGGCCAGCGCGAACGAGGCCGCCAGCGCGATGCGCCAGTCGACGCCCAGCGCGACGGCCACGCCGGTCATCAGTGCAGCCGAGCCGAACAACTGCACGCTGCCCCAGCCGAAGATCGGCCGCCGCAGCGCCCACAGCCGGCGCGGCTCGAGCTCGAGCCCGACCAGAAACAGCATCAGCACGACGCCGAGTTCGGCAAAGTGCAGGATCGCCTGCGTGTCGCCCACCAGCTGCAGGCCGAACGGCCCGATCGCGATGCCGGCCACGAGGTAGCCGATGATCGAGCCGAGGCCGAGAAAGCGCGCGACGGGCACGGCCACGACCGCGGCGGCCAGGTACACCAGGCCGAGCATCAGCCAATGCTGCATGCGCTGTCCGTCATGGTGCGGCGTCGACCGCCGGGGCCGCGGCAGGCTCGGGCAGCGGGCGCTCGCCCTCGGGTGCGATGCCCTGGATGCATGGCATCAGTTCGGCGAGTTCGGGCCAGTCGGGCCAACTGCGCAAGCGGTCGACCAGCACCGCCACGTGCTCGTCGATCTCGTCGCGGCCGGCCCGGTGCGCGCCGTGCAACACCATCGGCGGCAGGAACCGCATGCCCGCCAGCGACGCCGTCTGCTCGTACGGCGGCCAGAACGCGTCGATGAAGAAGCGGTTGTGGCCATCGGGCCGGTACGACGCCTCGGTGCCGCCGGTGGAGGCGACCAGCCACAGATCCTTGCCGGCCAGCTGGTCGCCGCCGGGCCCGTAGGCCCAGCCGTAGGTGAACACTTCGTCGAGCCACAGCTTGAGCAGCGGCGGCATGCCGTACCAGTGCACCGGGTGCAGCCACACCACCAGGCGCGCCTTGTGAAGCGCGGCCTGCTCGGCGGCCACGTCGATCACGTAGTCGGGGTACAGCGCGTAGAGGTCGCGCAGCGCCCAGCGCGCGCCGGCGCGCGCTGCCTCGGGCTGCAGCGCGGCACGCAGCGCTCCATGCACGCGCGAGTGCTGCAGGTCCGGATGGGCGAGCAGCAGCAGGATGTCCGACATCGGGCGCGTTGGTGGAGGGGTGCGCTGCAGGCGACAGGCGTGGTTTGTCCGGTGCCGGCGTGCGCGTCCGGCCCGCTACCATAGCCTGAATCGCGCCGTGCCTGCTGGCTGCGCAGACAACCGAGGAGGAACGCATGCCGGTGATCGTCGTCGCCAACCCCAAGGGCGGGGTCGGCAAGAGCACGCTGGCCACCAACATCGCCGGCCTGTTTGCGCGCCAGGGCCATGCGGTGATGCTGGGCGACGTCGATCGCCAGCAGTCGTCGCGGCAGTGGCTGGCGTTGCGACCTTCAGCCGCGCCGCGCATCCTGAGCTGGGATCTGGTGGGCGACTCGACGCTCAAGGCGCCCAAGGGCGTGACCCACATGGTGCTGGACACGCCGGCCGGCATGCACGACAAACTGCTCGACGCGGTGATGCGCATCGCCGACCGTCTGGTGATTCCGCTGCAGCCGAGCCTGTTCGACATCCAGGCCACGCATGCGTTCATCAACGAGGTGCGGGCGCACAAGCGCAGCGGCAACGTCGAGCTCGCCGTGGTGGGCATGCGCGTCAAGGAGCACACCATCTCCAACGACCAGCTTCACCAGTTCCTGGCCAAGCTCAAGTTGCCGGTGCTGGGCTACCTGCGCGACACGCAAAACTACGTGCACGTGGCCGCGCGCGGGCTCACGCTGTGGGACGTGACACCCAGCCGCGTCGAGCGCGACCTGGAACAATGGCAGCCCTTGATCCACTGGTTGCACGCATGATCAAGATCGCCCATCTCGGCAGCCTGCAGCAGCGTGTGGGCGAGGAGCTCGCGGTCGGCGACTGGGTGACGGTCGACCAGGCGATGATCGACAAGTTTGCCGACGCCACCGGTGACCACCAGTGGATCCACATCGACCAGGAGCGTGCCGCGAAAGGCCCGTTCGGCACCACCATCGCGCACGGCTTCCTCACGCTGTCGCTGCTGCCCAGGCTGGCCGAGTCGGCGATCAAGGTCGACGACGTGCGCATGGGGGTCAACTACGGCCTCAACCGCGTGCGCTTTCCGGCGCCGGTGCCGGCAGGCAGCCGCATCCGCGCGCGCATGAAGCTGCTCAGCTACGACGCCCTCGAAGGCGGTGCCCAGCTGGTGATGGAGGTGACGATGGAGCGCGAGGGCAGCGACAAGCCGGTGTGCGTGGCCGAGACGGTATCTCGCCGATACACGTGATTGTTGACCCCCACGCTCACTGCGTTCGCTGCCCCCCGAGGGGGCGCGGCCGTCTTGGGAGCGGCCCTGCGCCGGCCGGCCGACGGGTCGCGTAGCATCGTCGCCAGACGAGGTGACCGATGAAGGTGCTGCTGGTCGATGACCACCCGCTGATCCTGAGTGCATTGCAGGCCGTGATCCAGGGCCTGGGCGACGACGTCAGCGTGTTCGGCGTGGCGAGCGCCGACGAGGCGCGTGCCGCGCTCAAGCGCGACGCCGGCTTCGACCTCGCGCTGATGGATCTCTTCCTCGGCGCCGAAGACGGCTTCGAGCTGCTGGCCGAGGTGCGCGCCGCGTACCCCGCGCTGCCGGTGGTGGTGGTGTCGGCCACCGAGCGCCAGGTCGACGTGATCCGCGCCATCGACATGGGCGCGATGGGCTTCGTGCCCAAGCGCGCGTCGAATCGCGACCTCTTCGAGGCGCTGCGCATGGTGATGTCCGGCGGCGTCTACATCCCGCCGATGATGCTCGGCCTGCCGGCGCCGCCGCCCGGCGGCGACACCGTGCCGGCGGTGATGCGCCACGTGCCGTCCGATCAGCCGCTGCCGGCACCCGAGCCGGCGCAGAAGGTGCGCAGCTTCGAGTCGCTCGGCCTGACGCCGCGCCAGGCCGAGGTGCTCGCCTTGCTGCTCAAGGGCATGCCCAACAAGCTGATCGCGCGCGAGCTGTCGCTGTCGGTCGAAACCGTCAAGGACCACGTCGCGGCGGTGCTGCGCGCGCTGGGCGTCAGCTCGCGCACGCAGGCGGTGCTGGCGGTGGGCCAGATGACGCAGGCCAACCCGGGCCTTGCCGCATGGCGGCCGTCGCAACGCTGAGGCGGCGCACCGCGGGCCAGCGTGCGATGCGGCGCACCCGCAGGCACCGCGCGTGAACAGGCCCGCCTCGGCCGCGGTGGCAGGCGCCGAAGCGGCGCCAGGCCCCGGCGTGGCCGCCGCGCTCACTGCACCCGGCGCGTTGACCGACCGGGTGCGCGCGCTGTTCTCGTACGCCACCACCACGAACATGAGCTACGTGCTGGCGGCGGTGATGTTCGTGGTGCTCTTCAAGGGCAGCGTGTCGCCGCTGGCGCTCGGCGGCTGGACCGGCGCGTTCGTGCTGGTGATCGCCGGCCGTGGCTGGACGGCCTGGTCGTACCACCGCGTCGCGCCCAGCGACGACGCCGCCAGCGTGACCTGGCTAAGGGCATGGAACATCGGCACCCTGGCCTCGGGGGCGCTGTGGGGCGCGGCAGCGTGGTTGTTCTACGGCCACGGCGAGCCGCTGCACCAGATGTCGATGGTGCTGGTGATCTACGCGTTCTGCGTCGGCTCGACGCCGCTGTTGGGCTGGCAGCGCACGATCTTCTTCGCCTACATCGGCCTGAGCATGGTGCCCACCATCGCACGCATCTGGCAGGTCGGCGGCACCGGCAGCACCGGGCTGCTGGTGGTGTCGGTGCTGATCCTGGCGATGACGGTGCGGCTGGGCCGCAACTACCGCGACTCGTTCGGCGAGCTGGTCGAGCTGAAGGCGCGCGCGCAGCGCCTGGCCGGGCAGTTGCGCGCCGAAACCGCCGTCGCCGAGGCCGCGCGCCGCGAGGCCGAGGCGGCCAACCGCGCGAAGACGCAGTTCTTCGCCGCCGCCAGCCACGACCTGCGCCAGCCACTGCACGCGCTGGGCCTGTTCGCCGAGGCGCTGCGCCAGAAGACGCACGACGACGAGACGATGCAGCTCATCAACAGCATCAACTCGTCGGTCGACGCGCTCGACGGCCTGTTCTCCGAGCTGCTGGACATCACCAAGATCGACACCGGTGGCGTCGAGGCGCGGCCCACCGACTTCCAGCTCGACGAGGTGTTTCGCAAGATCAAGCTGCACTTCGAGCCGATCGCGTTCGAGAAGGGCCTGCTGCTCAAGGTGCGCGGCGGCCACCGCCACGCCTATGCCGATCCGCTGCTGGTGGAGCGCATCGTGCGCAACCTGACCGTCAATGCCATCCGCTACACCAACGACGGCGGCGTGCTGGTGTGCGCGCGCAGCCGCGGGCCCAAGCTGCTGATCCAGGTATGGGACACCGGCGTCGGCATCAAGGAGGTCGACCGCGAGCGGGTGTTCGAGGAGTTCGTGCAATTGCACGATGCCGATGCGTCGAGCATGCCGAACCAGCGCAAGGGCCTCGGCCTGGGCCTGTCGATCGTGCGCCGCCTCTCGGGGTTGATGAACGCGCCGCTCACGCTGCGTTCGTCGAGCGGTCGCGGCACCGTGTTCACGCTCGAGGTGCCGCAAGGCCGCGCGCGTCCTGCCGCGCAGGTGCCGGTGCGCTCGAGTGCGCCGTTGGGTGTGACGCTCGATCGCCGGCTGGTGGTGATGATCGAGGACGACCCGGCGGTCAAGAGCGGCCTGGAGGTGTTGCTCAAGAGCTGGGGCGCCAGCGTGATCTCGTTCGACAGCCTGCAGGCGTGCCAACAATGGGCGCAGGCGGCGGAGCCTGCCATGCTCAAGCCCGATCTCATCATTGCCGACTACCGGCTCGAATCGGGCCACACCGGCATCGAGGCGATCCGCGCGCTGCGGGCGATGCTGGCGCAGCCGATCCCGGCGATCGTGGTCACCGGCAGCGTGCTGTCGAGCCACGAGCGCGAGGCCGGCGAGCACGACTTTCATCTGCTGCTCAAGCCCGTGGTGCCGGGCAAGCTGCGCGCGATGATCGCGTTCAAGCTGGGGTTGCGCTGAACGAGCAGCTGCCCGACGAAGCCGCGTGTAGCGCAAAGTCCCGTTGCCGGCAAGCTGTCAGGCCCGACAGGTGGCGACAGCGCGCTCGATGGGTAGGCTCGGCGCGGCCGAGCCCGGAAGCAGCCGCACTTCCGACTGACGACGAGGAGAGAACATGATCGCACTGGCCAACAAACGTCGATTGCTCTTGGGCGCCGTGTTGTGGCTGGCCGCCGCGCCGGCATGGCCGCAAGCCCCGTCCGCGCGCGCCGCCGAGCCGATCGTGCCGCTGCCCGAGGCGCACGGCGTCGACCCGGCCAAGGCGGCGCTGGGTGCCAAGCTGTTCGCCGACCCGCGGCTGTCGGCCGACCAGAGCGTGTCATGCCAGAGCTGCCACCTGCCCGACTTCGGCGGTGCCGATCCGCGGCGCCACTCCGTCAGCGCGTTCGGCAAGGTGCGCGAGCTCAACTCGCCCACCATCTACAACGTGCGTTTCCTCACCGCGGGCCTCAACTGGACCGGCCGCACCGCCAGCCTGGAAAACCAGATCAGCGGCTCGATCCCCAACGCCGACACCATGGCCAACAGCTGGCCCAACGTGCTGGCCACCCTGGCCAAGGACGCCGACCTGGTGGCCGGCTTCACCGCGGTCTACGGCGAGTCGCCGTTCGCCAACCAGAGGGCGGCGATGGACGCCATCGTCACTTACGAACGCTCGCTGGTCACGCCGTCGCGCTTCGACGACTGGCTGCGCGGCGACGAGCGGGCCTTGAGCCACGCCGAGCGCATCGGCTACCAGCGCTTCAAGGAGGTCGGTTGCGTGGGCTGCCACAACGGCATCAACGTCGGCGGCGCGTCGTTCGCCAAGCTCGGTTTGTTCGGCGACTACTTCGCCGATCGTGCGGCCAAGGGGCGCGGTGCGCCCAACGAGCTCGACAAGGGCCGCATCCTGACCACGAAGAATGCGTCCGATCTGCACGTGTTTCGCGTCGCGCCGCTGCGCAACGTGGCGCTCACGGCGCCTTACTTTCACGATGGATCGGTGCCGACACTGGACGAAGCCATCCAGCTGATGGGACGCCACCAGCTCGGGCGCGAGCTGAGCCCGGTCGATCGCAGCCTGCTTGCGGCGTTTCTCGGTTCGCTCTCGGGCAAGCGCCTCGAGCGGCGCTGAGTAGTTCACGAATCGAGTGCCGCGGCGCGCCAGTTCCGCCGTTGCGGCAGGACAATGTGCTTTGCGCCTAAATGGGAGTAGTTCGATGATGCAACGCATACGAACGTGCATGGCGGTGCTGCTCGCAGCTGCGGCGAGCTCGGTGTCCGCGCAACCCAGTGCCATCAAGGTCGGCATCACCGCCGGTCTCACCGGCGGCCAGGCGCAGTACAGCCGCGACGTCACCCGGGGTATCGAGGCCTGCTTCGCCGCGATCAACAAACAGGGCGGCATCGGGGGCCGGCCGCTGCAGCTGGTGACCGAGGACGACGGCGGCAAACGCGACCAGGTGCTGGCCAACACCAAGAAACTGATCGAGCAGCACAAGGTGGTGGCGCTGATCGGCTACACCAGCGGCGCCGGTGTCGAGGCGAGCCTGAGTTACCTCGACAGCCAGAACGTGGCGCTGGTGGGGCCGGTCACCGGCAACATGGGCATCCGCGCGCAGCACCACAAGAACCTGTTCCACACCCGCGCCGGCTACAGCGAGGAGATGCGCCGCATGATCGGCGCGTTGGCCAACACCGGGGTCAAGCGCATCGCGATCGCCTACCTCGACGACGTGGGGCCGGCCAACCCGCAGGCCATGAAGTCAGCGTTGGCGCAGAACAACCTCACCGCAGTGGTCGAGGTGCCGATGAACCGCAACGCCGAAGAGTTCTCGGCGCAGGTCGACAACCTGCTGAAGGGCACGCCCGAGGCGGTGGTGTTCATCAGCAACGCCAAGCCGATCGCGCACGTCGTGCGCGGCATGCGCGCCAAGGGTTATGGCGGCCAGTTCGCCACCAGCTCGTTCTCCGGCTTGGGCATCGTCGACGATCTCAAGGGAGGCGGCCGCGGCCTGATCATGAGCCAGGTGCTGCCGGCGCCGACCAAGACCCACCTGCGCGTGATCGCCGACTACCTGAAGCACCTGAAGGAGTCCGACGCCGAGGCCAAACCCAACTACACCAGCCTGGAGAGCTACATCGCGGCGCGCGTGCTGACCGAAGCCATGCGCCGCGCCGGTGCCGGCGCGAGCCCCGAGCGCATCGTGGCAGCGCTCGATGGCATGGCGTCGTTCGACCTCGGTGGCTACGAGATCGGCTTCACCGCCACCAACCACAACGGCTCGCGCTTCGTCGACACCGCGGTCGTCAACGCCGACGGCAGGCTGCTGTTCTGAGGGTCGCAGCCAGCGGGCTGGCGGTGGCGAGCTGACCGGACGTCCGCCTCAGCTCGGCTGGTACGCCAGCCGCACGTAGATCGGCGCGAACGCCTCCGCCTGCGTCACCTCGAGCAGGCTCTCGCGCGCCAGCTCGAGCAGCGCGATGAAGGTGACCACGATCACCGGCGAAGGCGCGGTGGCGTCGAACAGGTCGAGGAACTCCACGAAGCGCCGCCCCTGCAGGCGGCGCAGCACGATGCTCATGTGCTCGCGTACCGAGAGCTGCTCGCGCGTGATGTGATGGTGGGCCTTCAGCGTGGCGCGGCGCAGGATGTCGGCCCAGGCCAGGCGCAGGTCGTCGGCGGTGACCACCGGCAGGCGCTCCTGCGCCACCACGGCCGGCTGCGCCACCTGCACGCGATGGAAGTCGCGGCCGAGCAGCGGCAGCGCATCGAGCCTGGCGGCTGCCAGCTTCATCTGCTCGTATTCGAGCAGGCGGCGCACCAGCTCGGCGCGCGGATCGTCGGCCTCGGTGCCGCTGTCGCTCTTGCGCACCGGCAGCAGCATGCGCGACTTGATCTCGATCAGCATCGCCGCCATCAGCAGGTATTCG
>DATDJF010000156.1:0-7263 GCA_036520715.1 Burkholderiaceae bacterium | reverse complement strand
GGCGTGGTCGGCGATCCACACCACCTGGTCGGGGTGCAGCCGCGGGTTCAGCGTGTGCAGCACCGCGCCCGAGCCGCTGACCGCGTAGTACAGCTCCATGTGGCGGTAGCCGTTCCACGCCAGCGTGGCCACCCGCGTGCCGTGCTGCACGCCGAGCGCGGCCAGCGCATGGGCCAAACGGCGCGAGCGCGCACCCAGCTCGCGGTAGGTGGTGCGGTGGATGTCGCCCTCGACACGGCGCGACACGACCTGCTGCTCGCCGTGGTGGCGTTCGGCATGCGTGAGCAGGCTGGAGATCAGCAGCGGCTGCTGCATCATCGATGCGTTCATGGCAACTCCCGGTTCGTTCAAGCCGGCACTGCGGCCGGAGCCATAGCATGCGCGCTCGGCGGCTCGTTGGCGCGCGCCTTGTCGGCTTCGTAGCTGCGCGCGGCCAGCAGGAAGGCGAGCACGGCCACCAGTGCGAACAGCGGCGTCGCGGTGAGCGCGGGCACGATGCCCCAGGCGTCGGACAACACGCCGGCGATGAACGGGCCGGCAGCCAGGCCGAACAGGTTCTGGAACAGCGCGAGCACCGACGAGCCGGTGGCGCGCACGCCGGGATGCACGACGTCGATCACGATCGCCGACACCGGGCCCACCGTGCAGGTGGCGAGGAAGCCGCCGAGAGCGATCAGCCCGAACTGCCACGACGCACCGGCGCCAAGGCCGAAGGCCGCCACCAGCACGACCATCGACGCCATGCACAGCAGCGCCATCACGGCCAGCTTGCGCCGCGGCCGGCGCACGCCGGCGCGGTCGACCAGCGCGCCCCACAACACCGACCCGAAGGCACCGCACAGCACCACAAGCGCGGCCTGCACGCCGGCCTGCGCCGGCGCGACGCCGTGGATGCGGTTCAGGTAGCTCGGCAGCCACGACCACAGCGCCGACACGACGATCAGTTGCGCGGCGCCGCCGACGCAGACCCAGAACATCGTCGGCGCACGGGCCAGCACCTTGACGATGTGGCGCGCCGCCTGGCCCACCGACTGCCGCTTGGCGTCGAGCGACGGCGCCAGCGCCACCGTGCGGTAGTCGCGCACCTTCAGGTACAGCAGCGCGAGCAGCAGGCCGGGCACGCCGACCACGCCGAACGCGGCCTGCCAGCCCCACTTGGCGGCGATCACGCCGCCCAGCAGCACGCCGAGCACCGAGCCGACCGAGGCCGACGCGAAGAAGGCGGCCAGCAGCATGCCGCGCATGCGCGACGGGAAGTGGCTGGCGATCACCGCCGCGCCGACCGAGCCGTAGCCGGCCTCGCCGAGGCCGACTGCTGCGCGTGCCGCGAACAGCGCGCCGTAGCTGCGCGTGAACATGCACGAAATGGTGGCCAGGCTCCACACCGTGGCCATCGCGACGATGCTCTTGACGCGGCTCACGCGGTCGGCGAACAGTGCCACCGGCAACGCGCCCAGTGCCACCGTCACCGACACCACCGACACCAGCGCGCCGAGCTGCTTGTCCGACAGGTTCCACTCGGCCTTGAGATAGGGGAACAGCGAGACGATGACCTGGCGATCGACGTAGTCGAAGATCATCAGCGCCAAGGTCATCGCCATCGCGAACCAGGCGGGCCCGCGTCCGAACAGGTAGCCGTCCTGCGAGTCGGCTTTGTCGAGTGCTTTCAGATCCATGATGGGCCTCTGCGTTCAGGGCACCAGCACGGTGGCGCCGGTGGTGGCGCGCGATTCGAGCGCGCGGTGTGCGGCGGCGGCGTCGGCCAGCGCGAACTGCTGCTTGGGCTCGCCGACGATGCGGCCGGCCAGCACGTGCTCGAACAACTCGTCGGCCATCGCCAGCATGTGGGCCCGCGGTGCCGCGTAGTGCACCATCGCCGGCCGCGTGACCCAGATCGAGCCCTTCACTGCGAGCAGCGTGGTGTCGATCACCACCGGCCCCGAGCTGGTGCCGTTGCTGACCAGCGAGCCACGCGGCTGCAGGCTGTCGAGCGAGGCCATCAGCGTGTCCTTGCCCACCGAGTCGTAGACCACCGGCACACCCTTGCCGCCGGTGATCTCGCGCACGCGCTTGGGGATCTCGCGCGCCATGTCTTCGGCCGTCATGCCGTGCGTGACGATGGTGTGAGCACAGCCGTGCGCTTGGGCCACCGCGGCCTTCTCGTCGGTGCTGACGGTGCCGATCATCGTGACGCCGAGCGCACGCGCCCACTGGCAGGCCACCAGGCCCACGCCGCCGGCGGCCGCGTGGTACAGGATGGTCTCGCCGCCGTGCAGCGGAAAGACCTGGCGAAACAGGTACTGCGCGGTCAGGCCCTTCATCATCAGCGCCGATGCGCTGCGGTCGGACACGCCGTCGGGCAGCGGGATCAGCACGTCGGCCGGCATCACGCGCACGTCGGCATACGCGCCTTGCGGGCCGAGCAGGTAGCCGACGCGATCGCCGGCCTTGATGTCGGTGACGCCGGGGCCGACCGCCTCGACCACGCCTACCGCATCGGAGCCCAGGCCGTTGGGCAGCGGCAGCGGATAGCGGCCGGTGCGAAAGTAGATGTCGATGAAGTTGACGGCCACGTAGCTGTGGCGCACACGCGCCTGCCCCGCGCCGGGCTCGCCGACTTCGACCGTTTCGAGCCGCAGCACGTCCGGGCCACCGGTCTCGCGCAAACGAATTGCTTGGGCCATTGGGGGCTCCTTCAGTGTTCAGCCGCGCACGCTGGCGTCAGCGGGCGTGGAAATCTCGTTGATGAACGCTTCGGCGCGTGACCACCTGCCGTAGCCCGATGCCGGGTTCAGGTGGCCGACGAAGCCGAGGTCGACGAAGCGGCTGTTCCAGTCGCGCGCGAGCTGCCCGATGCGCTCGAAGCGGGCCAGCGGGTCGTCGCGGCTGGCCGCCACCACGCTCGGAAATGGCAGCGGCTTGCGCGGCACCGGCAACCAGCCGTTGGCGCGCAGCGCGTCGATGGTGGGGTAGCCGTCGGGCAGCGGCTGCTCGAAATCGGGCGGCGTGGCCAGCAGTGCGCCGAGGACCGGGCGCGTCGTCTGTTGCGCCCAGTGCGCCACCATCACGCAGCCGCCGCTGTGCGCCACCAGCACCAGCGGGCCGGCGATCACCTGCGCCGCCTCCTCGATCGCCGCCACGCGGGCCGCGCAATCGAGGTCGATGCGGCCCATCGCCGGCACCGTCCACACCTTGCGCTGCTGCTCGCGCAGATCGAGGGCCAGCAGCGTCTGCCAGTGCGCGTCGACGTGGTCGCGCAGGCCCGGCACGATGAGGACGGTCGGTGCCGGCATCGCTCACTCGCTCAGCTTGATGCCGGCGGTCTTCAGGATCCCGGCGTTGCGCTCATAGTCGGCGCGCAAACCCTGCGCCAGCTGCGATGGCGACTGCGCGGCCGCAGGCTCGAACCCCACGGTAGCCAGTCGCTCACGGAACTTGGCCGTGGCCGTGGCCTTGGCCAGGGCTGCGTGAATCTTGTCCACCAGCTCGGACGGCAACTTGCCTGCACCGTACACGCCGGTCCAGTTGCAGAAGCTGATGTCCGGATAACCTTGCTCGGCAAGAGTCGGCAGCTGCGGCATGGAGGCGGAACGCGCTTTGGACGCGTAGCCATAGGCCACTAGCTTGCCGGACTGGATGTGAGGCTTCGAAGAGATCAGGCTGTCGAACATCAGGGGGATCTGTCCACCGATCACCTGCGCGAGCGCCGGCGGGGCGCCCGGGAAGGGGATGTGCTGCATGTCGAGGTCCTCCTTCGCGTTGAGCACCAGCCCGGCGTAGTGCGACGCCGTACCGGCGCTGAACGACGCGTAGCTGAGCTTGCCGCGCTGGCCCTTGGCGTATTCGACCAGGCCCTTCATGTTCTTGGCAGGCAGGTCGGCGTTACCCACCAGCACCAGGCAGGAGTTGGCGACCGCAGAGATCGG
The DNA here is from genome assembly GCA_036520715.1 of Burkholderiaceae bacterium. Lineage (GTDB taxonomy): Bacteria > Pseudomonadota > Gammaproteobacteria > Burkholderiales > Burkholderiaceae_C > JAEUPI01. The sequence continues at coordinate 3,337 of DATDJF010000156.1, read as the reverse complement.
CTGCACATCGTTGAACGGGTCGAAGGTCTGCTTGACGGCCAGCGGAGCCTCACTGACCAGATTGTTGGGTGCCACCAGGAGCGTGTGACCGTCCATGGCGCCCGAGAGCATGGCCCGAACGGCGATGCTGCCGGCGGCACCGGGCTTGTTTTCCACGATGACGGTCTGTCCGGTCTCGCTGGCGAGCGAGTCGGCGATCAGGCGCGCCAGGACATCGGTGCTGCCACCGGGCGGCGCAGGGGTCACGATCTTGACGATCTTGTCCGGCCAGGCCCAGGCCGGCAGCCCGAGAGCCAGCACGGCCACACAGGCGGCATGACGAAGCCGCCGAAGGAAGGGATATGAATGCATGGGTGTCTCGATGTCGTTGCAACGGGGTTCAGAAAGTGGCCGCCGTCTGGCCTTGGCGGTCATGCTTGGCGGCTTCCTCCAGCAGCATGGGCGCGGCCATGTTCATGCTGTGAATGCCGAGGATGGAAACGCCCTGGAGCACGGCGGCGATTTCTTGCCGTGTCGCCCCGAGCTCCAGCGCCTTGCGGATGTGGCGCCGAACACCCGGTGCGTACATGTGGGTGCAGGAAGCGTTCACGGCGATCGCGATGAACTCGAGCGTCTTCGCATCGAGCACCTTGTAGGGCGCCATGGCCACTTTCAGGAAGTCGTCGGTCCATTGGGGGTCGAGCTCGGCGAAAGGGTCCCAAAGCGGGTTCCAGTAGCCATTCGCGCGCAGGCCGTCACTGACCGGCGTCGAGGTTTCATCCGTCGTGTTCATGGGCGCGTCACTCCTTCGCGGGCGGCCAGTCAGGCGGCCTTGCGCAGGAAGCCCTGCTGCCGGCCCTTGGCGTTGGGCGCGAAGCCGTTGGCGGCCAGCGTCTCTTCCACCGTGTCGTAGAAGACGCCGATCTTGCAGATCTTGCGCGCTTCCTTGCCGGTGGCGACCTCGCGGCCGAACTCGCGCGAGAGGCGCACCAGCTGCTCGATCTGCTTGACCGTGCTCATCTTGGCGGTGCGCGACTGGTTCCAGAGGTTGTCCTCGATGCCGCAGCGCACGTGCAGGCCCATCGCGAGGCCCATCATGTTGACGGGCAGCACGTTGCGCATGCTGCTTTCGACCGTCAGCACGGCGCCGTCGGGGAGGGCGCGCAGGAAGTTGGCCAGGCTGTAGATGGTGGGCTGGTCCATGCCGCCGCCGATGGCGACCCAGTTGCACACCAGCGGGCCTCGGTAGACGCCGCGGCGGATCAGGCGCTCGACGGTCTCGTAGCTGTTGATGTTGTAGAACTGAAAGGCGCTCTGGATGCCGGCCTTGGACAGGCGCCGCACGTGCTCCTCGAAGAAGCTCGGGTTCGACGGCACGACCATTTCGGCGTAGGCAGCGTTGTTCGCCGGCTCGGCCAGCGAGGTGCCGGCGATGTCGGCGGCCTCCATCTGCTCGAGCACGTTCATCTGCGTGCTGTTCACGGTCACCGTCACCTGGTCCGGCTTCGGGTCGAGGTCGGCCAACATGTGGCGCGTGTCGTCGGACAGCCACTTGGCGGCCGAGCCGTCGCTCTCGGGCGCGAAGGAGATCGAGCCGCCGACCTGGATGATCATGTCGGGCACCGCCTTGCGCACGCCGGCGATCAGCTCGTTGAACTTGGACAGCTTCTTGGAACCCTTGCCGTCCAGCTCACGCACATGCAGGTGCAGCACCGTGGCGCCTGCGTTGTAGCAGTCCACAGCCTTCTGGACTTGCGCTTCCATCGTCACCGGGATGTCCTCCGGAAAGTCGGAGGGGATCCATTCGGGGCCGTACGGTGCAGCCGTGATGACCAGCTTGTCTTGGTTCTCGGGGAAGAGCGAGCCGTCGAGGAAATTCATGGTGAGGTCCTTAGGGAGGGTGAGGGCGTGAATCGGAAAGGTGTCAGTACGTGGCTTCGCCGACGATGCCGGCGCGTTCCATCTTTCGGTGGCACGGCGGGTAGTCCATCACCGCGTAGTGCTGGGTGCAGCGGTTGTCCCACATCGCCACCGAGTTCGGCTTCCAGCGAAAGCGCACCTGGTACTCGGGGATCGCGGCCTGGTTGATCAGGTACTGCAGCAGTTGCGAGCCGCCGTGCGTGTAGTCCTGGCCGACGCGCACGTTGTGCGGCGTATGGAAATTGGTGAAGTGCGTGGTGAACGCGTTGACGAACAGGATCTTTTCGCCGGTCTCAGGGTGCGTGCGCACCACGGGGTGCTCGGCGTCGGGAAACTGCGCGTGCAGCGCGAGGCGCTTTTCGATCGGCATCGCCGCTCCGAAGCTGGCCTCGATGCTGTGGCGCGCGCGCAGGCCTGCGATCTGCGCCTTGATGTGCTCGGGCAGCCGCTCGTAGGCCAGCGCCATGTTGGCCCACATCGTGTCGCCACCCACCGGCGGGCACTCGATGCAGCGCAGCACACAGCCGAACGGCGGCTGCTCGCGCCAGGTGGCGTCGGTGTGCCAGGCGTTCTCGTAGCGGTCGTTGGGCATCTCGGGCGACTTGTAGATGCGCACCAGGCCGGGGTTTTCGGGGTCGCTGCCGGCCACCGGGTGGTCTTCGAGGTCGCCGAAGTGGCGCGCGAACGCCACGTGCTCGGCGCGCGTGATGTCCTGGTCGCGAAAGAACAGCACCTTGTGCCTGAGCAGCAGCGCGCGGATCTCGGCCACCAGCGCGGGCGAGCGCGAGGCGACGCCGAGGTCGACGTTGCTGAGCTCGGCGCCGATCGCGCAGGTGAGGGGCTCGACGCGGATCGAATCGGGCAGCGACGCGCTGCGCACGACCGCCGGTGCTTGGGTGAGGGCTGTAGCCATGATCTCGTCTCCTTCTACGGGCTGCATCAGGGCTGCCCTTGGGACGAAGAGTAAGAACAGGGGGGCTTTCGCAGCCCCCCATCGTGGAGGGGGTGAGCCGGCGCCGAGCGAGCGCCTGCGCGCTCGCGAGTGGCTGGCGAACCGCTGGCGCCTGCAGGCGCCAGCGTGGGGTGCGCCTGCACAGCGGGGTCTTTCTGTCCCCGGCTGAACAACCCTACCGGCGCATCAGCCTTCCGCTTCGAGCAGCCCGAGGATGCGCGCCCGCTGCACCACCTGCTTGCGCGTACCGGCGTCGAGCTTGGCGAACAGGTTCTTCATGTGCCACTTGACGGTTTCTTCGCCCACCTGCATCGCCAGCCCGATCTCCTTGTTGGAGAGGTTGCGTGCCGCCAGCTCGAGCACCTCGCGCTCCTTGGGCGTCAGCGCCATCGTCGGATTGGCGTGCGTGCGCGCCGCCGCGGCCGGAGCGCCCTGCGGCGCTCGCAGCGGCGCCGCCAGCGGCCCGGGGCCGCTGGCGGCAGCGCC
>DATDJF010000155.1:0-19250 GCA_036520715.1 Burkholderiaceae bacterium | reverse complement strand
CGCTGGCTCACCACTACGACACCATCGTCACGCCCGAGCAGCTCGCCGGCTGGGTCGAGCGCCTGCGCGCCGCGCCGCTGGCCGCGCTCGACAGCGAGACCGATTCGCTCGACCCGCTGCGCGCGCGCATCGTCGGCATCTCGTTTGCGGTGCAACCCGGCGAGGGCGCCTACGTGCCGGTGGCGCACAACTACCCCGGCGCGCCCGATCAGCTCGCGCTCGACCAGGTGCTCGCCACGCTCAAATCCTGGCTCGAGGACGAGGCCGCCGGCAAGGTGGGGCAGAACACCAAGTACGACGCCCACGTGTTCGCCAACCACGGCATCGCCGTGCGCGGCTGGCGCCACGACACACTGCTGGAGAGCTACGTGCTCGAGGCGCACAAGCTGCACAGCCTGGAGAACCTCGCCGAGCGACACCTCGGGCGCAAGGGCCTGACCTATGAAGAGGTCTGCGGCAAGGGCGCCAACCAGATCACGTTCTCGCAAGTCGACATCGAGCGCGCGGCGCGCTACTCCGGCGAGGACAGCGAGATGGCGCTGCAGGTGCACCAGGCGCTGTTTCCGCAGCTTCAGACTCAGCCTGGCCTGCTGTCGGTGTACGAGCACATCGAGATGCCGGTATCTGCGGTGCTGACGCGCATGGAGCGCCACGGCGTGTTGATCGACGCGGCGCTGTTGGCCCGGCAGAGCCGAGAACTGGCCGAGCGCATGGTGGCGCTCGAGCGCGAGGCGCACACGCTGGCCGGGCAACCGTTCAACCTCGGCAGCCCCAAGCAGATCGGCGACGTGCTGTTCACCAAGCTCGGCTTGCCGGTCAAGCGCAAGACCGCCAGCGGCGCACCATCCACCGACGAAGACGTGCTGCAGGAGCTGGCGGCCGACTATCCGCTGCCGGCCAAGATCCTCGAGCACCGCGGGCTGAGCAAGCTGAAGGGCACCTACACCGACAAGCTGCCGTTGATGGTGAACCCCGGCACCGGCCGCGTGCACACCACCTACGCGCAGGCAGTGGCGGTGACCGGGCGCCTCTCGAGCAACGACCCCAACCTGCAGAACATCCCGATCCGCACGCCCGAGGGCCGCCGCGTGCGTGAGGCCTTCATCGCGCCGCCGGGCCACCACATCGTCAGCGCCGACTACTCGCAGATCGAGCTGCGCATCATGGCCCACATCAGCGGCGACGCCGGCCTGCGCCGCGCGTTCAGCGAGGGCATGGACGTGCACCGTGCCACCGCCAGCGAGGTGTTCTCGGTGGCGCCCGACCAGGTGAGCGCCGAGCAGCGCCGCTACGCCAAGACAATCAACTTCGGCCTCATCTACGGCATGGGCGCGTTCGGCCTGGCGCAGAACCTCGGCATCGAACGCAGCGCCGCCATCGCCTACATCGACCGCTATTTCCAGCGTTTCGCGGGCGTCAAGCGCTACATGGACGAGACCAAGGCGCGCGCCGCGCAACTGGGCTACGTCGAAACGATGTTCGGCCGCCGCATCGAGCTGCCCGACATCCGCGGCGGCAACGGCCCACGCCGCGCCGGCGCCGAACGGCAGGCGATCAACGCGCCGATGCAGGGCACCGCGGCCGACCTGATCAAGCTGGCGATGCTGGCGGTGCAGGCGGCGCTCGACGAGCAACACAAGCGCACGACGATGGTGATGCAGGTGCACGACGAGTTGGTCTTCGAAGTGCCCGACGACGAGCTCGAGTGGGCCAAGACCGAGGTACCGCGGCTGATGTCGGGCGTGGCGCAGTTGTCGGTGCCGCTGCTCGCCGAGGTGGGCGTGGGGGCGAATTGGGACCAGGCGCACTGAGTTTGCGCACCGAGTCCCTAGAATCGCGCGCCTGCGTCGCACCCATGAAAGGAACCACGATGATCGAACAGGAGGTCGACAGCCTCACCCCGAGCCGCGATTTCAGCCGGCGCGACTTCGTTCGCACGTCGGTGGGCAGCGGCTTTGCCGCGGCGGTGCTGCCGGTGGTGGCGCAGACGACGATCAAGACCGACGGCAGCGGCCTGGTCGCCGGCGAGGTGACGATCCCGGTGGGCGACTTCAAGATGCCGGCGTATCGCGCGGCGCCTGCGGGCAAGGCCAACGCACCGGTGGTGCTGGTGGTGAGCGAGATCTTCGGCGTGCATGAGTACGTCGCCGACGTCGCACGGCGCTTCGCGAAGGCGGGTTACTTCGCGGTGGCGCCGGAGATGTTCGTGCGCCAGGGTGATGCCGGCTCGTATGGCGAGATCTCCAAGCTGATCGCGGAGGTGATCGCCAAAGTGCCCGATGCGCAGGTGATGGGCGACCTCGATGCCACCACGGCTTGGGCCAAGGGCCAAGGTGCCGACACCGGCAAGCTCGCGATCACAGGCTTTTGCTGGGGCGGGCGCATCACCTGGCTGTACAGCGCACACAGCCCGTCGGTGAAGACCGGTGTGGCGTGGTATGGGCGGCTGGTCGGCGCCGGCAATGCGCTGACGCCCGCCCATCCGGTGGACCTGACGGCCAAGCTCAACGGCCCGGTGCTCGGTCTGTACGGCGCGGCCGATGCCGGGATTCCGCTGGACACGGTCGACAGGATGAAGGCAGCCCTCGCGAGCGGCAGCGCGGCCGCGAAGAAGAGCGAGTTCGTCGTCTACCCGGAGGCGCCGCACGCGTTCCATGCCGACTACCGGCCGAGCTACCGCAAGGAAGCGGCCGAAGACGGCTGGAAGCGTTGCCTGGCCTGGTTCAAGGCGAACGGGGTGGCTTGAGGCCGTTGGCTTTCGATGACGTTGCTCTACATCGTGCTGGCCACGCTGGCCGGCGGCGTGTTATCGGTGCTGACGGCGGCGCTGCTCACGGTGCAGGTGCTCGGGCGCCTGGTCAAGGACCTGGTCAGCCTGTCGGCCGGCGTGCTGCTGGGCACCGCGTTGTTGCACGTGCTGCCCGAGGCGTTCGAAGGCGGCGCCGGCGCGCACGCGTTGTTCCTGACGCTGCTGCTGGGCCTGCTGTTCTTCTTCCTGCTGGAGAAGGCCGAGTTGTACCGGCACGGCCACCACCACGAAGGCGACGGCCACGAGCATCACCACCACTACGACGAAGAGCAGGCCGGCCGCGGCGGCTGGACCGTGCTGGTGGGTGACAGCATCCACAACTTCTGCGACGGCGTGATCATCGCGGCCGCCTTCCTGGCCGACGTGCGGCTGGGCTGGTTGACGGCGCTGGCGATCGTGGCGCACGAGATCCCGCAGGAGGTTGGCGACTACATCGTGCTGCTCAACGCCGGCTTCACGCGCGCACGGGCGCTGCTGTTCAACGCGCTGTCGGGCCTGGCCTCGGTGGCCGGCGGCGTGCTCGGCTACCTGGTGGTCGAGCCGTGGCGCGAGCTGTTCCCGTACCTGCTGGTGGTGGCCGCCAGCAGCTTCATCTACATCGCGGTGGCCGATCTGTTGCCGCAACTGCAACGGCGGCTGCGCCTGCGCGACACGCTGGCGCAGCTCGCATGGCTGGGTGCCGGCCTGCTGTCGGTGGTGGTGATCGGTGGTCTGACCCGGCACTGAGCGGCCGGCCAGCCGCTACTTGACGATCAACACCGGCAGCGTGCTGTGGATCAGCACCCGCTGCGTCTCGCTGCCCAACAGCAGCGCCGCGACGCCGCGGCGGCCGTGCGAGGCCATCACGATCAGGTCGCACTGCTGGTCCTTGGCGTGGTCGAGGATCGCCTCCCAGGCGTGCAGCGCCTCCACGGTGAACCCCGCGCAGGGGATGCCGGCCGCGGCGGATTCATCCTGCACGGCTTTCACGCGGCTGGCGGCGATGCGCTCCTGCGCGTCGTAGAACTCCTGCGGCGGCACCGGCTGCATCTCGGAAATCGCGCTGTACGGGAACGGTTCCTTGACGCTGATCGTGCGCAACTCCGCACCGCTCAGCTTCGCCAGGTCGATGGCCGCGCGCACCGCCTTGACGGTGATGTCGGAGCCATCGGTCGGAACGAGGATTCGCTGATACATGGTCGGCACTCCTTGTCGAGACTCAACGTTGCCGGGGGCACAGTGTGCGCCGATGTGCCCCGGCTTGGCTTGCCCTAAATCAAGTTTGCTCACCCCCGGGCGATGGGGCGCGCGGGGTCGGCGCACCACTCGCTCCATGAGCCCGGATACAGCGCCGAGCCGGTGAGGCCGGCGTGTTCCATCGCCAGCAGGTTGTGGCAGGCGGTGACGCCCGAGCCGCACTGGTGCACGCAGCCGGTCGGCTCGCCGAACGGCGCGAACGCGGCGCGCAGCTCCGCGGGGGCGCGAAAGCGGCCGTCGGCCTGCAGGTTGTCCTTGTGGAAGCGATTGCGCGCGCCCGGAATGTGCCCTGCCACCGGATCGAACGGCTCGACTTCGCCGCGGAAGCGCTCGCCGGCGCGGGCGTCGAGCACCGTCACCTTGCCGAGCAGGCCGAGCAATTGATCGGTGGCCACGGTGGGCATCGACGCGGTGGCGAGCGGGTAGGGCGCCGCATCGGTGGCCGGCGGCGCGGGCCCCGCATCGAGCGTTGCGCCGGCCGCCAGCCAGGCGGCGCGGCCGCCGTCGAGCACCGCGACCGCGTCGTGGCCGAGCCAGCGCAGCATCCACCAGGCGCGTGCGGCATAAACGCCGCCCTGGTCGTCGTAACAGACCACCGGTGTCTGCGGCCGCACACCCCAGCGCGCCACCGTGTGCGCGAAGGCCTCGCGGCCGGGCAGCGGGTGGCGGCCGTTGCGTCCGTTCTTGGCGGCGCTGAGGTCACGCTCGAGGTCGGCATGGCGCGCACCGGGCAGGTGGCCCTGCGCGTAGGCGCGCGCACCGGCTTGCGCGTTGACCAGGTCGAAGCCGCAATCGAGCAGCGTCACCGGCTCGCCGCGCGCCAGCAGCGCCTGCAGCGCAGCGGCCGTGATCAGGGTGCGTTCGATCATCTGGGGTTCCTATGCTTCGGGCGGGTGCAGCGTGGAGGAGGCGTCGTGGCGCGGTGTGCGCGCCTGCAGGTAGGTCGCTGCCAGGCCAGCCGCGATGATGAGCGCGATACCCACCAGCGCGGGCCACTTCAGCACATCGTCGAACAGCCAGACGCCGAACACGCTCGCGAACACGATGCCCAGGTACTGCAGGCTGGCGTTGGTGAGCGTGGCGCCGAGCGTGTAGGCGCGCGTCATCAAGGTCTGCGCCACCGTGGCCAGCGTGCCGATGGCCAGCAGCAGCAGCACGCCGCGGGTGTCGTGTGCGTGCCAGCCGGTGGCCGTGGCCAGCAGCGCGCCCAGCCCAGCGCCGCCCAGCGAGAAATAGAACACCACCCGCACGTCGGGCTCGCCGGCACGGCCGAGCGCGGTGATCTGCAGATAGGCGATCGCGGCCAGCAGGCCCGACGACAGGCCAGACAGGCCGTACCACGCCTGCTCGGTCTGCACGGTCGGCCGCAGCACCAGCGCGACGCCGGCAAAGCCCACCAGCACGGCGGCGATCAGCCGCGAGTCGACGCGCGAGGCGCCCAGCCAGACCGCACCGCCCAGCAGGAACAGCGCCATCCACACCGACGACATGTAGTTCAGCGCCATCGCGGTGCCCAGCGGCAGCCCTTCGATGGCATAGAACCACAGCGCCAGCGCGCTGACGCCGGTGGCGCTGCGCCAGGCATGCATCGCCGGCACCGGCGTGCGCAGCGGGATGCCGCGCCAGCGCGCATAGGCGCCGATCATGACGACGCCCAGGGCGCTGCGATAGAACACCAGCTCGCCGGCCCCGTACTGCGCCGAGGCGTACTTCACCGCGACGCCCATGACGGCGAACAACAAGGTCGCCAGCACCATCAGCAACGGGGCCGACATCGGGCGGGAGCGTGTCAGGGCGCCGGCGGCACGTGGCCCTGCATCTGGCGGCGATACCACTCGTGGAACTGCTGCATGCCGTCTTCCATCGGGCTCTGGTAGGGGCCGGCCTCGTCGTCGCCGCGCTCCAGCAGCGCCTTGCGGCCGGCGTCCATGCGCAGCGCGATCTCGTCGTCCTCGTTGCAGGTTTCCATGTAGGCGGCCTGCTGCGCGTCGATGAAATCTCGCTCGAAGGCGGCGATCTCCTCCGGATAGAAGAACTCCACCACGTTGAGCGTCTTCTGCGGTCCCTTGGGGAACAGCGTCGACACCACCAGCACGTGCGGGTACCACTCGACCATCACGTTGGGGTACAGCGTCAGCCAGATGGCCCCGTGCTCCGGTGGCACGCCGTTGCGGAACTTCATCACCGCGTCGTGCCAGCGCTGGTACACCGGCGAACCCGGTTGCGCGAGGTCGTTGCGCACGCCCACCGTCTGCACCGAGTGGTGGCGGCCGAACTGCCAGCGCAGGTCTTCGCAGGTCACGAAGCGGCCGAGTCCGGGGTGGAACGGCCCGACGTGGTAGTCCTCCAGGTAGACCTCGATGAAGGTCTTCCAGTTGTAGTCGCACTCGTGGAGCTGCACCTTGTCGAACAGGTAGCCGCCGAAGTCGAGCGCGTCGTGCGGCGCCGTGCTGGCCATCTCGGCCGCCACGTCGAAGCCGTTGGCCTCGAACAGCAGGCCGTTCCAGCGCTGCAGCGGGTCGTTGCGCAGGTTCAGGCAGGGGTCGCGCTCGAAGTGCGGCGCGCCGATCAGCTGGCCGTGCAGGTCGTAGGTCCAGCGGTGCAGCGGGCACACGATGTGCCCCTGCGTGCGGCCGCGGCCACGCAGGATCACCGCCTGCCGGTGCCGGCACACGTTGGAGATCAGCTCCACGCCGTTGTGCGTGCGCACGAGCGCCCGCCCGTCGCCCTCCTGGGGCAGCGTGTGGTGATCGGCGACCTCGGGCACGGCCAGCTCATGGCCGATGTACCGAGGCCCGGGCTGAAAGATCAGCTCCAGCTCGCGCCGGAACAATTCGGCGTCGAAATAGCTGCTGACAGGTAATTGGGTGCGACTGCGCGCGAGAGCTTCGAGACTATGGCTCAGGTCGGACATGATCCCCGGTCTTTCGGAAAACCAACATCAAACCCCCGCCCGGTGGCCCCGCGGGCGGGTTGTGGAAACAAAGCCGGCTGCGATGAGCCGGCTTTGGCGCTTGCACATTGGCAAGCGAACCCGGATTTTACCCTCGCGGTCAGTAGAATTCCTGACCATGGTCAATGCCGGCAGCCCTACCGCACAAACCCCTAGCCCGGCCGAGCCCGAGAGCTACGAACAGGCACTGGCCGAACTTGAAAAACTGGTGTCGGCGATGGAGGGTGCGCAATTGCCGCTGGACGATCTGCTGAAGAGCTACCGCCGCGGCGCGCAGTTGCTGGAGTTCTGCCGCGCGCGTCTGCAGGCGGTGGAGCAGCAGGTCAAGGTGCTCGAACGCGGCCAGCTCGAGCCGTTCGATGGCTCATGAGGCAGGCCGTCGCGCCGTGGGCCGCTGAATCCGAGTCGATGAACGCATCCGAGTTCGAGCTGTGGATGCGCGCCGAGCTCGACACCGTCGAGCATGCGCTGCAGCGGTGGGTGCCGCCGGGTGCGCCGGCTGGCCTGGGCGATGCCATGCGTTACGGGGTGCTCGACGGTGGCAAGCGGCTGCGCCCGCTGCTCGTGCTCGCCGCCTGCGAGGCCGCCAATGGCGACCGCAGCGCCGCGCTGCGCGCCGGCGTCGCGGTGGAGCTGATCCACGCCTACTCGCTGATCCACGACGACATGCCGTGCATGGACAACGACGTGCTGCGCCGGGGCAAGCCCACCGTGCACGTGAAGTTCGGTGAAGCGCAGGCGATGCTCGCGGGTGACGCCATGCAAGCCTTGGCCTTCGAGGTGCTGACGCCGGCCGCCGCCGACGCCGATGGCTTTGCGCCGCTGCTGCAGGCTCGCCTGTGCGGTCTGCTGGCGCGCGCCGCGGGGCACGAGGGCATGGCCGGCGGCCAGGCGATCGACCTGGCCAGCATCGGCCTGCCGCTCGACGAGACGCAGCTTCGCGACATGCACCGCCGCAAGACCGGGGCACTGCTGCAGGCCAGCGTGCTGATGGGTGCGGCCTGCGGCGAAATGCCGACCCAGGGCTGGGAGGCGCTGTCCACGTACGGCGCTGCCCTGGGCCTGGCGTTTCAGGTCGTCGACGACATCCTCGACGTCACCCAGGCGTCGGAGACCCTAGGCAAGACGGCCGGCAAGGACGAGGACCTCAACAAGCCCACCTATGTATCGGTGCTCGGCCTCGACGGCGCGCGCAAACAGGCACAGACATTGCGTGAACGTGCCCAGGCGGCGTTGGCAGGCGGCGGCTTGCGGCACACTGCGCGCCTGAGTTGGCTGGCCGACCTGGTGGTCGACCGCAACAGCTAGAGAACCCTCGCCCCTTGATGAAAACGTCCCTGCTCGAATCGATCAACTCGCCGGCCGACGTGCGCCGCCTGTCGCGCGCCGATTTGCCGCAACTCGCGCATCAACTGCGCGAGTTCGTGCTGCAGAGCGTCAGCAAGACGGGCGGGCACTTGTCGAGCAACCTCGGCACGGTGGAGCTGACGATCGCGCTGCACTACGTGTACGACACGCCGCGCGACCGCATCGTGTGGGACGTCGGCCACCAGACCTATCCGCACAAGATCCTCACCGGCCGCCGCGAGCGCATGCACACGCTGCGCCAGCTGGGCGGCATCGGCGGCTTCCCGCGCCGCGACGAGAGCGAGTACGACACCTTCGGCACCGCGCACTCGTCGACCTCCATCTCGGCCGCGCTCGGCATGGCGCTGGCGGCCAAGCTGAAGGGTGAAAACCGCCGCGCGGTGGCGGTGATCGGCGACGGCGCGCTGTCGGGCGGCATGGCCTTCGAGGCGCTCAACAACGCCGGCTCCAACCATGGCCTGGGCCACGCCGACATGCTGGTGATCCTGAACGACAACGACATGTCGATCAGCCCGCCGGTGGGCGCGCTCAACAAGTACCTGGCGCGGCTGATGAGCGGCAAGTTCTACACCGCGGCGCGCGAGGGCGCGAAGTCGGTGTTGAAGAACACGCCGCTGTACGACCTGGCGCGCAAGTTCGAGGAGCACACCAAGGGGCTGGTGGTGCCGAGCACGATCTTCGAGGAGCTCGGCCTCACCTACATCGGTCCGATCGACGGCCACGACCTCGACTCGCTGATCCCGACTCTGCAGAACCTGCGCGAGAAGAAGGGCCCGCATTTCCTGCACGTGGTGACCAAGAAGGGCATGGGCTACAAGCTGGCCGAAGCCGACCCGGTCAACTACCACGGCCCCGGCAAGTTCGACCCCGCGGTCGGATTGGTCAAGCCGGCCACGCCACCCAAGCAGACCTTCACGCAGGTGTTCGGCCAGTGGTTGTGCGACCAGGCCGAGGCCGATTCGCGCCTGGTGGGCATCACGCCGGCGATGCGCGAGGGCTCGGGCATGGTCGAGTTCGAAAAGCGCTTCCCCAAGCGTTACCACGACGTCGGCATCGCCGAGCAGCACGCGGTCACGTTCGCGGCGGGCCTGGCCTGCGAAGGCTTGAAGCCGGTGGTGGCGATCTACTCGACGTTCCTGCAGCGCGGCTACGACCAGATGATCCACGACGTGGCGATCCAGAACCTGCCCGTGATGTTTGCGCTCGACCGCGCCGGCATCGTCGGCGCCGACGGCGCCACGCATTGCGGCGCGTTCGACATCGCCTACATGCGCTGCGTGCCGAACATGAGCCTGCTGGTGCCGGCCGACGAGAACGAGTGCCGCCAGGCGCTGTCGACGGCGTTCGCGCACGATCATCCGACCGCGGTGCGTTATCCGCGGGGCGCCGGTGTCGGCGTCGCGGTGCAGCCAGCGCTCGACAAGCTGCCATGGGGCCAGGGCGAGTTGCGGCGCGAGTCGAGCCTGGCGCGGGGCAGCGGCCGGCGCATCGCGATCCTGGCCTTCGGTCCCTCGCTGTATCCGGCGCTGCAGGCGGCTGACAAGCTCGATGCCACGGTGGCCAACATGCGCTTCGTCAAGCCGCTCGACGAGGCGCTGGTCCTCAAGCTGGCGCGCGAGCACGACGCGCTGGTCACCGTCGAAGAGGGCGCGATCATGGGCGGGGCCGGCAGCGCGGTGCTCGAGTGCCTGGCCCGGGCCGGCCTCGCGGTGCCGCTGCTGCAGCTCGGCTTGCCCGATGAGTTCATCGACCACGGCGATCCGGGCAAGCTGCTGTCGATGGTCGGCCTGGACGCCGCCGGCATCGAACAATCGATCCAGCGCCGCTTCGGCGCCAAGCTGGCGGTGGTGCGGCCGGCCGTCAACCACTAGGGCTGCCGGCGCACCCGCCGGTCGCGGGGGTGATGCGCTCGCGACACGACGGCGGCGGCTACAACGGCGACAATGCCGGCTGCGGCGGCCAAGCCGCGACTTGCCTCCACGATGACCAACCTCACCGACGCCCTGCACATCCCCGACACACAAAGCGGCCGCGACGATCGCCGCGTGGCGATCCAGCGCGTCGGCGTCAAGGACGTGCGTTATCCGCTGACGATCGTGGTGGCCGGCGCGCCACAGGCCACCGCCGCGCTGTGGGATCTCGACGTCGCGCTGCCGGCCGACGTCAAGGGCACGCACATGTCGCGTTTCGTGGCCTGGCTCGATGCGCTGGACGCGCCGCTCGACGCGGCGGGGCTGCGCGCGCAACTCGCGGGCATGCTCGAGCGGCTCGGCGCGAACGAGGGCCGCATCGAGGCGCGCTTCGCGTTCTTCCTGCGCAAGCGCGCGCCGGTGTCCGGCGTGCAGAGCCTGCTCGACTACCAGGGCCGCTGGATCGCCGAGACGCGCGGTGGCGCCACCACCGTGTGGAGCGAGGTCGGCGTGCCGGTGAAGAGCCTGTGCCCGTGCAGCAAGGAGATCGCCGACTACGGCGCGCACAACCAGCGCTCGCTGGTCACCGTGCGCGTCGAGCAGTTGCAGCCGGTGCCCTGGCACGAGCAGGTGCGCTTCGCCGAGGACGCCGCGTCCAGCGAGATCTGGCCGCTGCTCAAGCGCCCGGACGAGAAGTGGATCACCGAGCGCGCCTACGAGAACCCGAAGTTCGTCGAAGACCTGGTGCGCGACGTCGCGCTGCGCCTGAACGCCGACGTGCGTATCGGGCGCTACAGCGTGGACGTCGAGAACTTCGAGTCGATTCACAATCATTCGGCTTATGCGCGCATCGAGCGCGCATGAGCGCCGCGTAGCGCCTAGCCAGGTGTGACCCGCTCGCTGCCGCCCACCGCAGCGGCCATCCACGATCCCTATGCGATGCGCCAGGCCGGGCGCGAGCTGTTGTCGCTGGCGCTGATCGACGCGCGCAACCGCACGCTGCGCTGGCTGAGCGCGTTTCACGGCGCCAACGTCGCCGCTTTGCGCGGCGACTTCGATCCACCGCTGTGGCTGGTCGGGCACATCGCGTGGTTCCAGGAGCGCGCGATCGCACGCAACCTGCACCGCGCGCAGCGCGACGGCGGCGCCGGCGCGACGACGCTGGCGTCGATCGAGCCGCGTGCCGACGCCTGGTTCGACCCCACAGTCAGCACCCGCGCGCAGCGCTGGCGCGACACCGACGTCGGCGATTCGCACCTGCGCGACTACCTGGCCGCCACGCTCGAGGCCACGCTCGAATTGCTCGATCGTGCACCGCAAGACGACGACGGACTGCAGCTCTTTCGCCTGGTGCTGGTGCTGGAAGACGCGGCGGCGGAGACGCTGGCCACGATGGCGCAGGCCGCCGGGCTCGGCGCACCGGCGCCTGCCGCACCCGCCGGCGCGCCGGCATCCGCGGCCTCGGCCGCCGAGCAGAACCATCAGCCGGCCGGCCTGCGCGAGCTGTGGCCGATCTGGCCTTCGCGCGTGCGGCGCGAGCCGATGTGGTTTCCTGCGCAGCGCGTGAGCCTCGGCACGCCGCGTGGCGGCTTCGTGCCCGACAACGAGCGCTGGGCCCACGACGAGGCGGTGCCCGAGTTCGAGATCGATGCGCAGCCGGTGCAGTGGTCGCAGTACGTCGAATTCGTCGACGACGGCGGCTACGACGAGCCACGCTGGTGGAGCCAGGCCGGTTGGGGCTGGCTCGAGCGCCAGCAGCGCCGCGCGCCGCGTTATGTCGAGCAGCTCGGCGGTGCCGTGCTCGCGCAGCGGGCCGGGCAGCTGCAGCGCGTGGCCTCGGCGCAGGCGGTGGCCCACGTGAGCTGGCACGAAGCCGAGGCCTGGTGCCGCTGGGCCTCGCGGCGGCTGCCCACCGAGCCGGAGTGGGAGATCGCCGCCACCGCGGGTGTGTCGCGCGGCTTCGTGTGGGGCGACGTGCACGAGTGGACCGGCGGGCGCGCGACCCGCTGGAGCGACGAGCCGCCGCTGCCTTTGCCGCAGTGGTGCGGCGACAGCGCAGGCGCATCGTTGCGTTCGCTGCGCGTGACACGCGGCGGCTCGGTGATGACCGCGCCGCGCCTGAAGCATCCCAAGGCGCGCACGTTCTGCAGCGCCGAGCACGACGCCGCGTTCGTCGGCTTTCGCAGCTGCGCGTTGTAGCCACTGCAGATTTTCTCTAGGTATTAGCGAGGGCTTGGCGCTGTCGGCAGCGTCCGGCCTGATGGCGCCCTTTGTCTGCACGACGAAAGATGACTGTTCGCCACCATCACACGATCTGGCGCGCGCCGCTGGCCCTGGCCTGGGTTGCCCTCGCGCCCACTGCCTGGGCGCAGAGCGACGCCGCCGGTGCCGAGGCGCAGACCGTGGTCGTCACCGGCTCGCTGCGCGCGCAGAAGGTGCTCGATGCGCCTTATGCGATCGGCGTGGTCGATGCGCAGACGCTGCGCGAGTCGGGGCCGCTGATCAACCTGTCGGAAGCGTTGTGGCGTGTGCCCGGAATCACGGTGGCCAACCGCAACAACTACGCGCAGGACCTGCAGATCAGCTCGCGTGGCTACGGCGCGCGTGCCGGTTTCGGCGTGCGTGGCCTGCGGCTGTACACCGACGGCATTCCGGCCACGATGCCCGACGGCCAGGGCCAGGTGGCGCACTTCGACCTCGCGGGCGCCTCGCGCATCGAGGTCTTGCGCGGTCCCTTCTCGGCGCTGTACGGCAACAGCTCGGGCGGCGTGATCGCGCTGTTCACCGCGCCGGCCGCCGCGCGCGAGGCCGAGCTCGCGTTCGACGCCGGCAGCTTCGGGCTGCGCCAGGGGCGCGTCTCGCTGTCGCTGCCGATGCAGGAAGGCTTCGACCTGCGTGCCGATCTCACGCGCTTTCAGATCGACGGCTTTCGGCCGCAAAGTGCCGCCGATCGCACGCTGGGCAACGTGCGGCTGGGCTGGCGCGGCGAGGCCGACACGGTGACCGTGCTGGTGTCCGACATCCGCCAGGACGCGCAGGATCCGCTGGGCCTGACGCGCACCCAGTTCGACGTCGACCCCTACCAGACCACGCCGCAGGCCACCACGTTCGACACGCGCAAGGAGGTCGGCCAGACGCAGGGTGGCGTCAACTGGCGCCATCGCTTCGGCTCCCAGGGGCTGGTCGAGACCCAGCTCACCGGCTACCTCGGCACGCGCAGCGTCACGCAATACCTGGCGATTCCGGTGGCGACGCAAGGGCCGCCCAACCATGGCGGCGGCGTGATCGACTTCGATCGCGACTACGACGGCATCGACGCACGCGCGCTGATGCGCTTCGGCGAGACCGATCTGGTGGTCGGTGCCAGCCAGGAGCGCCAGGTCGACGAGCGCCGCGGCTACGAAAACTTCGTCGGCACGCCACCCAGCCAGACGCTGGGCGTGCAGGGCAATCTGCGTCGCGACGAGACCAACCGTGCGACCTCGCGCGACCTCTACGCGCAGGTCGAGACGCCGTTGTCGAGCGACTGGCAGCTGGTGGGCGGCCTGCGCTCCGGCCAGGTGACGATGGAGGTGTCGGACCACTACATCGTGCCGCCCAACGGTGATGATTCCGGCTCGCTGAAGTACAGCTACACCAACCCGATGATCGGTGTGCGCTGGCGCCTTGCGCCGCAGTGGATGCTGCACGCCAGCGCGGCGCGCGGCTTCGAGTCGCCCACGCTCGGGGAGCTGGCCTATCGGCCCGATGGCAGCAGCGGCTTCAATTCCGGGCTCGAGGGCCAGACCAGCAGCCAGATCGAGCTGGGCAGCAAGTGGCGCAGCGAAGCCGTCGACATCGACGCCGTGCTGTTTTTCATCGACACCGACAACGAGATCGGCGTTGCCACCAACGCCGGCGGCCGCTCGTCGTTCCAGAACGTCGGCCGCACGCGCCGCTACGGCGCCGAAGGCTCGCTGGGCTGGCGCATCGCGCCCGGCTGGCGCGCGTTGGCCACGATCACATGGCTCGATGCCAGCTATCGCGACAGCTTCCTCACCTGCAACGGCGTGCCGTGCACGTTGCCGACGTCGGCGTTGCCCAACGGACAGAACCTCGCCACCGTGCCCGCCGGCAACCGCATCGCCGGCACGCAGCGCATCACCGGTGGCGCCGAGCTGGCGTGGCGGCCGGGCGTGGTGCCCGGCGAGTTCGGCATCGAGTGGCGTGCCCAGGGTTCGACGCCGGTGGACGACCTCAACAGCGACTTCGGCGGCGGCTTCGGCGTGGTCGGCTTGCGCTGGGGCGCCAACCTGGCGGTCACCGACAGCGGCACCCTGCAGATCCTGGCGCGCGCCGACAACGTCTTCGACCGCGGCTACGTCGGCAGCGTGATCGTCAACGAGGCCAACAAGCGCTTCTTCGAACCCGGTGCACCGCGCAACTATCTGCTGTCGCTGCGCTGGCTGCAGAAGTTCTGAACCACCCACCCCTCAGAACGACAGCCGCAACCCCACGAAGAAGTTGCGCGGCGTGCCCGGCGCGATGAACAGGGCATCGGCCTCGGCGCCGGTGTAGTTGCCCTGCGCGTCGAACACGGTCTCGGCGAGCGCGCCGTAGCTGGCGTAACGTTTGTCGAACACGTTGTTCACGCGCGCCACCACCTCGAGCGACGGCGTGGGGCGCCAGCTCATGCGCAGGTTGGTCACCGTGTAGCCGGGCAGCGTGAAGTCCACGCGCTCGGTACCGCCGTCTTCGATCAGGCCGTCCTCGTTGCCTTGCACGACGCGGCTGCCGAAGCGTTGCACGTCGGCGCCGATCGACCAGCCGGGCACGAACTGCCAGTCGCCGGCGATCTTGAACATGTTCTTCGGCACGCCCGCGATGCGTGTGCCGGGCGTGACGACGACGTTGCGCTCGCCCATGCGCAGCGTGCCGTCGGCTTCGTAGGTGGCCTTCAGCAAGCTGGCCGAGGCGTCGAGCGACAGCGCGCCGAAGTTGCCCTGCCACGTCAGGTCGCCGCCCTGGTGCCGCGTCTTCGGAAAGTTCTGGAAGTAGCCGAGCTGGCCGGTCGTGCTGACGCTGCCGAACACGATGTCGTCGCGGTTGTCGGTGCGGTACAGCGTCAGCTCGAGGCGTTGCCCGGCAGCCGGGCGCCAGCGCGCGCCGAGCTCGAGGCTGGTCGAGCGCACCTGGTCGAGAAAGGGGTCCGACTGCAGGCCGGCCGGCAGCCGGCACGGCTCGTCCGGGTTGGCGCAGCCGAGCTCCATCGCGGTCGGCACGCGGGTGTTCCTGGCGATGTTGGCGAACACGCTGGCGCTGTCGCCCAACCCCTGTGTCACACCGATGGCCGGGTTGAGGCTGGTGTAGGTGAAGGTCTCGCGGGCCTGCTCTTCCAGCACGCCGGTGTTGTCGTCGACCGACGTGATCTGGTTGCTGACGCGCGAGCGATTGCCGCGCACGGTACCGGTGATGTGGGTGCGTTCCGCGACGCGCCAGGTGTCGGTGGCATACAGGCCGAGCGTGACCGCGTCGCCGTCGACCGAGGCGCTGAGCTCAGGATCCTCGCCCGCCTCCGGCACCACGCCGCGGCTGGCGTCGAACTCGCCCGGCTGCTCGCTTTGCTTGAACTTGATGCGGCTGGCGTCGACCGAGGCGCCCACCTGCCATTGGTGGTCGCCGCTGCGCCGCGCGAAGCTGAAGGCGGCGCCGTAGGCCGTCTGCCTGGTCTCGGTGGTGTTCAGCGAGGCGATCTCGCCCGCCTCATCGGCGACGTCGCCGTTGGTGGTGTCGCGCTTGCTGCTGCGCACGTAGGCCAGCGCCTGCAGGCGGCTGGCGTCGTCGAGCTGGTGGCTCCAGTTGAGGGTGAGCTGGCCCAGTTCGTTGCGTGTGCGGTCGGGGTGCGTGTAGACCGCCTCGTATCGTGTTTCGTTGAGGTCGGGCGTGCGGTTGCCCTCTTCGTCGAAGGTGAAGCGCGGCACCAGGCCGTTGCCGATCAGCGTGCTGCGTGCGCCCAGCAGCGAGACGCTCCAGTCGGTGGCACCGTCGCTGTGACCCAGGCGCGCCAGCACGTTGCCCAGCTTGCCCGGCGACTCGTCGCGCCAGCCGTCCTCGTCGAACGCCGTGCCGCCGATGTACTGGTGCCAGCCGCTGGCGGTGTCGTGGTGGCCGTAGCTGGCGTCGATGCGCTTGCGGCCGAAGCTGCCGAAGCCGACCTCGGCGCGCACGCCCGGCGCGCTGCGTCCGTCGGCGGTGGTGAAGGCGATCGCGCCGCCGAGCGTGTTGAGGCCGAACGCCGGATTGGCCCCCGGCACCACGGTGACCGACTGCAGAGAATACTCGGGCAGCAGATCCCACAGCACGACGTCGCCGAACGGCTCGTTGATGCGCACGCCGTCCAGATACACCGACAGCCCTTGCGGCGCGCCGAGCAGGCCCGACGCGCGGTAGCCGCGGTAGGTGAGGTCGCCCTGGTAGGGGCTGCCCTGGATGTCGTTGACTTGCATGCCCGGCAGCCGGCGCGCCAGCAGGTCGCTGGTGTTGGCTGTTTGTGCGCCATCGATGGCCGGGCGCCGCACCACCACGCTGCCGTAGGGCAGCACGTCACGATCGACGCCCAGGCCCTGCATCGGCGAGGTGCCGATCACTTCCACCTGCTGCGTGGTGTTGCTCTGCGCGTGCACCGCCGCGCCGCTGACGGTCATCGCTGCAAGCGCCACCAGGCGCCGCTGCATCGTCGGGTGTCCCCCCATGTCTGCATCCTCGAGTGTCTTGAACAATACGAGTCTGCTGCACGCCGGGGCCGCACCGGCTCCGGACTGTCGCGCATGGGAGTTCTTCCTGCACATGCACAGTCTGTCACCCGCTGTCACGCCGATGGATCTGCCGCGCCTGGTGATGCGCCGCGCGGTGTGGGTGGCGCTGGCCGCGTGGCTGCTGGTGCTGATGCTCGGCTTGCAGCGCGTGTCGCACGACATGCAGCAGGAGGTCGCGGCGGCCGACACGGTGGCCCGCCTGAGCGCGCTGCTCGCGCGTGCGCCGCACGAGCCCGACGACGCGCGCCTGCTCGCCGACATCCGGCGCCTGCTCGACGTGGCGCCGCTGCGCCACCTCGCGCTGCGCGTGCGCGACGCCAGCGGCGCCGTCTTGCTCGATGCCAGCAAGGCCTCCACCACCCCGCAGCCACCGCTGTCGTGGCTGCTGGCGCTGCACCGCGCCTGGCTGCCGGCGCGCGACAGCGTGCCGGTGGGCTGGGCGCTCGAGCGTGCAGGGCAGCGCGAGTGGCGCGTCGAGCTGACGGTGTCGCACGAGAGCGAGCGCGCCGAGGCGATCGAGAACCTGGCCGAGCTGCTGCTGCTGGCGGCCGCAGGCAGCGTCGCGCTGTTGCTGGCGATGGCCTGGAACGTGCGCCACGCGTTTGACCCGATGCGCAGCTTGCTGCAGGCGATCGGCCGCCTGCGTGGCGGCGAGGTCGGCGCCATGCAGCGCCTGCCCGCGATGCCGATCGCCGAGCTGCATGCGATCGGCAGTGCGCTGGCCGAGCTCGGCAGCGCGCTGGAGGTCGCCGAGCAGCAGCGCCGCGCGCTCAGCCGCAAGGTGCTGACCTTGCAGGAAGACGAGCGCCAGCGCATCGCGCGCGAGTTGCACGACGAGTTCGGCCAGCGCCTCACCGCGCTGCGCGCCGACGCTGCATGGCTGGCGCAGCGGGTGGCCGGCGATGCGCAGGCCACGCCGGTGGTGGCGTCGATGGCGCATCAGTGCGCGCGTTTGCAGGCCGAGATCCGCTCATTGCTCGAGCGCTTGCAGCCTGCGGGCCTTGCCGATCCCGCGGAAGAGGCCAGCCTGCTCAAGCTGCAATGCCTGCTCGAAGACCTGGTGCGGGCCTGGAATGCCACCCCCGGCGCCGGCGTGCGTTTTGCGCTCGAGCTGGCTGCCACCGGCTTCGACGGCGCCGCAGCGCACTGGCCCGATGCCAGCGAGGCCGATGCCGTGGCGCTGCCGCAGGCGTTGCTGCTGGCGCTGTACCGCATGAGCCAGGAGGCGTTGACCAATGTCGCTCGCCATGCCAACGCCAGTGCGGCCAGCCTGCGTCTCACGCTGGCGCGGCAGGCCGACGGTGCGGTGCTGCATTGGCAGGTCAGCGACGACGGTGCGGGGCTGGGCTCGCTGCCAGTGGCGCTGCAGCGCGGCAACGGCCTGGCGGGCATGCGCCAGCGGGTGTGGGCCTTCGGCAGCGAGCTCACCTGCGAGGCCGTGCTCGACGGCACCCATGCGCGGCGCGGCCTGCGGCTCAGTGCGCGCTTCGCGGTGCCGTTCGCCGCGCTGGCAGGCAGCCCGCCCGACACGGTGTTGGCTGGTTGACATGTCGTACTCCGCGCCGTTGCGCGTGATGCTGGTCGACGACCACGCGGTGGTGCGCGAGGGTTATCGCCGCCTGCTCGAGGTGGACCCGGGCATGCAGGTGATTGCCGAGCATGGCGACGCCGACGCCGCGATCGACGCGCTCGAGCAGGGCGTGCTGCCCGACGTGATGGTGCTCGACCTGTCGATGCCCGGACGCAGCGGCCTCGAAGTGCTGCGCCACGTCGCGCAGCGCGCACCGCAGGTGGCGGTGCTGGTGTTCACGATGCATGCGTCGCCGGCGCTGGTGAAGCAGGCCTTGCGCGCCGGCGCGCGCGGCTTCGTCACCAAGAACAGCGAGCCGCTGTGGCTGGTGCGGGCGGTGCGCCGCGTGGCGGATGGCGAGTGCCCGGTGTTGTCGCCCGACGTGGCGCACGCGGCGGGCGACGCCGCGCCGCCGCGGCTGAC
Source organism: Burkholderiaceae bacterium (assembly GCA_036520715.1). Taxonomy (GTDB): domain Bacteria; phylum Pseudomonadota; class Gammaproteobacteria; order Burkholderiales; family Burkholderiaceae_C; genus JAEUPI01. Next base: position 187 of record DATDJF010000155.1, on the reverse strand, counting down.
GCCGCGCGAGCTCGAGGTGCTGCACTTGTTGCTGCAGGGCTGCGCGGTCGACGAGATCGGCCAGCGCATGAACCTCAGCAACAAGACGGTGGCCAACTACCAGACCCTGATCCGGCAAAAGCTCGGCGCCAGCACCGGCATCGAACTGCTGCGCGCCGCGCAGCGGCTGGAGCTCACGCCGCCTTGA
>DATDJF010000154.1:0-2808 GCA_036520715.1 Burkholderiaceae bacterium | reverse complement strand
GTGCACCTGCCGCGGCTGTTCACCGAGTTCGAGCAGGGCGATTCGTCGACCACGCGCCGCTACGGCGGCACCGGCCTGGGCCTGGCGGTGACGCGACGGCTCGCTGCCTTGATGGGCGGCGACTCCGGTGCCGACAGCCAGCTCGGGCAAGGCAGCACGTTCTGGTTCACCGCCCGCCTCGCGATCGGCCGCGAAGGCGCGGCGCTGCACGAGCCGACACCCGACAGCGCGCAATCGGGCAGCGCGCTGCGCACGCAGCACGCGGGCGCGTTGATCCTGTTGGCCGAGGATCACCCGGTCAATTGCGAGATCGCGCTGGCGTTTCTGCAGGCCGTGGGCCTGAAGGTCGAGGTGGCCAGCGACGGCTTGCGCGCGGTACAGATGGCCTCGGCCACCGACTACGCGGCCGTGCTGATGGACGTGCAGATGCCGGTGCTGGACGGGCTGGACGCCACGCGCGAGATCCGCGCGTTGCCGGGCCGCGCGCGCACGCCGATCCTGGCGATGACCGCCAACGCCTACGACGACGATCGCGCACGTTGCCTGGAAGCCGGCATGAACGACTTCCTGGCCAAGCCGGTGGAGCCCGTGCAGTTGTATTCGGTGCTGCTGCATTGGCTCAACGCCCGAGTTGCGCCCACGGGAACAGCCGCCGGTTGACCCACTTGAAGCCGAAGTCGCTGACCAGCCCGATGAGGCCGATCACGATGATGCCGAAGATGATCTGGTCGGTGGCCAGCAGCGCCTGGCTGTCGGTGATCATGTGGCCGATGCCGCTGGAGGCGCCGATCAGCTCGGCCACGATCACGTAGGTCCAGGCCCAGCCGAGCACCATGCGCAGCGTCTCGGCGATCTCGGGGGCGGCCGCCGGCATCAGCACACGACGGATCAACGAACGATCGCCGACGCCCAGCGTGTAGGCGGCCTCCACCAGGTCGCGCCGCGTGTTGCCCACGGTCACCGCGATCATCAGCACGAGCTGGAAAAACGAGCCGATGAAGATGACCGCGAGCTTTTGCGCCTCGCCGATGCCGGCCCACAGGATCAACAACGGAATGAACGCGCTGGCCGGCAGGTAGCGCGCGAACGAGACGAACGGTTCGAAGAACGCCTCGATCGGCTTGTACGCACCCATCGCCACGCCCAGCGGCAGCGCCAGCAGCGCGGCGATCACGAAGCCGCCGAGCACGCGCCACACCGTCATGCCGATGTCATGGGCGAAGCCCATTTCAGTGAGCAGCGTCCAGCCGCTCCTGACCATCGTCAGCGGGTCGGCGAGAAACGTCTTCTGAACGAAGCCGCCGAAGGTGGCCAGCGACCACAGCGCGACGAAGACGACGAAGAAGGCGACACCGAGCACGACCCGCGTGCCCGGCGCCACCGGCGTCAGGGGCTTCATGCGACGCCGAAGGCTACTTCAGGAAGCGGGTGTCCGCCAGCTTCGTCAGATCGGGCATCGCCTTGATGATGCCCACCTCCAGCAGCAGATCGGCCGCCTCCTTGCTGAACGCCGCATGCTCGCCGGCGAAGAACTTGACGTTGGCCTCGCGGTCCTGCCAGCGCAAGTAGGCCTGGCTCTTCTCGAACGCCTCGCCGCTTTGTTTGACGTCGGCGCCCATGATCTCGAAGCTCTTCTTCGGATCGGCCTTGATCATCGCCACCGCATCGAAGTAGCCATCGGCCAGCGCCTTGGCGGCCTGGGGGTTGTCGGCCAGGAACTTGGGCGTGCAGCCGAAGGTGTCCATCACCATCGGGTAGTCGAGCGTGGTGGCGATGATCTTGCCGGCCTCGGGCTTGGCGCGCACCGCGCCCAGGTACGGCTCGTAGGTCATCGCGGCGTCGATGCCGTCGGTGCCGGCGATCATCGCGTTGGCGGCGGCCTGCGGCTCGAGGTTGACGACCTTCACGTCCTTCACGCTCAGGCCGTTTTTCTTGAGCATCCAGGCGAGCGTGAAGTACGGCGCGGTGCCGGGTGCGCTGGCAGCCACCGTCTTGCCTTTCAGGTCGCTGATCTTCGTGATGTTGGGCTTGACCACCATGCCGTCGGCGCCGTAGCTCTTGTCGAGCTGGAAGATCTGCGTCGTGGCCACGCCGTTGGCGTTCCAGACCACCCAGGTCTCCACCGTGGTGGCCGCGCACTGGATGTCGCCCGACGCGATGGCCAGGTGGCGATCTTTCTGCGGGATCTTCTTGATCGAGACGTCCAGGCCGTGCTTCTTGAACAGCCCCGCCTCCTTGGCCAAGGTGAGCGGCGCAAAGCCGGTCCAGCCCGAGATGCCGACGGCGACCTTGGTGTCTTGTGCCGCGGCCGATGCGGCGATCGTCGCCGCGGCGAGCGCAACGAGTCGGTTGGCGAGTATCTTGTTCATGGCTTTTCCTGCTTCATGGGTTGATGTTGAGTTGGTTCTTGGCAGCTCACGCGGGCGTCCACAACGCGGGCAAGCCCGAAAGGGTGCGCAGCACGCGCGACAGCGCACCATCGGTGACCAGCTGGGTGGCCCGTTCGATGTCCGGTGCGAGGTAACGGTCGCGCTCGACCGATGGACACGCGGCACGTAGCACGGTCTGTGCCTGTTCGAGCGCGGCGGAGCTGGTAAGCGGCCTCAGGAACTCGATGCCCTGCGCGGCGGCGAGCCATTCGATGCCGAGGATGTGCGCGGTGTTGGTGATCATCGGCTGCAGGCGGCGCGCGGCGAAGGTGGCCATCGACACGTGGTCTTCCTGGTTGGCCGAGGTCGGCAGCGAATCGACGCTGGCCGGATGCGCGAGCGACTTGTTTTCGCTGGCCAGCGCGGCCGCGGTGACGTG
>DATDJF010000153.1:0-8699 GCA_036520715.1 Burkholderiaceae bacterium | reverse complement strand
GGTGAAGGTGCGCTGACGGCTACGGCAGGCGCGCCTTGACTGCTGCCACCAGCGGCGCGATGCACGACGGCGGGAATGGCGACACGCTGCTGACGTTGATCTCGCACAGCACGTGGCGCCCGGGCTCATCGGCGGCGGGCTCGCCGGCGATGAAGTCGCAGTCCCACAGCAGTGGCAGTTGATCGCGCGGCACCCCGACCCGCTCGCACAGCAGCGCGATCCACTCCGATTGCAGGCGCGCCAGGAGCGGCTGGAAGCGAGGGTCGCCCGCGTCGCTGTAGAGCCGCGGGCCGGCGGCGGGCGCCGGGGCATCGCCGGCCGCGGGATGCAGTGCGTTCACCAATTGGTGGCCGAACCCGGCCACCCGATCGGCCACGAGGTAGGCGCGCACCATGCCGTCGACCAGCCTGGGTTGCCAGGCCTGGTCGATCATGTGGCCGCCGGCGGCGGCGTCGAAGTACGGCGCCATCGTCTGCAGCACGGTGTCGAGGTCGACGACAGCCGCTTCCCCACCCCGTTGCGCGTGACGCAACTGCAAACGCGTCGTGTCGCCCCTTGCGCCCGCGAACTCGACGCGCCAGACACCGATGCCGCTGTGCCCACGGTGCTGCTTGAGCACGCGCGCGCCCCGTGCCAGGCGTTGCGGCAGCTCGGCACGCAGCTGCTGCAGCGAATCGACCCGATGCACGTCGCTGCCGAACGGCAGGTCGCGCGTGCACACCAGCACGTCCTTGGTGCCCATCTTCAGGATCGTGTCGGGGTGTGCGCTGACGAACACGCCCGCGTCTGCCACCTCGCGCAGCAGCGCATCGAGGCGGTCGCGCCGGCGTCCGCCTTCGATCGGGTTGCACCAGACGAGCACGCCATCGACCCGGCGCAGCTGTGCCTCGACCTCGTCACCGAATTCGTCGTGGTACACCGCGGGCTCGGCGCGAATGCCGGCCGCTTCGAACGCCTGGAACAGCGCCGCGAATCGGCTCTCGGCGGGATCGGCGCGGTCACGCGCCGCGCGATCGCCCGGGTACAGCAGCGCCAGCGCTGGCTTGGTCATGGCGTGCCTCCCTTCGGCACCACCGGACGGCCCGCCTTGTGCCAGCCGTCGATGCCGCCGTCGAGGTAGCGCGCCTTCAGTCCGGCGGCGCGCAAGCGCAGCGCGGTGGCGCGGCCCACTTCATGGCCGTAGACGCAATAGACCACCAGTTCGCGGCCGGTCGGCAATTCGCGCGACCAGGCAGCCACCGCCGCCGGGTCGCACCAGCGTGCACCGGGAATCATCGTGTGCGCTTGTTCGTAGACACCGGCACGCCGCACATCGATCACCAGCGCGCCGGGCACATCCTCCTGCGCCGCCGCGAAAGGCTCGCTGGCGGCGTGCACCGCAGCCTGGTAGCGCGCATAGACCGCGCCCCAATCGACGGTGGCCATGAAGGCGCCGACAGGCGCCGACGCGCCGAAGTCGAGGTGATGGGCGTGCTTGACCATGTCGAGCGCGAGCAGCGGCACGGCGCCGGCCGGCGCCTGGGTGTGGTCGGCTGCCCACCGGTTGACCAGCGTGCCCTCGCGTGGCTGGAAGGCCAGCATCACCCGGCCGGAGGCGCCGCCCAGCGCCTTCGCGCACGCCGCGAACTCGTCGCGCCAGCGTTCGACGCTGCCGAAGTTGGCCTGCAGCGCCAGCTCCATCGCTGGCTCCATGGCCTGATGTTCACTGGGCATGGGGTCTCCTTCAACGCCACCCGGGCACGAACAACGTGATCGCCAGGCCTGCGGTGGCACAACCCGCCAGCAGCGGCAGCACGCCGACCTTGAAACGAAACAGCGCCAGCGCGGCCGCGACCACGATCACCGCCGACGGCACGTCGAAGCGCCCCGCGAACCCTTGCGGCCACAGCACGTGCCAGGCGAAGAACAGCGCCAGATTCAAGATCACGCCGACCACCGACGCCGTGATCGCCGACAGCGGCGCCGTGAAGCCGAGCTTGCCGTGCGTGGCCTCGACCAGCGGGCCGCCGGCCAGGATCAGCACGAACGACGGCAGGAAGGTGAAGAAGGTGACCACCGTGGCGGCGAGCGCGCCGCCCGCCGCCAACGCATCGGGCCCCAGCACCTGCTGCAGCCAGCCACCGACGAAGCCGACGAAGGCCACCACCATGATCAGCGGGCCCGGTGTGGTTTCGCCCAGCGCGAGGCCGTCGATCATCTGTGCCGCGCTCAACCAATGGTGGTGCTCGACGGCGCCTTGGACGAGGTACGGCAGCACGGCGTAGGCGCCGCCGAAGGTGAGCAGCGCCGCCTTGGTGAAGAACCAGCCCATCTGCGCCAACGTGCCGTGCCAACCCTGGAACACGATGAGCGCGGCCAGGGCCAGCGCCCACAAGCCGATGCCAGCCGCGAGCACCTTGGCCAGATGGACTCGCGAGAAGCGCGCGTGAGCCGGTGTCGGCGTGTCGTCATCGATCAGCGCGGGGCCGTGGCCCGTCACGGCGCTGCCATGGTGGCCGCCCATCGCGAACACCTGCGGCGAATGTTTGGCACCGAAGTGGCCGATCAACCCGGCGGCCAGCACGATGGCCGGAAACGGTGTGTCGAACGCGAAGATCGCGATGAAGGCCGCTGCGGCGATGGCCCACATCCAGCCGTTCTTCAGCGCGCGCGTCCCGATGCGGTGTGCCGCATGCAGCACCAGCGCCGTCACCGCCGGCTTGATGCCGTAGAACACGCCGGAGACGATGGGCACGTCGCCGAAGCGCAGATAGATCCACGACAGCGCGATCAGGATGAACAACGACGGCAGCACAAACAGGCCGCCGGCCACGATGCCGCCCCACGTGCGGTGCATCAGCCAGCCGATGTAGGTGGCGAGCTGCTGCGCCTCGGGCCCGGGCAGCACCATGCAGTAGTTGAGCGCGTGCAGAAAGCGCCGCTCGCTGATCCAGCGTCGGCGCTCCACCAACTCGCTGTGCATGATCGCGATCTGGCCCGCCGGCCCGCCGAAGCTGACGAAGCCCAACTTCAGCCAGAAGCGAAATGCCTCCCGGAAGCTCACTGCCTGCGGCTTGCCTGCGCTCATCCTGCGAGGTCCTTCTCGAACGCGACCAGCAGGCCCTCGAACACGCCGGCGGCGGCGAGCAGCAACTGGTCGTCGTCGGCGATCGCGTCGCGCATGCCGGCGAGCACGCGCTCGACACCGGCCGCCTCCGGCGGCATCACGCCGCCCGCGTCGAGGCCGTGCACCAGCACACCGAGGCGCAACAGGGCCGGTGTCTCCAGGCCGAAGCTGGCCAGCAGCGTTTCGAAGGTCACGCGCGCCCCGACGTGAGTGAAGGTGGCGCCGTCGAAATCGAAGCCGAGCGCACGCTTCGGGCAATCGGCCGGTGTCTTCAGCCACACGAAACGCGCCTGCGGGTCGATGAAGCGGCGGATCAGCCAGGCGCTGGCCAGGCGGTCGACCCACGGCCGGCGACGGGTGGCCCAGACACGGCCGCGGTAGCCGGCGGCATCGAGCCGCTCGATCGTGCGCGCCGCGGCGTGGGGCTCGTCGGGCGCAGCGGCGCGCGCGGCGTCGGCCTCGAGCGTCGACAACGCGGCCGCGGTTTGCAGATGCGCCTCGCCGGGGAAGAAGTCGATCGCGGCCAGTTGCTCGAAGGCCTTGCGCAGCTTGCGCGTCTGCTTGAGCACCTGCAGCGCGGTGTCGTCGGCCAGTGCAGCGCGGCAGTTGCCGATCTCGCCGAGCAGCGTGCCGAAGTCGGCACTGCGGTCGAACAACGGCGCGTAGTCCACCGCGCCGGCCGGCTCGCCTTCGAACACCTGGGCCTCGCCGCCGTTGGCGCGCACGTCGTCGGCCACCGCCTGCAACGTGGCGGCATGCACGTCGCCGACGGGCAGCAGGTACACGCCGTCGCGCAACACGGCGGCACCAGCCGCCTTCAACGAACGCCAGGCCCGCATGCGCGCGGTGGCGTTCTCGGTGGGCAGCGACAGGACCAGCAGGCGCCAGAGCATTTGTGTAGATATTACTACGTGTAGTTGTATATGCTACAACAACCGTTGATTTACGCAACACAGCCTTACCGTTCAATCACCACCACCTGCGCACAAACCATAGGGGCGCCCTGCCGGTCGTTCACTACAGTGCGCACTCCCGACCCGAAGATCGGCCGCCGTGGCGGGCCCAGCCCGGCGGCACAGCACGAGGAGACTCTCGAATGCCTTACCGCGCAGCCCATCGCGCCCACGCGCCCTTTGCCCGCCGGGCCTTGGCGGTGCTGTGTGCCGCCCTGCCGCTGGCGGCGGCCCAGGCCCAGACGAGTGGCACGCCGACGGTGGTGGTCACCGGCACGCGGCTGCCGCTGTCGGCTGCCGGCCTGGCGCAGAACATCACCATCATCGACCGCCAGGAAATCGAGGCGAGCCACGTCGCGCGCCTGGAGGACCTGCTGATCCGCACGGTGGGCGTCTACACCGACCAGGCCGGCCAGTCCGGCGGCTTCGTCTCGCTGTACATGCGCGGCGCCGAGAACAGCCACCTGCTGGTCATGCTCGACGGCGTCAAGCTCAACGACCCGACCACCACGCGCGGCAGCGCATTCGACCTGTCGGCGCTCGACGTCAGCCAGATCGAGCGCATCGAGCTGCTGCGCGGCCCGGCCTCGGCGGTGTACGGCGGCGAAGCGCTGTCGGGCGTGCTGCACATCATCACCCGGCGCGCCGCCGCCAGCGGCTTCTCGGGCATCGGCTATGCCGCCGTCGGTGGCGACGGCCACCGCAAGCTCGGCGGCACGCTGTCGTTCGGGCAGGACAACCTGAGCGCGCAGATCAGCGCCGGCCGCACCGAGGAAGGCGACTCCGACAGCGACTCCAAGCTGCGCCTGAACAGCGTGTCGGGGTCGGCGCGGCTGGCCGCACACGAGTGGTTCAACATCGAGCTGTTCGGCAGCCACGTCGAACGCAACAGCGAGGCGTTCCCCGACGACAGCGGCGGCCCGCGGCTGGCGGTGAACCGCCAGAAGACGCTGCGCGACTCCACCGACGAGGTGTTCGGCACCCGCTTGTGGGGCGGCGACGTGCGCACGGTGCGCTTCGACGCCGTGCTGTCGCGCTACGACCGGCGCGAGCATGCCGACAACGCCGCGGTCGATGGCGGCGTGCGCTTTCCGGTGCCCGCCTTCACCAGCGACACCGAGTTCCGGCGCGACAACGCCACCGTGACCGCGACCCATGAGTACGCCAACACGGCCGGCGTGGTGGCAGGGTTCGAGTACCAGACGGAAAAAGGCAGCCTCACCAGCGTCGGCGACTTCTTCGGCGTCGGCACGCTGCCGCTGACCTTCGCGCTCGACCGCGACACCAAGTCGGCGTTCATCGAAGGCTGGGTCAAGGTGCTGCCGTCGCTGTCGGTGCAGATCGGCGTGCGGCACGACGACATCGAAGGCGTCGACAGCGAGACCACGCCGCATCTGGGCCTGGTGTGGAACCTGCCCGACGGCGCCACCTCTCTGAAGGCCACCTACAGCGAGGGCTTCAAGCCACCGAGCTTCTTTGCACTGGGCTTTCCGATCGGCGCCAACCCCGACCTGCGCCCCGAGCGCAGCAAGAACGCCGAGCTGCTGCTGGCACACCGCCTCGACGACAACGGCTCGTCGGCGCAAGTGAGCCTGTTCCAGACCGAGTACGAGGATCTGGTCGACTTCGACGGCAACACCTTCACCAACATCAATCGCGGCAAGATCGTCGTCAGGGGCATCGAGCCGCAGATCAACATGCGGCTGACGCCGCAATGGCGCGTGCAGGCGGCGGCGACCTTCCTCAACATCGACGTGCGCGACGGCTTGCAGCAGTTGCGCAACCGGCCGGAGAAGGTGGCCAGTGCGTCGACCTGGTTCGACTTCGATGCGCGCAACAGCGTGTTCGGCACCGTGCGCTACGTCGGCCACTTCCTCGACCGCTCCAACCCCACGGGCGACATCGAAATGCCGAGCTTCACGGTGTTCGACGCCGGCTACACCTTCACCTACGGCCCGATGCGGCTGCGCCTGTCGCTCGACAATGTGTTCGACAAGTACTACGAGCAGTTCGTCGGCTTCCCGGCACAGGGCCGGCGCGTGAGGGCCGAGATCTTCGGTTCGTTCTGACGATCGGCGCGGCGCCCGGTCAGCACTGGAGGCCTGAGGTCACCGCTTGCGGTAGGCGGTGAACAGCGCCACCGCCAGCACTGCGAGCGCGATCATCAGGCCCATGCCCTCGCGCGCGGTCTCTTCCTCCCACCACACGGCCTGGCGCCAGAAGCCGGGCATCGTGGGCCAGTAGTACACGACCAGGCCGATCCAGCCGGCCACGCAGGCCCACAACGCGCCGAGCCACTGCATGCGCTGCAGCAGCCGGTGCCGCAGGCCTGCCACCAGCGCCCAGAACGCCGGCACGCCGTAGTAGAAGACCCACAAGGCCCAGTCGGGGTCGTTGTATTGCACGGCGGCGAAGGCGATCATCACCAGCGCCAACCCGACATTCAGCCACCGCATGCGTCACCCCTCTCCACAAGTACGGCCATCCGCCCTGCGGAGCTTACCGCCGCGGCGGCGCCGCACTCACGGCGCGAAGTCGTCGCTCTTCACGTAGGCCGTGACGGCCTTGCGCTGCTCGATCGAGAACACGTCCTTCCACGGCGGCATCTTGCCGAAGCCGTAGGTGACGCGGTCGTACACGAAGTCGGGCGTGTACTTGCCGGGGTCCAGCTTCGGCGCCTTGCCCGGATACGCCGCTTTGCCGTGGCAGTGGCGGCACTGCTGCTCCCAGACATCCTTGCCGGCCGCGATGTTCTTGTTGTTGCTGAGGTAGGCCTTGTCGAAACTGGGCGCAGGCTCGGCGGGCGCCGGAGCCGCCTGCGCCCACACCGCGCCGCAGACGACCAGGCAAACCGACCACGCGCACGTCACGCGCAACCACGACTGCATTCGCACACTCCTGTAAGCGTTCGGTGCCCAGTGTGCCCAGGCCGAAACAAACGCGCCACCGGGGCGCAAGAAACGCCCCGGTGGCGACGGGTCAATCACCGCAACTTACGGAACGATCTTGTAGATCGTGTCCAGCGAGCCGTTGGGGCCGGTGGTGATCGAGGTCAGCACGTAGACCTCACCGGCGTTGTCCTGCGCGAAGGCCAGCACGTAGGGCAGCTTGCCCGACATGTTGGTGACCTGCAGGGTGTCCATCGTCCACTTGCCGTCGGCGCCCTTGGTGCCGACGAAGAGCTGGCCGTCCATCTCGCCGAAGCCCTTGCTCCAGTCGCCGAAGAAGTACTTGCCGCGCCACGCCGCGTGGCTGCCGCGGTAGACGTAGCCACCGGTCACCGAGATGCCCTTGCAGCCCTGCGGCTTGGCGGTGCAGTTGTTGTACTCGATGATCGCCGGCGTGATGCCGCTCTTGTCGCAGTTGGCCGGGTGGTCGTCCGGCTTCTGGTAGTCGAAGCAGCGCATGATGCCTTCGACACGGCGCCAGCCCATGTTCTGGCCACGCCCGATCAGCTTGATCGCCTCGTAGCTGTTTTGCTGCACGTCGCCGCAATACAGCTGTGCGTCCCGGCTGCCCATGTCGAACGAGCAGCGCCACGGGTTACGCAGGCCCAGTGCCCAGATCTCGGGGTTCACGTCCTTCGCGTTCGGCCACGGATTGTCGGCCGGGATGCCGTAGGGCTTGTTGCCGGTGCGCTTGTCGACGTCGATGCGCAGGATCTTGCCCAGGTTGGTGGTCAGGTCCTGGCCGTTGCCGTGCATCACGTTGTGGCCGATGCCCCAGTCGTTGGCGTAGCCACCGTCGCCCAACGACACGTACAACATGCCGTCGGGGCCGAAGCCGATCCAGTGGCCGTTGTGGTTGAACTGCGGCCACGCGTGCGACAGGATGCGCCGCGCGCTGCTTGGGTCGGCCGCGTTCTTGTCGCCGGCCAGCACCGTGTACTCCTCGACGACGTTGCTGTGGTCGTACCACAGCATCTGGCCGAGGTCGGCGCCGTAGTCGAGGTGCGCGCTGTAGGCAACGTAGAACTTGCCGTTGTCCTTGAACTTCGGGTGGAACGTCAGGCCGAGCAGGCCGCGTTCGTCGAAGTCGTGAAACAGCGTCTTGATCTTGCTGCGGATGTCGAGGAACGGCGTGTCACGCAGCTTGCCGCCTTCGAGGATCTTGATGCGACCGTTCTGCTCGACGATGAACAAACGCGGGTCGCCCGGCGGCTGCACCATGGCCAGAGGCGTGTTGATGCCGCTGACCACCTTCTCGAGCTTGACAGGCGTCTGCGCGAGCGCCGACGTCGTGGACCACGCTGTGAGCGCGGCCACGGCGATGGCGGCGCCCAGTTTCACAACATTCTTCATTTGTCTCCTCCGGCGAAGCGGAAACCGTTCTGAAACCACACCATCGTCTGCGAGCAGAGCAATGCCCCGGTCTGGCGCAACTTGCGCGAAGCAACGCCGGTCGACCGCGGGGAACGCAGTGTAGGAGCATGTCGCAGCGGTGACAACGCGGCAAAAGTCTTTTGCCGCTTCGCAACGGGCGGGTTTCTATGGATGCGTGCGCCGCCGGCTGCGCGTTGGCGTTCACGGCGCGCGGCGTCACGCGCCGGCGGTGACCCAAGATAGCAACCACCAGGCCAACAACGACACCAGGGCCAGCCAGACCGCCACCACGATGAGCGCGCCCCACAGCAGACGTGG
>DATDJF010000152.1:0-2720 GCA_036520715.1 Burkholderiaceae bacterium | reverse complement strand
CGTTCAACGACATCTACGGCGCGTCGCACGGATTCGACTTGTGGTTTGCGTTCGGCAACTTCGGCCCCTCGCTGTACGCCAACATCGCGTTCACCACGGCCAACCAGCCGGGCCGCCTGGCCCTGTCGGACACGATGATGCGCAGCATCGGCGCCTTCGCACGCAGCGGCGACCCGAACAACAGCGCGCTCGGCGTCAACTGGCCCACCTGGCCGTCGACGCTGGTGCTCGATGCCACGCAGACCACCAAGGTGATCTCTGTCCAGTAGCCAGCCATTGCAAGCCGAACCACGGGGCGCCGAAACCCGGCCCAGCCGGCGCCCCGTGCTGTCCAGGCAGCGGTCGGCGCTGCTGCGCATGCTCGTGCAGTTGCGCGAGGACGCCGGCTTCAACCAGACCGAGTTGGCTCATCGGCTGGGCATCACGCAGAGCGAGGTCAGCAAGTTCGAGCGCGGCGAGCGCGCACTGGACCTGCTGCGCCTTCGCGCCTGGCTGCGTGCCCTGGGCGTGGGGTTGGCGCGGTTCGCCGACGCGCTCGATCAAGAGCTCGACCGCCTGGATGGTTTCATCGACTGAAGGCGGGCGGCGCTTCCTGCGGCGAACAGAGACCGCCGTGCCCCCTCTCGCGCACGATCATCAGGCCCCGACGCGCTTGGTGTGACGCAAGAGGTTGTCCGGGTCGTACTGGCGCTTGAGCGTGGCGAGCTTTTCCAGGTCGGCTGGGCTGTACGCCGCCTCGATGCGGTCGCGCCCTTCTTCCTCGGTCAGGAAGTTGATGTACGTGCCGCCGGTCGAGCACGATCGTGTCGCCTCGAAGCAGTCGCGCGCCCACGCGACATTCACGGCGTCGTCGGCAGCGTTCTCCCACGACCCGGTGATGTTGAGCACGTAGGCCGCGTTGCGGTTGCCTGCCGGCGAGTAGCCGGCGGGACGATCATTGAGCGCGCCTTGAATCTGGAACAGCAGGATGGCCGAATGCGGCGAGCGGATGCGGCCTGCGTGCTCTGCGGCCAGCTCGACCAGGCGATCATCGATGCCGGCCAGGTAGTGCGACTTCCAGTAGTAGCGCCGCCCCTTGGGCTGCGTGGCGTCGAGCAGGCTCTGCATCTGCGTGTAGGGCCTGCGCATCACGATGTCGGCCACCGGCCGGCCCAGCTTGCGCAAGGGCGCGAGCAACGTCTCGCCATCCTCGGCGTTGCCGCTGTGGCACACAAACAGAGCGACGATCGGCTCGCCGTGCACCTCTTTCGGCAGCCAGGGCGCAGGCGGCGCCCTGCGCAACACCGCCACGGTCGTCAGCTCGCGCGGCGCCTTGGCGCTGAACTCGCGGAACGCCTCGAGCACCTGCGTGGCATCCTCGCCACGCCACACGATCGCCCCGCCGAGGATCTCGGGCCCGACCGGCACCAGCCGGTACTCGAACGACGTCACGATGCCGAAGTTGCCGCCGCCACCGCGCAGCGCCCAGAACAGGTCGGCGTTTTCTTTTTCGGAGACACGCAGCACCTGCGCCGCTGCAGTGACCACTTCCATCGACACCAGGTTGTCGCAAGTCCAACCATGGCGTCGGGTCAGGTAGCCGAAGCCCCCGCCGACCGTCAGCCCCGCGATGCCCGTGGCCGACACGAAGCCGAGCACGGCTGCCAGGCCGTGCAGCTGCGTCTCGCGGTCGACGTCGCCGAGCGTGCAACCGGCTTGCACCTGGGCGACGCGCCGCACCGGGTCGACCCACACCCCGCGCAGCAGCGACATGTCGATCATCAGGCCGCCTTCGCACACCGCCAGCCCCGCGATGTTGTGGCCACCGCCGCGCACGGAGTTGAGAAGGCCGTGCTGGCGCGCGAAGCGAACGGCCTGCACCACGTCGGCGGTGCCGGTGCAGCGCACGATCAGTCCGGGGCGGCGATCGATCATCGCGTTCCAGACCTTGCGCGTGTCCTCGTAAGCCGGGTCGTCCGGCGTGAGCACCGGGCCCTTGAACCCCGCCTTGAACGCCTGCACGGCGTCTGCAGCGACATCCACCCTGCTGCCGCTGAGCCCTGCGAGCTGGATCGTCATCCGTGTCCCCTTCGAAGCTGCGATGTTGCGCCGGCATGCATCGACAGCTTGCCGACGAAGGGAGGACTTGACCAGTCCAGAATCTGAAGCGATGGGCAACGCGACCACGAAGACCCCCGCGGTAGGAGCGGACCCACTTCAGTGCGCGATCGACGGCTCTACAGCGGCATCCGCGCCTGCAGCCAGGGCACGAGCTGTGCGAGCTGCGCCTGCGCGCCGGCGTTGTCGGCCTCGCCTTCGTCGGGCTCGAAGTAGTGCAGGCGATCGGGGAAGTCGAGGAAGGTCTTGTCCGTGCTCGCCAGCGCGTCGAAGATGGCGCGCGAGTGCGTGCGCGGATAGACGTCGAGGTCGCGCCCGGCATTCACCACCACCACCGGCTCGGTGATCGCGGGGCCGTTGTTCAGCAGGTTGGCGTTGCTCGACAGGCCCGACCAGGTGGACAACCACGCATCGGGCGTCTGCACGCGGCCGAAACCCGTGAGCTGAAAGTTCATCAGGTCGGGTCGGTCGCTGAGCAGCGAGCCGTAGCCGCGCGGGCTCGGGTCGAGCGTGTTGTCCACGTAGTTCAGGTTCGCCATCGTGCGGTAGATGGTCATCACGGGCTGGAAGGCCGCGCGCCGCGTGATGTCGCGTTGCGCAGCGCTGCCCAGGCGCGTGTACTC
>DATDJF010000151.1:0-7291 GCA_036520715.1 Burkholderiaceae bacterium | reverse complement strand
CGCGCCCTTGACCACGAACTGCAGGAACGGGTTCTTCGACACCGCCGGGCCCCATTGCGCGTCGAGCACGGTCTTGCCGTTGTGCTGCGCGTTGACTTCCGCGATGAACCAGGCGGGAATCGTCTTGCCGGCCGTGTCCTTGCGCTGGCCGGTTTCCATCTCGTGGCTCATCAGCACGCGCACGGTGGCCTTGTCGCCAGCGGCCTGCGCACGGATTCGCATCGGGTCTGCCATCGGATCACTCCTTGTCACTCAGCCACGGCCGGGCCTGCATGCCCGGCCGGTTCGGCAGGCGCTCGCCCGCGCGCAGGCGCGGGCTCTCGTCCGGCCTCACCCACCACAGCCACCGAGGGTGACCTTGACTTCCTTTTGTGCGTACAACACCTTGCCGTCGGCCATCATCGCGACGGCGAACACGTTGCTCGATTGGCCCATCTTCACGCGGGTGGCGACGTTGGCCTCGATGGCGTCGCTGACGTCGAACACGGCTGCCAGCGTGTTGGGGTTCTTCTCGACCAGCAACATCAGGCGCTTGACGCCGGGCAGTGCGCAGGCGCAGGCGAGCGGCACCACGGCACCGTTTTCGGCGATGTCGGGGCCGGTCAGCGTGATGTCCTTGCTTTCGGCCGGTGCCGCGCCGCCCAGCGCCTTGACCGCATCGGCCAGGCTCTTGGCCTCGAACGCGGCTTGCGACCAGGCCGCGTGGGCCGGCGCCGGCAACAGCCCGGCTGCGGCCAGCAGCGTCGCCACCTCGGCGCTGCGAGCCAGCACCCTTCTTCTCGTGACCATCGTCGACTCCTTGGATCGAGTCAATCATAGGCGGGACGCCGGCCGCCACGCCTCGTGGGTTCTACCGCCGGGCGGCACGCCGCCCGCGGTTCAGGCGGCTTCGACCTCGACGAAGCAGGCCGCCACCGCAGGCGGCAGCGGGCTGTCGAGCAGGCGCGCGGCGATGCGCAGGGCTTCGGCGGCCGGCGCAGCCAGCTGGCCGGCGGGCGACAGCGCCACCGCGGCGTCGACCCAGCGCCGCACCAGCACCGGCCTCAACATCCAGGGCAGCGCCTGCACGTCGTGCAGCGCGCTGACCAGCGCGTTGGCATCGGGCATGTCGCGGGTGGCGCCGGCATCGGGCCAGGGCTGCATCACCTCGCGCCACCAGCGCTCGCCGCTGGTCGCCACGCCCGACACCACGTCGAGGTCGATTTCCGGCGCCGGCACGATGCGCGACAGGAAGGCGCCGAAGCGGCCGATCTGCAGCGCGGTCTCGGTGGCCAGACCTTCGAGTTCGACCTCGGCGGCGGCGGGCCGCGCCAGCGCACGCACGTCACCCAGCGCGTGGCGGACCGCCAGCCAGCGCAGGCGATCGATCGCCAGCGTGCGCCCGTCGGCGGCGATCAGCCGGCGCACCGCGCGCAGCAGCTGCTGGCGCTTGTCGAGCGGGCCCAACGCCACGCGGGCGATGAACCACTCCAGCCAGGGCATGCGCTCGGGCCATTCGACCTTCATCAGTTCGTTGCGCAACTCCTTGGCGCCGACCGTCTGGCGGCACTCGTCGCGCCACACCGACATCTCGCGCGCGCGGCCGGGCGTCAGCAGCAGCGCCAGCACGGCGGCATGCAACTGGCCCGGACCGGCGACCAGCGCGAAGCGCTTGCGCCGCTGCGCCGCCTCCACCGGATCGGGCGGCGCTGGCGTTGCGGCCACCGCCGCCTTGGGTGGTGCCGGGGATGTCTCGTCGTCGACGCCGCTCATGCAGCCCCCTTGGCCCTGCGGGCCCTCCCCCCGAAGGGGAGTGAGCGGCTTCGGAGCGGCCGCGCGCCGCTCACAGCGACCCCGCCGTCTCGAATCGGAACACCGGCGCCAGCAGGCTGGTGGGGAACTGCCGGATCGCCTCGTTGTAGGCCACGCTGGCCTGGTTGAAGCGCTGGCGCAGCTCGATCAACTGCGGGCCGAACTCGAACAGCGCCAGCATCTGCGTGGCCACCGTGTCGTTGGCGTGCAGCGCGGCGTCGGATTCGACCTCGTTCAGCACCCGCGCCAGCGTGCCGTGGAGCGCGCCCTCGGCGGTGGCCAGGCTGGCTGCCGCGGTGGCGCGCGAAGGCCGTGCACGCACCGCCTGCGCCGCCGCCTGCAACTGCTGCTGCGCCGAGCGCAGGGCATCGACGCTGCCGCGGCCGTTGGGCCACAGGTCCCACAGCGCCTGCGCCAAGGCGTCGAGCACCTGGCCGCGGCGCTCGAGCAGCGCATCGACCTGCGACCAGACGTCGACGATGGTGGCCCGCAAGCCGACGATGCGGTTGTGCGCGCCCACCATCCAGAAGCCGCAGACGATCAAGCCGACCAGCAGCAACCAATGCAGTGAGCTCAACGGCGAACCCCCGTGACGCACGAGCTCATTCGGCCCCCTTGGCGCTGCGCGCCGTCCCCCCAAGGGGGAGCGAGCGCCTTCGGAGCGGCCGCGCGGCGCTCATGCGCGCAACTCGCCGTCGCCCAGCACGACCCACTTCTGCGAGGTCAGCCCCTCGAGCCCCACCGGCCCGCGGGCGTGGAACTTGTCGGTGGAGATGCCGATCTCGGCACCCAGTCCGTACTCGAAGCCGTCGGCGAACCGGGTGCTGGTGTTGACCATCACGCTGGCCGAATCGACCTCGCGCAGGAATCGCATCGCATGCCCGTGGTTCGACGTGAGGATCGCATCGGTGTGATGCGAGCCATAACGGTTGATGTGCGCGATCGCCTCGTCGAGGCTGTCGACCACCTTGACGCTGATGATCGGCGCCAGATACTCGGCCGACCAATCCTCGGGCAGCGCGGGCACCGCGAGCACGCCGGGCACCGCCCGCACCAACCCGAGCGCGGATTCGTCGCAGCGCATCTGCACCGCCTTGGCCGCGAACAGCGCCGCGATGCGCGGCAGGAAGGCCGGCGCTTGGCGCGCGTGCACCAGCAGCGATTCGGCCGCGTTGCAGGGGCTGTACTTCTGCGTCTTGGCGTTGTCGGTCACGGCCAGTGCCATCGCCAGGTCGACCTCGGCATCGACGTACACGTGGCAATTGCCGTCGAGGTGCTTGATCACCGGCATCTTGGCCTCGGCGCTGACGCGCTCGATCAGGCTCTTGCCGCCGCGCGGAATCATGACGTCGACCTGCTCGTGCATCGCCAGCAGGCAGCCGACGGCCGCCCGGTCGGTGGTGGCCACCATTTGCACGGCCTCGCCGGGCAACGCGACGCTGGCCAGCGCGCGCTCGACCAGCCGGGCCAGCGCCAGGTTGGACGCCAGCGCCTCGGAGCCGCCGCGCAGGATCGCGGCATTGCCGCTCTTGATCGCCAGCGATGCAGCCTCGATCGTGACGTTGGGCCGGCTCTCGAAGACCATCGCGAACACGCCCAGCGGCACCCGCATGCGGCCCACCTGGATGCCGCTCGGCTGGCGCTTGAGCTCGCTGATCTCGCCGATCGGATCGGCCATCGCGGCAATCTGCTCGCAGCCGCGTGCCACCGTCTCGATGATCGCCGGCGTCAGCTTCAAGCGGTCGACCAGTGCCGGCTGCAGCCCGGCTGCCGCAGCGGCATCGACGTCACCGCGATTGACCTGCTGCAGCGCCGCGCTGTCGGCGCGCAGCAACCGTGCCAACTCGAGCAACGCCGCGTTGCGCGCCGCCAGCGGTGCGCGCGCCATCGCCGCGGCAGCCGCCCGCGCGCAGGTGCCCAGCTGGGCCATGTACTCGGGGACGTCCTTGGGGTTCATGTCAGGTCCGCCCGGCCGCCCGAAGGACCTGACGCGCCCCTCGGGGGCCGCGAACGCAGTGGGCTGGGGGCTGTCATGTCCGCGGGATTGTCCCACCCCGGCTAGAAGTGCGCCAAAGCCGCCAGCCACAGCGGTGCGGTGAACGCAAATGCCACGGTAGAAATCACGATCGCCCCGGTCGCCGCGGCCTCGTCGGTGCGATAACGTTGCGCGAACATCAACGCATTGCTGCCCACCGGCAGCGCCGCCATCAGCATCACCACCGCCAGCGCCTGGCCCGACAGGCCGAACACCCAATGGGCCAGCGGCCACACGCAGGCCGGCATCACGATCAGCTTGATCGCCGACAGCGCGATCGACTCGCGCACCGGCCCGCGCACGCCGTAGTGGTGCAGCGACAAGCCGATCAGCACCAGGCACACCGGCACCACGGCGCTGCCGAGCACCTGCAGCAACTGGTCGAACAGTTCGGGCAAGCGCAAGCCGGCGGCGTTGAACAGCAACCCGACGAGCAGCGGCAACACGACAGGATGCACGACCATGTTGCGCAGCATCGTGCGCCAGACCTCCGAGCGCGAGGACGACGGCGACGCGCCGGCGACGTCGTGCTCGACCAGTGCCGTCAACACCGTCAGCAGCACCAGGCCGTGCAGGCTGACCAGCGTCAGGTGCAGCCCGAGGCCGCTTTCGCCGAACAACGCCGCGGCCATCGGGATGCCCACCTGCACCGCATTGCCGTAGACGCTGGTGATCGCGCGCACCGCCGCGCGCGCCGGCGCCTGGGCATGGCTGCTGCTGCGCACCAGCCCGTACACCACCAGCATCAAGGCAAGTGTCGGCACGAAGAAGGCCGCCAGCGTGTGCCACGGCAGCGTGGCCAGCTCGAGCCGCGCCGCGGTGCGAAACAGCAGCGCCGGCACGAAGATCATGAACGCGGCGTTGCCCAGCACGCGGGCGGTGTCGCCTTCGCCCAGCCAGCGCTGGCGTCCGGCCCACCAGCCGATCGCGACGACGACGAACATCGCCAGCAGCTTTTGCAGCACCAGCCACGACATGGTGCCGCCAGCGTTTCGCTCAGCCCGACTTGCGGGCAGCAGACTTCTTCTTGGCTGCGGGCTTCCTGGCCGCCGCTGCCTTGACGGCGGCCTTCCCGGCGGGCGCTGCCTCTGGCGCCGCGGGCGCCGCCTTGACCGCCACTTTCCTGGTCGCAGCTTTTGGCGCTGGCGCCGTCGGCGCGGCGGCTGTCGCAGCGGGCTGGGCCGTCTTCGCCGGCGCGCCCTTGGCGCCGCGCTGCGGCCGCGGCTCGAACTCGAACATCACCTTGCCTTCCTGCGCGTCGTAGCGCAGGAAAGCCTTGAACTTGCGCCGCGTGCGGTTGGAGACGAAGCCGTCGAGCAAGTCGGTACGGCCGCCGGCCAGCAGCTTGTGCATCTGCTCGTGCGCGACCGGCTGCTGCAGGATGATCTTGCCGCTCTTGAAGTCGCAGGTCTGCTTGGGGCCGGTGGCGTGCTCGCACACGTAGCTGGTGCCGTGCTCGTAGACGTGGCCCTTGCACTTGGGGCAGGCGCCGAGCGAGGCCTGGCCGCTGAAGTCGACCGGCTCGCCGTCCTCCTGCGCGCGGCGCGCGTCTTCGCCGAAGTCGAACTCGAGCTTCCAGTTCTTGATCTCGTCGTCGTAGACCAGCCGCAGCTCGGCCGAGAACGGCCAGCCGGCCTTCGAGCGAAAGCCCTCCAGCGGGCCGATCTTCTTGTCGCGCAGAAAGGCCTCGACCTCGGCGAGCTCGAAGCTGCGCGCGCCCGGGATCTTGGTGATGCTGAACTCGCAGGCCTCGCAGGCGAAGCGCCGGTAGTTCTCCTTCACCACGCCGCCGCAGTTGGGGCACGGCGTCGCCAGCGTCGCGTAGTCGCCCGGGATGGTGTCGCGGTCGTACTCCTTGGCCTTGCGCACGATGCGCTCGGCCATCGCGGCGACTTCCTTCATGAAGTCGCCGCGGCTCAGCCGGCCGTGCTCCATCTCCAGCAGCCGGTACTCCCAGTCGCCGGTGAGCTCCGGCTTGGTCAGGTCCTCGACGTCCAGGCCGCGCAGCAGCGTCATCAACTGGAACGCCTTGGCGGTGGGCACCAGCTCGCGGCCGTCGCGATGCATGTACTTCTCGTAGATCAGGCCTTCGATGATGGACGCGCGCGTGGCCGGCGTGCCCAGGCCCTTGTCGTGCATCGCGGCGCGCAGCTCGTCGTCCTCGATCAACTTGCCTGCGCCTTCCATCGCCGACAGCAGCGTGCCCTCGTTGTAGCGCGCCGGCGGCCGGGTCTTCAGCGCCAGCACGTCGACCTCGACGTTGCGCACCGTCTCGTCGGGCAGCACCGGCGCCAGATTGGCGTCCTCGTCCTGCGCCTCCTTGCCGTACACCGCCTGCCAGCCGGGGTTGACCAGCACGCGGCCGTTGGTCTGGAAGCCGTGCGCCCCGACGGTGGTGATGCGCGTGGTCAGCAGGTACTCGGCCGGCGGATAGAACACCGCGATGAAGCGCTTGACCACCATGTCGTAGAGCTTGGCCTCGGCCTCGCTCAGGTGCGCCGGTGTCTGCAAGGTCGGGATGATCGCGAAGTGGTCCGATACCTTGGCGTTGTCGAACACGCGTTTCATCGGCTTCACGTAGTCGGCCTTCAACGCCAGCTTGGCGTGGCGCGCCAGCTCGCGCAACGGGCCCGGCAGGTCGCCGTCGGCCAGCACGGCCATCGTCTTCTTGACGGTGGCCAAGTAGTCCTCGGGCAACGCTCGCGAGTCGGTGCGCGGATAGGTCAGCGCCTTGTGCTTCTCGTACAGCGCCTGCGCCAGCGACAGCGTCGTCTTGGCCGAGTAGCCGAAGCGGCCGTTGGCCTCGCGCTGCAGCGTGGTCAGGTCGTACAGCAGCGGGCTGCTCTGCGTGCTCGGCTTGGATTCCTCGCTGACGCGCCCCTGCTGGCCGCGCACCGCCTGCTCGATGGCACGTGCGTCGGCTTCGTTCCACAGGCGGTCGGCGCGCGCCTCGGCGTCATCCTCGTTCTTCTTCCACTTGGGGTCGAACCACTTACCCTCGTAGGTGCCGGCCTGGGCCAGAAACGCCGCCTTGACCTCCCAGTAGGCGCGCGCCACGTGCTTGCGGATCTTCTCTTCGCGCTCGACCACGATCGACAGCGTCGGCGTCTGCACGCGGCCCACGGTGGTGAGAAAGAAGCCGCCGTCGCGCGAGTTGAACGCCGTCATCGCGCGTGTGCCGTTGATGCCGACCAGCCAGTCGGCCTCGCTGCGGCTGCGCGCGGCGTCGGCCAGGCCATGCATCTGCGCGTCGCTGCGCAGCTCGTCGAAGCCGTCGCGGATGGCCTGCGGCGTCATGCTCTGCAGCCACAGCCGCCGCACCGGCTTGGCCGCCTTCTTGTCGATGCCGGCGTACTGCACGATCAGGCGGAAGATCAGCTCGCCCTCGCGGCCGGCGTCGCAGGCGTTGATCAGCTCGGTGACGTCCTTGCGCTTGACCAGCTTGACCACGGCATTGAGCCGCGA